>PULM01000094.1 GCA_003552345.1 Ectothiorhodospiraceae bacterium
CCGCCCATCCAGCTCCACCCCGGCCTCCGTCAGCGCCAGCCGCCCCTGCGCCAACCAACGCACCGCCAGCGGATAGACCCGATGCTCCTGCACCTGCACCCGCTGCGCCAGCGCCTCGGGCGAATCCCCGGCATGGACCGGCACCACCCCCTGCACGATGGCCGGTCCGGCGTCGAGTTCCGGGGTGACGAAGTGCACCGTGCAGCCGTGCTCCTCGACCCCCGCCTCCAGGGCCCGCTCATGGGTGTGCAGCCCACGGAAATCCGGCAGCAACGACGGATGGATGTTCAGCAGCCGGCCCTCGAAACGCTGGACGAAGACCGGCGTGAGGATGCGCATGAAACCGGCGAGCACCACCAGATCCACGCCCACCGCCTCCAGCCGCTCAACCAGGGCGGCGTCGAAGGTCTCGCGGTCGGGGAAGGGGCGGTGATCGACCACCGCCGTGGGTACGCCGGCGGCCTCGGCCCGCTGCAGCCCGTAGGCGTCGGCCCGGTTGCTGAGCACGCAGGCGAAGGTCCCGGGCAGCTGCCCGGCGGCGTGCTGATCGAGCAGGGCCTGCAGGTTGCTGCCGCTGCCCGAGAGCAGGACGGCGATCCGCGGGCCCTGGCTCACGGCGTGGCCCCGTCGATGGTCAGCCGCGGGGTGCCGTCTTCGGCGGCGACCACCTCGCCCAGCCGCCAGGGGCACTCGCCCTGCTCCTCGAGCACGGCCAGGGCACGCTCGGCGTCGGCGGCGTCGACGCAGGCCACGAAGCCGACGCCGCAGTTGAAGGTGCGCAGCATCTCACCGCGCTCGACGTTGCCGGCGCGTGCCAGCCAGTCGAAGACCGCCGGCCACGGCCAGCGCTCCAGCGCCGCGGCGCAGTGCTCGGGCAGGACCCGGGGCAAGTTCTCCGGCAGACCGCCGCCGGTGACGTGGCAGAAGGCCTTGACCCGCACCGACTCGGCCAGCCGCAGCGCCGGGGTGACGTAGATGCGCGTCGGCCGCATCAGGTGATCGGCCAGCGACTCGCCCTCCAGGGGCTCGTCCAGCGCCCCGGGGTGGCGCTCAAGGATCTTGCGGATCAGCGAGTAGCCGTTGGAGTGCGGGCCCGAGGCGGGCAGGGCGATGAGCACGTCGCCGGGGGTGACGGTGGTGCCCTCGATCAGTTGCTCGCGCTCGACCACACCGACGCAGAAGCCGGCCAGGTCGTAGTCGCTGTCGGCGTACATGCCGGGCATCTCGGCGGTCTCGCCGCCGAGCAGCGCGGCGCCGGCGTCGCGGCAGCCGGCGGCGATGCCCTGCACCACGGCGGCGGCGGTATCCACGTCGAGGCGGCTGGTGGCGTAGTAGTCGAGGAAGAACAGCGGCTCCGCGCCTTGGACCACCACGTCGTTGACGCACATGGCCACCAGATCCGTGCCGACCCCCTCGTGGCGCCCGGTCTCGATGGCCAGGCGCAGCTTGGTGCCGACCCCGTCGGTGCCGGCGACCAGCACCGGGCGGCGGTAGCCGTCGGGCAGCTCGACCAGGCCGCCGAAGCCACCGATGCCGCCGAGCACCTCGGGGCGGCGGGTGGATTCGACAGCCGGGCGGATACGGCTGACAAGGTCGTTGCCGGCGTCGATATCGACCCCGGCGTCGCGATAGGTCAGCGGGCGTTGCTCTTCCAAGGCGGTTCTCCTGGGGTGTACCGGTGGGCAGGGCTCGTAAGCCAATGCCGCGTAGTATGACGCCCGGCCCCCGGCGGCGCCAAGCGCCCGGCTGAACGCGGGCGGCCGGGGTTGCAGGGCGCCCTGATGCCACGGCGTCGGTGCAGCCTGTCGGGCCCCGGCGACGTGGATCGCGGCTCCATGGGGCCCCGTGGCTCGTGGTATGTTGGACAGCAGGCGTGCGCTCTGCACCCTCAGTGATCCACCCTGAACCCTGACCCCTACGGATGATCGACAGCCCGCCCATGAGCACGGCCGCACCCTCCGCCTCCGATCGTCGCCTCCACCGCCGTTGCCGCGTCCTGCCGGCCATGGTCCTGGCCGCCTGCGCCCTGCTCGGGGCCGGGCAGGCGGCGGCGAGTGATCTCTACACCGCCGAGGTTCGTGTGGACGGCCGCCAGGACGCCGAGCGCGATGCCGCCGTGGAGGCCGGCCTGGAACGGGTGATCGGGCGCATGGTGGGGGTCTACCACGGCCTGGAGGATCACCCGGCCGGTGAGCTTCTCGACGACGCGCAGCGTTATCTCGAGAGCTACCGCTACCTGCGCCTGGACGATGAGCTGGCGGTGGAGCTGCGCTACGAGGGCGATGTGCTGCTGCGCCACCTGGGCGAGCGCGACGTGGCCGTCTGGGGTGAGCACCGGGCGCCGATCCTGCTCTGGGTCGGGACCGAGATCGGTGGGCGGCGCGATCTGCTTGGTTTCGCCGCCTCGGGGACCGAGGGCGAGGTGCTCGAAGCGCTCCACGAGGGGGCGGGGCAGCGGGCCCTGCCGCTGATGTATCCGACCCTGGATCTGCGCGATCGCCAGGCCGTGGGTTTCGTGGATATCTGGGGTGGTTTCGATGAGGCGCTGCGTGAGGCCTCGCAGCGCTACGGCAGCACCGCGGTGGTGGCGGCGGGTCTGCGCAAGGCGAGCACCGGGGCCTGGCGGGCGCGCTGGACGGTGCTCGCTGGTGACGACGCCCTGCAGTACCACACCGGCCCCGGCGATCTGGAGGGGGTGGTTGAGCAGGGGCTGGATGAGGTCGGCGGTGCCCTGACCCGGCGCTTTGCGGTGGTCCCCGGTGAGCACGATGGTCAGCAGCTGGAGATCGCCCTGACCGACATCGACGCCGTGGAGGACTACCTGGGTGCGGTGCGCTACCTGGAGGAGGTGACGGGTGTCGAACAGGTGGATGTGCAGCGGATCGCCGGGGATCGGGTCACCCTGCGCCTGCTCCTGGCCCGCAGCCCCGAGCGGGTGGCCGAGGACCTGGATGACGCCGAGCGCCTCTGGCCGGAGGCGCTGCCCACCACCGAGATCGGTCCCGGCGGCGGGCAGCTGACCCGCAGCTACCGCTGGCAGCCGTAGTCGGCGCCCGTGCTCACCAGTCGTAGGTCAGGTTGACCAGGGTGGTGGCGTCGTAGCGGGATTCCGCCTCGGTGTCGTTGTCGTAGTCGTAGTTGAGCTGCAGGCTGGCGCTGAGGTTCTCCATCAGCGGCATGCGCAGCCCGGTGCGCGAGGTGACGAACCAAGCGTCGGAGTCGCTCAGCTCGGCGATCAGCTCGTGGCGGTGGAAAAAGCGCAGGGCCCCTTCCATAAAGTACTGCCGGTAATCCAGCGCCCAGCGCGCGGCGGCCTCGCGGTTGCGCTCGCCGGTGGCAAGCTTCTCCTCGCTGATGTAGGTGGGGCCGGCCTCGGCGGAGAGGCGGATGCGGTCGTCGTCGAAGAACTGGTAGCCGGCACCGATACCGGCGACGTAGCGCTGGCGCAGGTCGGCCTTGCGGTCCTGGCGCCAGGAGAGGTTGGAGTTGGCGTACCAGGGGCCGTGAAAGAACCAGTCGTAGCCGCCGCCGATCCGCGAGTTGTTGACGTCCTCATCGCCGTCGCCGTCCTTGCCGCGGTTGAGCTCCAGGTTGGCGGTGAAGCGGTGGGCGTTGGTGCGCTCCAGGTAGTCGGCGTTGAGGTTGTAGCGCTCGGACTCGGTGTTGCCCTGGTTGATGGCGATGCCAAGGCTGGCCGAGGCCTC
>PULM01000171.1 GCA_003552345.1 Ectothiorhodospiraceae bacterium
CGCGCCGGGCCGATCAGAACGGGCTCTGGCGGACGATGGTCTCGTTGCGATCCGGCCCGGTGGAGATCATCGCCACCGGGACGCCGACCAGCTGTTCGATGCGCTCCAGATAGGCGCGGGCGTTCTCGGGCAGATCCTCGTAGCGCTCGATGCCCGAGGTGGTCTCCGCCCAGCCGGGCATATCCTCGTAGACCGGCTCGCACTCGGCCAGGGTCTCCACCTCCGAGGGCAGGGTCTCACAGAGCGCCCCCTGGCACCGGTAGCCGACGCACAGGCGCAGCGTCTCCAGCCCGTCGAGCACGTCGAGCTTGGTGATGCACAGCCCGCTGAGGCTGTTGATCTGCGCCGCCCGGCGCGTGGCCACGGCGTCGAACCACCCGCAGCGGCGCTGCCGCCCGGTGGTGGCGCCGAACTCATGGCCCCGCTCGCCCAGGTGCATGCCCATCTCGTCGTCGAAATCGAGCTCGGTGGGGAACGGCCCCTGCCCCACCCGCGTGGTGTAGGCCTTGGTGATCCCCAGGATGTAGTCCAGGGTACGCGGCCCCACGCCGGTCCCGGCAGCGGCCGCCCCGGCGCAGGTGTTCGACGAGGTCACGAAGGGATAGGTGCCGTGATCGATGTCCAGCAGGGTCCCCTGCGCGCCCTCGAAGAGGATGTTGCGGTCGTTGCGCATCTCGGCGGTCAGAAGCGCACCGACGTCGGTGGCCAGCGGCCGCAGCTGCTCACCGTGAGCCAGCGCCTGATCGAGGACCTCCTGGAAGTCCATGGTCGGGGCGCCGAAGTAATGCTTGAGCACGAAGTTGTGGTAGTCGAGCAGCTCACCGAGCTTCTGCGCCAGGCGCTCGCGATGGAACAGGTCCGAGAGGCGCACGCCGCGCCGGGCCACCTTGTCTTCATAGGCCGGACCAATGCCGCGCCCGGTGGTGCCGATGGCCGCCTTGCCCTTGGCCTGCTCGCGGGCCCGATCCAGCGCCACGTGACAGGGCAGGATCAGCGGGCAGGAGGGACTGATGCGCAGCCGCTCCCGGGCCGGCACCCCGCGGGCCTCCAACTCGCGGATCTCCTCAAGCAGCGCCTCGGCGGAGAGCACCACGCCGTTGCCGATCACGCAGGTGGCATCGTCGCGCAGGATGCCGGACGGGATCAGGTGCAGCACCGTCTGCTCGCCGTCGATGACCAGCGTATGGCCGGCGTTGTGCCCGCCCTGAAAGCGCGCCACCACGCCGGCGTTCTCGGTCAGCCAGTCGACGATCTTGCCCTTGCCCTCGTCGCCCCACTGGGTGCCGACTACGACCACATTGGTGCCCATACTTACTCCGTATCCAGTTCCCAGGTGCCGTTGCGCTCGACCAAATGCCGATCACAACCGTGGTTGTCCTGCTCATCGCCGGGCAGCTGCCAGACCACCCGCTCACCGGCGGCGCGCACCTCGGCTACGCGTGCATGCAGCGCCGGATCATCGCCCCAGGGGGCGAGCACACCACCGGCCGCTGGCTCGTAACCGCCGCTGCCCAGGGCCAGCAGCGCCTTGAGGTCGGCACTGTAGCCGGTCGCCGGCCGCGGCCGACCGAAGGCGCGGCCGATGCCGTCATACCGGCCGCCGCGAGCCAGTTCCTGCCCGTACCCGGGCGTGTAGGCGGCGAAGACCAGCCCAGTGTGATAGCGGTAGCCGCGCAGCTCGCCCAGATCCAGATGCAGGGGCAGTTCCGGCTCTCGCCGGGCCAGGCTGTCGGCCACCGTGCGCAGCTGCTCCAGTGCCTCGGCCACCGCCGGGCCAGCCCAGCCGAGCAGGGTCTGCGCGCGCTCGAGCACCTCCACCCCGCCGTGCAGACCGACCAGCGCCGACAGCCGCTCGGCCCGCGCCGTCTCCACGCCCGCCTCGGCCAGCACCGCGGCGATCTCATCACCGGCCTTGCGCTGCAGGGCATCGAGCAGGGCGTCCTCCGCAGCCTCACCAAGGCCCAGGTCCTCGATCAGCGCCTCGAAGATGCCCACATGGCCGACATCCAGGTGCAGCGCCTCGACCCCGGCGGCGCGCAGGGTGGCCAGCATCAGCGCGATCACCTCCAGATCGCTCTCCACCCCGGCGTGGCCATAGAGCTCGGCCCCGAGCTGTACGGCGTTGCGACTGCCGGCCGGCCCCTCGGCCCGCGCCTGCAGGGTGCTGCCGATGTAGCAAAGCCGGGTGAGGCCCTCGCGGCGCAGCTGATGGGCGTCGATACGGGCCGCCTGCGGGGTGATGTCGGGGCGCACCCCCAGAGTCCGCCCGGAGAGCTGATCGGTGACCTTGAACGTCTGCACGTCCAGATCCCGGCCGGTGCCGGTGAGCAGCGCCTCCAGGTATTCAATGAAAGGGGGCATGATCAGCTCATACCCCCAGGAATCGAAGAGATCCAACAGCCGACGGCGCAACGCCTCGGCCTGTGCAGCCTCCGGCGGCAACAGCTCGTCGACGCCGTCGGGCAGCATCCACCGTGCCTTGCGATCCATTAACCTCGCACCCAATAGAGCAGCAGAACGCCGACCCCCATGGACAGGAGGCCGACGGTCCGCAGGCTTCGGTCATCCATCTCGGCGGCCTGCAGGAACACCCGGCGCAGTGCGCCGGGGTTCGCCGCAGGGAGGATGCCCTCGATCACCAGCAGGAGGGCGATCGCGGTCAGCAGGTCACCCATCTCCACGGTGATCCCCCCTCTCGGTCAGTCCTGATCGGGGGACCCGGCCTCGCCGTTGAGCCCCGGCAGCTGATCGCCACCGTCGAAGAAGCGGAAGAACGGCGAGCTCGGCGAGAGGACGAACAGATCATCCTCACCCTGGAAGGCTTCGCGGTACGCCCTCAGGCTGCGCTGGAAGGCGAAGAACTCCGGCTCCTGACCGTACGCGCTGGCGTAGATCTCCGCCGCCGTGGCGTCACCCTCACCGCGCAGCGACTCACCGTCCCGGTAGGCCTCGGCGAGGAGCACCGTGCGCTGACGATCGGCATCGGCTCGGATCCGCTCACCGGCCTCGTCACCGCGGGCGCGGATCTCGCGGGCGACCCGCTCACGATCCGCCACCATGCGATCGAAGATCGAGTCGGTGACGTCCTCCGGCAGATCGATGCGCTTGAGGCGCACATCGAGCACCTCCAGGCCCAAGCTCTGCGCGGCCTCGGCGGTGGTGGTGCGCAGGATGTCCATGATCTGCACCCGCTCACCGGAGATGATGTCCTGCACCGTGCGCTTACCGAACTCGGCGCGCAGCCCGTCGCGGATGATCTCGCGCAGACGCTGGTTGGCCCGCTCCGGCTCGCCGCGGACGGTGGTGTAGTAGCGCTCGGCGTCATCCACGCGCCACTTCACGAACGAGTCGACGATGAGGTTCTTCTTCTCCACCGTCAGGAAGCGCTCCGGCTCCTCGTCGAGGTTCTGCACCCGGGCGTCGAACTTGCGCACGTTGTTCACGAACGGGGTCTTGAAGTGGAGCCCCGGCTCGAAGTCCGCATCGATGATCTCACCGAGGCGGAACTTGAGGGCGACCTCCTTCTCGGAGACGGTGAACACCGAGAAATAGCCGAGGATCGCGGCCACCACCAGCAGGGGCAACACGACGTTCTTCAGGATTCGCATCAGCGCGTCCCCCTATCACGGAGCGCCTCTCGCGCACGCTGCGTCGGAGAGATGGCGTCCCG
>PULM01000190.1 GCA_003552345.1 Ectothiorhodospiraceae bacterium
CCACCACGGCAGCGCCACCGCGCGCCACCGCCCCAGCGGCCGGCTGGAGTGGCTGGCCCGGCTCCGGCACCTTGTGGGCCAGCTGGAGCAGGCCTTGCATCACGTCGCGCAACACCCCATCCGCAGCCTGCAGCGCCGGGGCCGGCCGGTTCGTGCCGAGGCGGTGCGTCGGCCGGATAACCGGGTGCGCCGGGCCTTGCGCACCGGCCGCGGCCAAGGCGGTTGGGCAGGCCAGGTCCAGGGAGGCCTACCAGCCCGACAGCGCGTGCCGGAGCAGCGCCCCGTGCCCTCGCTGGATACCCCGGAGCACCGTTGGCTGGTACAGCAGCTGCGGCGGATCCGTCAGCAGCTGGCCCAGATCATCCAGGACGAGCGCCATCGGCAGCGCCAGGGCCATCACGCGGGCTCCGGCGGCGCTCAGCGCGACCGCCAGGCCCTGGCCGAGCTCGGGGCGCTGACAAGCTGCAGGTGCTCTACCACCTGGGGCGCTCCAGGCGCTGGAGACACCGATCATCAACCGCGACGGTGGTCGCGGGCAGCGCTTCTCCACCAACCGTTGGTCTTCCCGGCTCGCCTTCCAGCGCGCCCGCAACACTACCGAGCTCCTCCTGGAGTCTGCCCCGGAATGGGCCCTGTACGAGGCGCTTCGGGCGCGGGGCGCCGATCTCGAGCTCCGGGCCTTGCCGCCGCGGGATCCCGCCGCCGCGGGCCGGCGCGCTCGGGTCGCCTTCCACGTCGCGGGACGCCGGGCGCACTACCTCGACGGCGAGCGCTTTGAGGTGTTGGGGTCCAACGGCAGCCGGCGGGAGCTGCCCCGTGAGGCTGCGGCAGAGGCACTGATAGGCGCGCGGGAAGATGGCCCACTCTAAGGCGGTTTCCCCGGAACCCATGGAAAAATCTGTGGAAGACGAACGCACTCGCGACGACATGCGGCGGCTCATGGCACATTGATTAGAGTACGGAGAGCCGAACCGGCCTTGAGGAGCCACCCCCAGCATGCAGGACAGCAAGCAGGAGCCGGCGATCCGCTGGTACCACGAGCGCGCCGAGCATGTTGCGGACGACTACGAGTCCCTCTCTTTCCCGGACGTCCACAACTGGCTCATCTACCGTCTGCCACCTGGTGGCGATAGCACTGTCCTGGACGTCGGCGCCGGCTCCGGGCGTGATGCCGCCTGGCTCGCCGAGCGCGGCCACGAGGTGGTTGCCGTCGAACCAGCAGCAGCCCTGCGCCGCGAGGCCGCCCATCGCCACCCCCACCCGCGCATCCGCTGGCTTGACGACCAGCTCCCCGGGCTCGAGGACGTTCACCGCCTGGGCCTGTGCTTCGATACCATCCTGCTCAGCGCAGTCTGGATGCACGTACCGGAGGGGCAACGCGCCCGCGCCTTCCGCAAACTCATTACCCTGCTCAAGCCGGGCGGGCTGCTGGCCTTCACGCTGCGCCTGGGCCCCGAGGCCCCGGAGCGCGGCCTGCGTGCAGTCTCGGTAGCCGAACTCCGTCAGCTCGCCGCGGAACACGGTGCGTACGTCGAGCACGTCGGCGAGAGCGCCGATGCCCTGGGCCGTCCGGAGGTCCACTGGGCCGAGGTGGCCATCCGACTACCGGACGACGGCACCGGGGCACTACCCCTGCTGCGGCACATCATCCTGAACGACGAAAAGAGCGCCACTTACAAGCTGGCGCTGCTGCGCTGTACGTGTCGCGCGGCCGATGGCATGGACGGCCTGGCGCGGTCACCCGGCGATGACGACGACGGGGACGGCCGCGTCGAACTACCACTCGGCCTTGTGGCAATGATCTGGGTCCGGCTCTTCCTGCCGCTGGTCCGTCAGCGCCTGCCGCAGCTGCCACGCCACGACGGTACGCCGCGTGGCCTCGGGTTTGCCGGCGACGGATTTCGCAAGCTCCTCGACCTCGACGTGGCGCCCGAGGAATTGCGCATCGGCATGCGCTTCTCCGATGATCGGGCGCGGGCGCTGTCCATGGCACTGCGCGAAGCAGCCGAAACCATCCGCAACATGCCCGCCCGCTACACGACCTTCCCGGGGGGAGGCCACGTCTTCCACGTCCGCCGCGCTCGCCAGAGCCGCGCGCAGGACGAGGCCCTCATCGATGCCCCGTTCCTCTGGCAGTATGGCGTCTTCCGGATACCTTCGGAGCTTTGGCGAGCCCTGCAGCGATTCAGTGTCTGGGTGGAGCCGGCGCTGATCACCGAATGGAAGCGCCTGATGGCCGACTATGCCGACCGGCAAGGGCGGCAGTTGGCACCGGCCGTGATGGAGCACACCCTCGACTGGCGTGAGCCACAACGCGATGTTCGTCTTGCCCGCGAACGCATCGAGGCGCTGCGCGAAGCTGGCGAACCGATCCACTGTGTCTGGAGCGGTCGGCTTCTCAAGCAAAGCGCCTTCGAGGTCGACCACTGCATTCCCTGGGCGGCATGGCCCTGCGATGACCTCTGGAACCTGGTGCCAGCCACCCCGCAGGTCAATGGCAACAAAGGGGCAAAACTTCCGGACGCGGCGACCCTTCAGGATGCGGAGGACCGTTTGAAGCGCTGGTGGGAGCGCGCCTGGCAAAGCGCACCAGAAACGACCATCGCGGAGCGTTTCCGGCGCGAGGCCGCCGCGACGCTACCCGGACTGAGGGATGATCAGTCGCATGATCTGGACAGCGTTTTCTCCGCCCTGGATCTGCGCCGCATCCGGCTCAAGCAGGATCAGCAGATTCCGGAGTGGTGCTATCGAACCTACCCGAAGCCAACGGTTTCAGGTGGCGGCCGGCGCCTTGACTGAGCCTTTCCACAAAACCTGTGGAAAACTCTGTGAAGAAAGGCGCGCCGCTGGCGGCGATTAGCGGCTTCGAGGTCGATTGGACAGAGATTGTCCAGCCCGCACCAATAGGCGAATCAATAGGTTATGGACACCACCACGGCTATCAGGCAGTTAGCGGCGTCAACCGGCGGGCTTGTGCACAAACCGTATCGTTGAGGCAAGACTCGAATGGGGTTGACTCCACGCCGCACACGATTAGAATGCCCTGCACATCGACAGGCGCGTAGCTCAGCTGGTTGCGCCACCTTGACATGGTTCAAGGCCGCTTACAGTTGCATCAGATATCGTTCTTTAATCAGAGAGTTACGCCACGATTGCCCCTAGATCTACATAAGAGACCCAACAATTCGCGTATACGAAGGGCTCTTCTTTCGACGCACCTCAAGTTGCGATTAACCCACCCCATGAGCACCACCTCGCCCTCTAACCGGCTGCGAAGCCGCGGCTTCATCAAATAATACAGGAGCTGCTCGGGCGCCCCCCAAATCGAGAAACAGCACTAGAGCGAGCCCTTATCTCGCAGACCCTTCCCCCTTGAATCTTTTTTAGTGCGATCTCATCTTTTAGGGTTTCTCGATCTTAAAATCACAGCTACCCCAATTACGCTGAAACGGCCACGATCAGCGTGACGCCGAATGAGAAACCAGTGCTGGTTCATCCGGCGTCACGCTGACGATTATCACGGTTCTGCCCCCGGATAATTCACGGCAGGCGGCCAAATAGGTTGGCGTGACGCCGGAAGCTCTGGATAATCATGAAGTTGAGAGCTACACGAACCAGAGCCGACGCCACGCCATGGGTGAAACGCTACCGCTCTTCCA
>PULM01000225.1 GCA_003552345.1 Ectothiorhodospiraceae bacterium
GTGTTGGCCGTGCCAAGATCGATGGATAGATCGTTGGAGAAGAGTCCGCGGATACCCTTAAACATGCCCAGCGTTCCTAAGGTCGAAGGTGGCTCAATCTAGCAGTGCCCCGGGGTTTGGGCAAGCTCGGGCCTATGGTAGGTTTTACGGCTGCTACCGCGCCAGTGAAGGGGGGAGAGAGGCTCTATGGCCATCGAGGCAGAAGAGGTGCAGCAGATCGCGCACCTGGCCCGCATCCGGATCGACGAGGAAGCCGTCTCCGGCTACGCCCGCGACCTGAACGGGATCCTGGAGTTCGTCGAGCAGATGGGGAGCGTCGACACCGACGGCGTCGAGCCCATGGCCCACCCGTGGGACGCCGTCCAGCGGTTGCGCCCGGACGAGGTCACCGAGCCCAACCGTCGCGACCACTATCAGTCCGGGGCGCCTGCCGTCGAGGCCGGGCTGTACCTGGTCCCCCGCGTCGTCGAGTAACGGAAGCCGAACGCCCATGCACCAGAAGACCGTTGCCGAGGTCTCCGCGGCGCTGCACGCCGGAGAGATCTCCAGCCGAGAGCTGACCGATGCCCTGCTTCATCGCATCGAGCAGTTCGATCCCGGGCTCAACAGCCTGATCACCGTCACCGCCGAGCAGGCGCGCGCTGCCGCCGATGCCGCCGACGCCCGGCTGCGCAGTGGCGAAGCCGGGCCGCTGACCGGCGTGCCTCTGATCCACAAGGACATCTTCTGCACTGACGGGGTAGCGACCACCTGCGGCTCGCGCATGCTCGAGTCGTTCCAGGCCCCCTACGACGCCACCGTGGTGCGGCGACTGGCCGACGCCGGCGCGGTCATGCTCGGCAAGGCCAACATGGACGAGTTCGCCATGGGGTCGTCCAATGAGACCAGCTATTTCGGTCCGGTGCGCAACCCCTGGGACCTGGACGCGGTACCGGGCGGCTCCTCCGGCGGCTCGGCGGCCGCGGTGGCCGCCCGCCTGGCGCCGGCGGCCACCGGGACCGATACCGGCGGCTCGATCCGTCAGCCCGCGGCGCTCTCGGGTATCTGCGGGCTCAAGCCCACCTACGGCCGTGTCTCGCGCTACGGCATGGTGGCCTTCGCCTCCAGCCTCGATCAGGCCGGTCCGTTCGCCCGCACCGCCGAAGACCTGGCCCTGCTGCTTGGCGGGATGGCCGGGCTCGATGAGCGCGACTCGACCAGCGTCGATCACGTGGTGCCCGATTACAGCGAGTCGCTGAACCGCTCGATCAAGGGGCTGCGCATCGGCGTCCCGCGGGAGTTTTTCGGCGAGGGACTGGATGCCGACGTCCGCTCGCGGGTCGAGGGCGCGCTGCAGGTGCTTGAGGGCGAGGGCGCCGAACTGGTTGAGGTGCAGCTGCCCAACATGGAGCTGGCGCTGCCGGCTTACTACGTCATCGCCCCCGCCGAGGCCTCCTCCAACCTGGCCCGCTACGACGGCGTGCGCTTTGGCCACCGCTGTGCGCAGCCGCAGGATCTGGAGGATCTCTACAAGCGCAGCCGTGCCGAGGGGTTTGGGGACGAGGTCCAGCGCCGCATCCTGGTCGGCACCTACGCGCTGTCCGCTGGCTACTACGACGCCTATTACCGCAAGGCGCAGCAGGTCCGTCGACTGGTCTCCGAGGACTTCCGCCAGGCGCTGGAGCAGGTCGACGTGCTCGCCGGCCCCACCTCGCCGACGCCGGCCTTCGGCTTGGGCGAGCGTGCCGATGACCCGGTGCAGATGTACCTCTCCGACATCTACACCCTCGGGGTGAACCTCGCCGGCCTGCCCGGGCTGTCGGTGCCCGCCGGCTTTTCCCGCGGCCGGCCCGTGGGGCTGCAGCTGATCGGTGGTTACTTCGACGAGGCCCGGCTGCTGAATGTCGGGCACAAGTACCAGCAGGTCACGGACTGGCACAAACAGGTCCCGGAAGGGTTCGAGTAGATGCGCGGCGGCCCCGGATACCCAGGAACCACCGCCCGCGTCCGCCCGACGCGCACCCAGCCTACGGAGCGACCTCACCCATGAAGTGGGAAACCGTCATCGGTCTCGAGATCCACGCGCAGCTCGCGACCCGCACCAAGATCTTCTCCGGCGCGCCGACCGCCTACGGCGCCGAGCCGAACACCCAGGCGTGTCCGGTGGACCTCGGCATGCCCGGCGTGCTGCCGGTGCTCAACCGCGAAGTGGTGCGCATGGCCATCAAGTTCGGCCTGGCCGTCGGGGCCCGCATCGCGCCGCGGTCGGTCTTCGCGCGCAAGAACTACTTCTACCCCGATCTGCCCAAGGGCTACCAGATCTCCCAGTACGACCTGCCCATTGTCGAGGGCGGTCATCTGGACATCGAACTCGAGGACGGCGCCAGCAAGCGCATCGGCATCACCCGGGCGCACCTGGAGGAGGATGCCGGCAAGTCCCTGCACGAGGACTTCCACGGCATGACCGGGGTCGATCTCAACCGGGCGGGTACCCCGCTGATGGAGATCGTCTCGGAGCCGGATCTGCGTTCGCCGGCCGAGGCCGCGGCGTACATGAAGAAGCTCCACGCCCTGGTGCGCTACCTGGAGATCTGCGACGGCAACATGCAGGAGGGCTCCTTCCGCTGCGACGCCAACGTCTCGGTGCGTCCGACAGGGCAGGAGGCCTTCGGCACCCGTGCCGAGCTCAAGAATCTCAACTCGTTCCGTTTCGTCGAGCGCGCCCTCGAGTACGAGGTCGAGCGGCAGATCGATCTGCTCGAGTCCGGCGGCGAGGTGGTCCAGGAGACCCGCCTCTACGATGTGGACCAGGGCGTGACCCGCTCCATGCGGACCAAGGAGGAGGCCAACGACTACCGCTACTTCCCGGAGCCGGATCTGCTCCCCGTGGAGGTCGACACGGCACTGGTCGAGGAAGTGCGCGAGACCCTGCCCGAGTTGCCGGACGAGAAGCGCCGGCGCTTCGAGCAGGAGGACGGGCTGCCGGCCTACGATGCCGGCGTGCTCACCGCCACGCGAGAGATGGCCGATTACTTCGAGCACGCGGTCAGCGAGTCCGGCGGTTTCGCCAAGCGCACCGCCAACCTGCTGATGAGCGAGCTGCTCGCCTACCTGAACAAGGACGGCCTGGAGATCGGTGCCTCGCCGGTCACCCCGGAGATGCTGGGGACGCTGGTCGTGCGGGTGGAGGACGAGACCCTCTCGAGTCGCGGCGCCAAGGATGTCTTCGAGGCCATGTGGGCCGGTGAGGGCGGGCCCGACGAGATCATCGAGAAGAAGGGGCTCAAGCAGGTCACCGACACCTCGGCCATCGAGGCCCTGGTCGACGAGGCCATCGCCAACAACCCGAAGCAGCTCGAGCAGTACCGTGCCGGCAAGGAGAAGCTCTTCGGCTTCTTTGTCGGGCAGGTGATGAAGGCCTCCGGCGGCAAGGCCAACCCGCAGCAGGTCAACGAGCTGCTCAAGCAAAAACTGGACGGATCGTGAGCGACGCCAGTCAACGTCTCATCTTCGAGAACGCCGACGTACGCGGCGAAATCGTGCAGCTGGACGAGGTGCTCGCGGCCATCTGCGAGCACCACGCCTATCCGCCCGCGGTGGCGCGGCTGCTCGGCGAGGCCGCCGCCGCGGCGGCGTTGATGTGCGCCACCATCCGTTCCGACGGCGTGCTCAGTCTGCAGGTGGAAGGTGGCGAGGAGGCGGCCGTCTCCATGCTCCTGGTCCAGATCGACGCCGCCGATGGCACCCTGCGCGGGACCGCCCGCTATCGGGGCGAGCCGGGGCGCGGCGGGCTCGCCGAGCTATGCGCCGGCGGTCGTCTGGCCATTACCATCGAGCCCGAGGAAGGGCAGCGCTACCAGGGCGTGGTCGGCCTGGACGAGGGTGGTCTGGCGGCCACGCTGGAGGGGTATTTCCGCGACTCCGAGCAGCTGCCCACCCGTCTGCACCTGGCCTGCGACGGCCGGCGCGCCGGCGGGCTCCTGCTCCAGCGCCTGCCGGCCAGCGGCGGCACCCGGCCCACCGAGGACGACCCCGATGCCTGGGATCGCATCGGCTACCTGGCCGAGACGCTCACCGACCGCGAGTTGCTTGAGCGTCCGGCACACGAGGTCCTGCATCGGCTTTTCCACCAGGAGACCGTGCGCGTCTTCGAGCCGCGCACGCTCGCCTTCCAGTGTCGCTGCTCGGCGGGGCGGATCGCCTCGATCCTCCGCGGTCTCGGTCGCGAGGAGGTCGAGCAGGTGCTGGCCGAGGAGGGCGTGGTGGAGGTGCGTTGCCAGTTCTGCGGCGCCACCTACCGCTACGACCGCGTCGACGTGGCCCAGGTGCTCAGCGACAGCAGCGCGGCGCCGGGCAGCGACCGCTACCACTGAGCGCTGGCTACTGCGCGCCGGCGCAGACCGGGCAGTGCGGGTCGGGTGGCACGGTCAGGGTGCGCAGACGCATACTGAGGGCGTCCATGAGCAGCAGGCGGCCGAAGAGCGGCTCGCCGACGCCGGCAAGGACCTTGATCGCCTCCACCGCCTCCAGGGTTCCTGCCACGCCTGGCAGCGGGCCGAGCACCCCGCTCTCGCTGCAGGTCAGCTGCGGCTCATCCCCTTCGGCGTAGATGCAGCGGTAGCAGGGCCGCCCGCCGGGGCGGAAGGTGGTGACCTGCAGCTCCCAGCGGATCACCGCGGCACTGACCAGCGGCCGCTGCGCGGCCACGCAGGCGGCGTTGAGGGCGAAGCGGGTGGCGAGGTTGTCGGTGGCATCGATGACCACGTCGGCGCCGGCCACCTCGGTCTTCAGGCGCTCGCCCTCGAGCCGCTCCTGCAGCGGCGTTAGGGTGATCTCCGGGTTGCGCGCCGCGACAGCGCGGGCGGCGGAGCCCACCTTGGGCTGGTCGATCGCGTCGTGGCGGTGGGCGATCTGCCGCTGCAGGTTGGATAGATCCACCGTGTCATCATCGGCGATGCGCAGCTCGCCCACCCCGGCGGCGCCGAGGTAGAGGGCCACCGGCGAGCCCAGTCCGCCGGCGCCGACAATCAGTGCCCGGCTGGCGGCCAGGCGCTCCTGTCCGGCGATGTCGAAATCCGGGAGCATGATCTGCCGGCTGTAGCGCAGCAGCTGCTCGTCGTTCATGGCTGCCTCCCCAAGGTGATCCGTTCCAGGTTGGCCAGGTCGCGCTCGGTGTAGACCGCCTCCAGCCCGGCGGCGGCGAGCAGCCCGCGGACCGCCTCGCCCTGGCGGGCGCCGTGTTCGAGCATCAGCCATCCGCCCCGGGCGAGCTCGGCGCTGGCCACCGGCAGCAGGCTGCGGATGGCCGCCAGTCCGTCGGGGCCGGCGACCAAGGCCTCGCGGGGTTCGTGTGCCAGCGCGCCGTCGGCCCACTCAGCGGCGTCGGTCTCCACGTAAGGGGGGTTGCTGGCGATGACATCGAACGGCCCGGCCGGTACGCCGTCGTTCCAGTCGCCGGCGACCAGCTCCACGGAGGTCAGCTGGAGGCGCTGGCGGTTCGCTTGAGCCACGCGCAGGGCCGCGGCGCTGCGCTCGGTGGCGATGATCCGTGCATCGGGGCGCTCGCTGGCCACCGCCAGGGCGATGGCGCCGCTGCCGGTGCCCGGCTCCAGCAACCGGCCGCCGGCAGGCAGCCGGGCCAGTATCTGTTCGACCAGGTGTTCGGTCTCGGGGCGGGGGACGAGGACCGCCGGGGATACGGTGAGATCCAGGTCACGGAACTCGCAGCGCTGCAGCAGGTAGGCCACGGGTTCGCCGCGGGCCCGGCGGGCGAGCAAGGACTGGTAGGCCGCCACGGCCTCGGCCGGGAGGGGGTGCTCGGGGAAGGCGAACAGATGGCTGCGCCCCACGCCGAGGATCTCGGCGAGCAGCAGCTCGGCGTCGAGCCGGGCGCTCCCGCTGACCTCCCGCAGGCGCTCGGTGCCCTCCTGCAGAGCCCGTCCGATGCTCAGCCCTGCCGCGCTCATCGGCACGCCCTCGCCGGGCGGGGCGCCGTCTAGCCGCGCCCGGCGGCGGAGCCCGGGATGCTGCGCTCTTCCAGCATCACCGGGATGCCGTCGTCGACCCGGTAGATGCGACTGCCGTTGTCGGTGATCAGGCCCTCGTCCAGCGGCGTGTCCACCACCGTTTCGTCCAGGTAACGGGCCTGCCCATCGGCGATCTGGCGGTTGAGCGCTTCCAGCTCCTGCGCCGAGAGAGGCTGCAGTGGGCGCTTGGTGATCGGGCAGCAGAGGATGTCGAGTAGTTTGCGGTCCATGGGCGGGAGTATACCACTCTCAAGGATCCCGCTGGCCTGCCGTTGCATCGGGAAAGGCACACGGCAACGAGCAGCGGGAGGGGGTGCAATGCCGGGATGGCTGGGCGATTTATCCGGGGCGTGGCTCGATACCCCTGACGCCGTCCCCGGTCTGCCGGCGGAGGCCGAGCGCCGCTGTTCCTTCTGCGGGCACGAGGAGCAGATCGCCGGGCCGCTGATCGGCGGGGAGGCGGCCTTTATCTGCGAGCAGTGCCTTGCCAGCTGCAGCGAGGTGCTGGAGGCCGATCAGGAGCGCCGCCAGCAGCAGATCCTCGCCGCGCTGCCGTCCCCCCGGGCGCTGCGCCGCTATCTGGACGAGTACGTCGTCGGCCAGGAGCGGGCCAAGAAAGTGCTTTCCGTGGCCGTCTACAACCACTACAAGCGGCTGGTGGCCGCTGCCCGGGGCGAGGCCGTGGAGCTTGGCAAGAGCAACGTCCTGCTGGTCGGTCCCAGCGGGCCCGGCAAGAGCCGCCTGGTCGAGTGTCTGGCACGTTGCGTCGAGGTCCCCTTCGTGAGCGTCGATGCCACCACGCTGACCGCCTCCGGTTACGCCGGCGACGATGTCGAGGCCATCATCGGCCGGCTGCTCTCGGCCTGCGATGCCGATCCGCAGCGTGCCGCCCGCGGCATCGTCTATATCGACGAGATCGACAAGCTCGCAGCGCGGGGCGGGGTCGACGGCGGCCCCGATCTGGCCGGCGAGGGGGCGCAGCAGGCGCTGCTCAAGCTGCTTGAGGGGCGCCGGGTGACGGTCCCCAGTGGGGGTCGGCAGGGCAATCCGGTAAGCGTCGACACCAGTCAGATCCTGTTCATCTGTGGCGGTGCCTTCGACGGGCTCGACACACTGGCCGCCGAGCGTCCCGGGGTCGGTTTTGCCGTCGGCGACACGCCGGTCGCGCCGGCAGCCCATCAGGCAGCCGCCCTGCAGCGCTACGGCCTGGTGCCCGAACTCGTCGGCCGTCTGCCGGTGGTCGAGTCCCTGCAGCCGCTGTCCACCGAGCACCTGATCCGCATCCTCACCGAGCCGCGCAACGCCCTGGTGCGGCAGTATCAGGTCCTCTTCGCCCGGGACGGGTGTGAGCTGGAGGTCACCGCCGACGGTCTCGAGGCGGTGGCGCAGTGCGCCCAGGCGCGGGGCACCGGTGCCCGGGCACTGCGCGCGGTGCTCGAGGAGGTGCTGCTTGAGCCGATGTTCGCGGTGCCGGCCGCCGGTGGCGACGTGGTGCGGCTGACCATCGATGCCGCCGCGGTCTTCGGCGGTCAGCCGGCCTACCAGTGGCGCGACGCGGTGCGGCACGCCGTCTAAAGCTCCTTGAAGGTCCGAGTCAGGCGCGATTACTATTGATCGGCTAGCCATTCACCACCCGCCGGCGGGCGGGTCGACTCGAGACCGAGCATGCAACAGAGCGACCACGTCAACGACGTCAACGTAGCCAACGGCGAGCGTCTACCGACGCCGGCTGAGATCAAGGCCGAGGTCCCGCTGACGGATGCCGCGCGGCAGACCGTGCTGGAAGGCCGCCAGGTCCTGCGCGACATCCTCGATGGCAAAGACCCGCGGGTGTTCGCCGTCGTCGGGCCGTGCTCCATCCACGACCCCGAGGCGGCGCTCGATTATGCGCGGCGGCTCAAGGCGCTGCACGATGAGCTCAGCGACCACATCTATGTGGTCATGCGGGTCTACTTCGAGAAGCCGCGCACCACCACCGGCTGGAAGGGCCTGATCAACGATCCGGATATGGACGACTCGTTCCGGATCGACAAGGGCCTGCGCATGGGCCGCGAGCTGCTGCGCGAGATCGCCGCCATGGGGCTGCCGACCGCCACAGAGGCCCTCGACCCGTATGCGCCGCAATACTACGGCGACCTGGTCTCGTGGACGGCCATCGGCGCGCGGACCACCGAATCGCAGACCCACCGCGAGCTGGCCAGCGGGCTGTCCACCCCGGTGGGCTTCAAGAACGCCACCGACGGCAGCCAGACGGTCGCGATCAATGCGCTGCAGTCCGCGGCCTCGCCGCACAGCTTCCTCGGGATCGACCAGGAAGGGCGCATCACGGTCATCCGCACCCGCGGCAACCAGTATGGCCACGTGGTGCTGCGTGGCGGCGCCCAGCCCAACTACGACTCGGTGAGCATCCGCCTCTGCGAACAGGCGCTGGAGAAAGCGGGCATGCCGCAGCGCGTGGTGGTCGACTGCAGTCACTCCAACTCCAACAAGGATCCGGCGCTGCAGTCGATGGTCCTCGAGGACGTCATCCGGCAGATCCGCGAGGGCAACCGCTCCATCGTCGGCGTGATGCTCGAGAGCAACATTGGTTGGGGCAGCCAGAAGCTCGGCGCCGATCCGGGCGTCCTGGACTACGGGGTCTCCATCACCGATGCTTGCATCGACTGGGAGACCACCGAGCAGGTCCTCCGGGAGGCGACGGCGCAGCTGCGCGGCAGTCTGCGCGAGCGCGCGCTGCTGTAGTTGACTCTGCGCAATGGCTGATGTAACTGTCTTGGGCTGGTGCCGGGCACGGCGCACGCCCGAGCGCTTCGCTGAGGGCGGCGAGGGCCGCAAAGGGAGGAGGACGCGGTATGGCTCCGACGAGACATGCAATGCCGGTCAAGGGCTTTGAGCCGTATCAGGCCGGCGAGCACGAAGAGTACATGAGCGACGAGCAGCTGGAGCACTTCCGCCAGCTGCTGCTGGCGTGGAAGCGCGAGCTCCACGAGGAAGTGGAGCGGACCGTCCACCACATGCGCGACGATGCCAACAACCATGCCGACCCGTCGGACCGGGCAACCCAGGAGGAGGAGTTTGCCCTGGAACTGCGGGCCCGGGATCGGGAGCGCAAGCTCATCCGCAAGATCGACCAGGCGCTGGAGAGCATCCGTACCGGCGATTACGGGTACTGCGAGCAGTGCGGTGTCGAGATCGGCCTGCGCCGGCTTGAGGCGCGCCCCACGGCGACCATGTGCATCGACTGCAAGTCGCTGGAAGAGATCCGCGAGCGCCAGCGCGTGGCCTAAGCTACGCGCCGCGGCGCGGCACCCTTCAGCTGGAGCCCTCGGCGATCTCCGCGAGGGCTTCGGCCTGGTGCTCCTGGATCAGCCCGTCCAGTAGCTCGTCCATCCCCCCCTCCATGACCTGCTCCAGCTTGTAGAGCGTCAGCCCGATGCGGTGGTCGGTGACGCGGCCCTGCGGGAAGTTGTAGGTGCGGATCCGCTCCGAGCGATCCCCCGAGCCCACCGCCAGGCGTCGCTGCTCGCTGCGCTCCGACTGCTGTCGGGCCCGTTCTTGTTCATTGAGCCGTGCCTGGAGCAAGGCCATCGCCTTGGCGCGGTTCTTGTTCTGCGAGCGCTCGTCCTGGCACTCCACGACCAACCCAGTGGGCAGGTGCGTGATGCGAACGGCAGAGTCGGTGGTGTTGACGTGCTGCCCGCCGGCGCCCGAGGAGCGGAACGTGTCCACCCGCAGATCGGCGGTGTTGATCTCGATGGCGCTGACCTCGTCGAGCTCGGGCAGGACGGCCACGGTGCCCGCCGAGGTGTGGATCCGTCCCTGGGACTCGGTGGCCGGGACGCGCTGCACCCGGTGGGCGCCGGATTCGAACTTCAGTCGCGCATAGACGCTCTGGCCCCTGATCCGGGCAATGACCTCGCGGTAGCCACCGTGCTCGCCCTCGCGAGCGGAGAGGATCTCGGTCTTCCAGCCCTGGCGCTCGGCGTAGCGCATGTACATGCGCAGCAGGTCGCCGGCGAACAGCGCCGCCTCGTCGCCACCGGTGCCGGCGCGCACCTCGAGGAAGACGTTGCGCTGATCATCGGGGTCGGTGGGGATCAGGTGGCGCTGCAGGCAGGCCTCGAGTTGCTCCAGCCGCTGCCGCGCCTCATCGGCCTCCTCTTCGGCCATGGCGCGGATCTCGGCGTCGCTGTCCTCGAGCATCGCCTCCGCGGCGGCGGCTGCGTCAGCCGCCTCGCGGTAGGCGTTCAGGTCCTGGACGACGGGCTCGAGCCGGGCGTATTCGCGGGAGAGTTCGGCGAACTTCGATGGATCGCCGACGACTTCAGGATCCGCCAGCTGCGCGGCGATCTCCTCGTGCCGTTCCGCCATCCGCTCCAGCTTGCTGCGAATCGTCGCCTTCACTAGACCTCTCTACCAGCTGTTGATCGATGGCCAGGGTCTCCAGCGCGTGCTGGATCCGGGTGCGGTCGCCGCTGGCTGCGGCGGCCCGCAGGCCAACGGTGGGGGCGTGCACCAGCCGCCGGGTGAGGGTGTGGGTCAGCCACTCGATCACCTCGAACGGGTCCTCGCCGCGGGAGAGCTGCCGCGCGGCCTGCGCGCGGGTGGCGCGGGCGTAGCTCTCGGCACGGCTGCGGAACGAGCGGATCGCCTCGCCGGCGTCGCGGGCGCGCCGCCACTCCAGATAATGACGAACCTGCTGCTCGACGATGGCCTCAGCCTGGGTGGCTGCATCCTGGCGCGAGCGCATGTTCTCGGCGACCACACCGCGCAGATCGTCCACCGTGTAGAGGTAGACGTCGTCCATCTCGCCGGCCTCGGGCTCGATGTCCCGGGGCACCGCCAGGTCGAGCATGAACATCGGCTTGTGGCGGCGTACACGCACCGCCCGCTCCACCGTGCCCTTGCCCAGGATGGGCAGCGAGCTGCCGGTGGAGGATACCACGACGTCCGCCTCGCCGAGGCGGCGCGGCAGGTCGTTGAGGCTCATTGCCTCGCCGTCGTGCGCCTCGGCCAGGCGCTTGGCGCGTTCGACGTTGCGGTTGGCCACCAGCACCCGGCCGATTCCCTGCTGCCCCAGGTGGCGGGCGACAAGCTCGATCGTCTCGCCGGCGCCGACGAGCACCGCCGTGCGGTTGGGGAAGTCGTCGAAGATCTGCTTGGCCATGGTCACGGCGGCGAAGGCGACCGAGATCGGGTTCGAGCCGATGTCGGTGTCCGTTCGTACCTGTTTGGCCACCGCGAAGGCGTGCTGGAAGAGCCGCTCGAGCACCGCACCCAGGCAGCCGGCGTTGGCGGCCTTGTGGTAGGCGTCCTTGACCTGGCCCAGGATCTGCGGCTCGCCGAGGACCAGCGAGTCGAGCCCCGCCGAGACGCGCATCAGGTGGCGCATGGCCTCGGTGCTGCGACGCACGTACAGGTGGGGCCGGACCTTGCGCAGGTCCACCCGCTGATGGCGGGTCAGCCAGCCGATGACCACCTCGGGGTCGGTGTGTGGCAGCCGGATGTAGATCTCGGTGCGGTTGCAGGTGGAGAGGATCGCCACCTCGTCGGCACCGGTCTCACTGCGGGCGCTCTGCAGGGCGTCCCCGAGGGCCTCGGCATTGAACGCCAGGCTCTCACGGACCGCTACTGGCGCGCTGTCGTGGTTGAGTCCAATTGCAAATAGTGGCATGAGACTGGCGTCATTAGATTGGATTAGGGCACCATCAGTGCGTCAACCCGGATTATTACGAAATGCGGACGCCCCGGTAAAGCGTCTCGCCCGCTGAAAACATGCCCGATCCGACCGAATTCCCCAGGAGTGGCCGCTGGCCGGTGTTTCGCCGCCTGCGGCCTGGTGTCGCGCTGGCGCTCGTCGTCCTGGTTGTCGGGTGTGCCGGGCCGCAGCCGGAGCCCGATCCGCCCGCCGAGGTGCCGACGGCCACGCTGGCCCCGGAGGTCGCGCCTTGGGAGCCCTCCGATCGAGATCAGGCCATCCGCCATGTCCTCGCTGGCGAGATCGCTGTGCGTCGCGATCGCCTCGATCAGGCACTCCACCACTATGCGTCGGCCATGGCGCTGACCCGGGATGAGCGTGTCGCCGAGCGTGCGGTGCAACTCAGTTTCATCCTCGAAGAGGAGGGGGTGGCCGAAGAGGCGGTCAAGCGCTGGCAGGAGCTGGCCCCGGAGCGGGTGGAGGCCTACCAGTTGCTGGGGCTCCTGGCGTTGCGCCGTGGCGACGAGACGGCGGCGCAGGAGGCGCTGCAACAGGCCGTCGAGCGCTGGCCGGGGACCGCCGGGCAGGCCTTTTTGCAGCTTGGCAGGCTCCTCGAGCACGGTGCCGACGCCGAGGCGGCGGCGCGGGTGCTGGCGCAGCTGGCCGAGGTGCACGCCGACGTCCCCGAGGCGCACCGCGTGCTGGCGGCGGCCGCGCAGCGCGCCGGCGACGACGAACAGGCCGTGGCTGCTGCCGCCCGCGGCTTTGATCTGGCCCCGGCGGACCGCGAGGCCGGTGGCAGCCTGCTGCAGGCAGCGTTCCAGGCCGCCCTCGCTGGGGCGGTGTCGACCGAACGGGCGCTGGGCGAACTGGAGCGGATCCGTGACGCGCAGCCAGCGCTGCTGCCTCGGGTGGCCCTGCTCGAGGGCCACCTGCTGCGCGAGCACGGCGAGCCGGGGGCGGCGCTGGAGGCGTACCAGCGCGGCCTGGAGGCGGATGGGGACGATCACGATCTTCTATACGGGCGCGGCGTGGTGCGCGCGGAGACCGGTGATGTGGACGGCGCCGTGGAGGACCTGCGACGCGTTTTGGAGGCCGACCCGGAGGACGCCCACGCCCAGAACGCCCTGGGCTACACCCTGGTCGATGCCGAGCGCGATCTGCATGAGGCCCGCGAGCTGATCGAGCGCGCGCTGGAGCAGGAGCCGGACAACGCGGCCTTCCTCGACAGCAAGGGTTGGCTGCTCTACCGCGAGGGGGACCTGGAGGGGGCGCTCGACTATCTGCGCCGCGCCTTTGATAAAGAGCCCCACGGTGAGATCGGCGCCCATCTGGGGGCGGTGCTCTGGGAACTCGGCGAGCGCGATAAGGCGCGCCAAGTCTGGCGCCGGGCCCTGGAGGCCGAACGGGGACGACGGGCGTTGGAGCAGACTTTAGAGGCGCACGAGGTGGATCTGGATGACGAGTAGATGGGGGGTGCGGCTGCTCGTTGGGCTGCTGGCGGTCGGGGTGCTGTCGGGCTGCGCGCTGCTGGTCCCTGAGGATGAGCGTGAGACGCAGTACGAGGCATTCCTGGAGGAGCGCGCCGAGCTGCGTGACTGGTCGGTGGCCGGCCGAGCGGCGCTGCGCGCCGAGGGGGAGGCGGTCAGTCTCTCCCTGCGCTGGGAGCAGCGGGGCGAGGCCTATACCATCCATCTCTCCGGGCCCTTCGGTGCCGGTGCCGTGCGCATTGAGGGCCAGCCGGGGCAGGTCACCCTGCGCGACGGGGCCGGGCAGAGCGCCACGGCGCGCAGCCCCGAAGAGCTGCTGGCGACGCAGACCGGTCACCAGGTGCCGGTGACCGCACTGCGCGACTGGATCATCGGCCGGCCGGCCGGGGAGCTGGATGTGGAGGAGCTGAGCCTCGATCGCGCCGGCCGGCCTGCCCGCCTGGAGCAGGCCGGCTGGGAGGTCGACTTCCAGGGGTGGAGCAAGGTGGACGGCTTGGAGCTGCCCAGCCGGGTCGACCTGCGCAGCGGCTCGACACACATGCGGGTCGCCCTGTCGGGCTGGAGTCATGGCGATGAGTGAGTGGAGCCTCTGGCCGGCGCCGGCCAAGATCAATCTCTTCCTGCACGTCCTCGGGCGGCGCAGCGATGGGTACCATGAGCTGCAGACCGCCTTCCAGCTGCTCGATTACGGCGACCGCATCCGGTTGCGCCCGCGCGCCGACGGCCGGATCGAGCGCCACAGCGACCTGCCGGGCGTCGCCGCGGAGGACGATTTGACCGTGCGTGCCGCCCGGGCGCTGCAGGCCGCCACCGAGTGCAGGCAGGGCGCCGACATCCACGTGGATAAGCGGCTGCCGGCCGGCGGCGGTGTAGGGGGTGGCTCCTCGGACGCCGCCACGGTGCTGGTGGCGCTCAACCACCTTTGGCAGACGGGGCTCGGTGAGCAGGCCCTGGCCGCGATCGGCCTGGGCCTGGGGGCCGACGTGCCGGTGTTCGTGCGCGGCCGCAGCGCCTGGGGGGAAGGCGTGGGCGAGCAGCTGCGCCCGATGCCGGCGGATCCGGCCGGCGAGCGCTGGTACCTGGTCGTCGATCCGGGGGCGAGCGTCTCCACCGCCGAAGTCTTCAGGGCGCCGGAATTGACACGGGATACGTCTCCGATCAAAATAGCCGACCTTCGCGCCGGCGCCGTTCGCAACGACTGCGAGGCGGTGGTCCGGGAGCGCTGGCCCGAGGTGGCCGATGCCCTCGGGTGGCTCTCCGGCTACGGCGAGGCGCGGATGAGTGGTACCGGCAGTTGTTGCTTCGTCGGCTTCCGTTCGGAGTCCGACGCGCGAGCTGCCCTGGAGCGTCTGCCCGGCCGTTGGTCGGGGTTTGTCGCTCAGGCCGTGGAACGGTCCCCGCTGCACACCGCGCTGGCGGCGGCCGCCCACCCCGGCTGACCTGTCAACAACTGGGGCGTAGCCAAGCGGTAAGGCACCGGTTTTTGGTACCGGCATTCGCAGGTTCGAATCCTGCCGCCCCAGCCATTTCCGCTACACACCGAGTCGTAAGGTGGACGTCGAGCCGTGCAAGTGAACGGACCCATGATGGTCTTTGCGGGGAACTCCAACCCGCAACTGGCGGAGGCCATTGCTGCCCATCTGAAGATTCGCCTGGGGCATGCGGTGGTTGGCCGCTTCAGTGACGACGAGATCATGGTGGAGATCAACGAGCACGTCCGCGGCAAGGACGTCTTCGTCGTTCAGTCCACCTGCCAGCCGGCCAATGATAACCTCATGGAGCTGCTGGCCATCGTCGACGCGCTGCGCCGCTCCTCGGCTGCGCGCGTCACGGCGGTGATCCCCTACTTCGGATATGCCCGGCAGGATCGCCGTCCGCGCTCACAGCGTGTGCCCATCTCCGCCAAGCTGATCGCCGACATGATGCAGGCGGCCGGCTACGATCGGGTGGTGACGGTGGATCTGCACGCCGATCAGATCCAGGGGTTTTTCAACATCCCGGTGGACAACGTCTACGCCTCGCCGATCCTGCTCGGCGACATCTGGCGCCAGCTCTACCCGCGCAAGGTGGTGGTGTCGCCGGACGTCGGCGGCGTGGTCCGGGCGCGGGCGGTGGCCAAGCGGCTCGACGATGCCGAACTGGCGATCATCGACAAGCGCCGGCCGCGGCCCAACGAGTCCTCGATCATGAACATCATCGGCGATGTGCAGGATAAGACCTGCATCATCGTCGATGACATCGTGGATACCGCCGGCACCCTCTGTCAGGCTGCCGGAGCCCTCAAGGAGCGGGGCGCACGCAAGGTGGTTGCGTACATCACGCACCCGGTGCTTTCGGGCAGCGCAGTGGACAAGATCGCGGCCTCCGAACTCGATGAGCTGGTGGTCAGCGACAGCATCCCGCTCGGAGAGCAGGCGGCTGCGTGCCCGAAGATTCGACAACTGAGTATCGCGGAGATCCTCGCCGAGACGATGCGTCGGGTCAGCAACGACGAGTCGGTGAGCGAGCTCTTCGTGGAGTGATTCCCAACCAGGAGTGGAA
>PULM01000102.1 GCA_003552345.1 Ectothiorhodospiraceae bacterium
CCCGCCCCTCCCTTCGCCCCTGCGCCCCGGCTGCGCTACCCTATTCCGGTTCCGCGACGCAGCCGTCGCCGACGACCGGACCCAGACAGGGAGCGAATCGATGCGCGTCACCCGTTTTCCCCTATCCACCACCCGCGAGACCCCCGCCGACGCCGAGATCGTCAGCCACCAGCTGATGCTGCGCGCCGGCATGATCCGCCGCCTCTCCTCGGGGCTCTACACCTGGCTGCCCCTGGGGCTGCGCGTGCTGCAGAAGGTGGAGCGGATCGTGCGCGAGGAGATGAACCGCGCCGGGGCGCTGGAGGTGCTCATGCCCGCCGTGCAACCGGCGGAGCTCTGGCAGGAGTCCGGTCGGTGGGATAAGTACGGCCCGGAGCTGCTGCGCATCAAGGACCGCCACGACCGCGAGGGCTGCTTCGGTCCCACCCACGAGGAGGTGATCACCGACCTCTTCCGCCGGGAGATCCGCAGCTACCGCCAGCTGCCGGTGAACTACTACCAGATCCAGACCAAGTTCCGCGACGAGATCCGCCCGCGCTTCGGCGTCATGCGCGCCCGCGAGTTCCTGATGAAGGACGCCTACTCCTTCCACCTCGATGAGGACGACCTGCGCGCCGAGTACCAGCGCATGCACGAGGCGTACTGCCGGATCTTCCAGCGCACCGGGCTCGCCTTCCGGCCGGTGGAGGCCGACACCGGGGCGATCGGCGGCAGCGTCTCCCACGAGTTCATGGTCCTCGCCGACTCCGGCGAGGACGCCATCGCCGTCTGCGAGCCCAGCGGCTACGCCGCCAACGTCGAGCTGGCCCCGGCGCTGCCGCCGCAGGAGCCGCGCCCGGCGCCCGGCGCGAGCCTGGAGGAAGTCGCCACGCCGGGGCAGCGGACCATCGCCGAGGTGGCCGACTACCTGGGCCTGCCCGAGTCGCAGAACCTCAAGACCCTGCTGGTCGAGGGCAGCGAGGGCGGGCTGGTGGCGCTGCTGCTGCGCGGCGATCACGAGCTCAACGAGCTCAAGGCCGAGAAGCACCCGGCGATCAAGGCACCGCTGACCTTCGCCGAGGCCGAGCGCGTCGAGCGCGAGCTGGGCTGCCCGTTCGGCTCCCTGGGCCCGGTGGGGCTGGAGGGGATCCCGCTGATCGCCGACCACGCCGCCGCCGCGATGGCCGATTTCGCCTGCGGCGCCAACCGCGAGGGTTATCATCTGACCGGCGTCAACTGGGGCCGCGACCTGCCCGAGCCGGAGACCGCCGACCTGCGCGAGGTCGAAGCCGGCGACCCGAGCCCCGATGGCGAGGGCACCCTGACCCTGCGCCGCGGTATCGAGGTCGGGCACATCTTCCAGCTCGGCACCACCTACAGCGCGGCCATGGGCGCCAGCGTGCTCGATGAGCAGGGCCAGGAGCGCACCGTGACCATGGGCTGCTACGGCATCGGTGTCTCGCGGGTGGTGGCCGCAGCCATCGAGCAGAACCACGACGACAAGGGCATCTGCTGGCCGGCACCCATCGCCCCGTTCCAGGTCGCCCTGGTAGCCATCAAGGCCGAGGATCCGGCGGTGGCCGAGGCCGCCGAGGCCCTCTACGCTGAGCTGACCGCCAGCGGCATCGATGTCCTCTTCGACGACCGCGACGCCCGCCCCGGGGTGAAGTTCGCCGACATGGAACTGATCGGCATCCCCCACCGGGTGGTGGTCAGCCCCCGGGCCATCCAGGATGGCAGCGTCGAGTACAAGGGTCGGCGCGACGATGAGCCGACCAGCGTCCCCCGCGCGGAGATCGTGACATGGCTGAAGAACCGTCTGACCTAGGCGGCCCCCGCGGCCGCATCCTCATCGCCGGCTGCGGGCGCATCGGCCAGGCCCTGGGCAGCCGCCTGGCCGCCGGCGGCGCCGAGGTCTTCGGCCTGCGCCGCCGGCCCGAGGGCCTGCCCGAGTGGATCACCCCGATCGCCGCCGACCTCGAGGACCCGGCGACCCTGGCCGAGGCGCTACCCACCGAGCTCGACACCGTCTACTACATCGTCACCCCGGGCAGCTACGACGACGACGGCTACCGCCGCGCCTTCGTCGACGGCCTGGACAACCTCGCCGGCGTACTGCGCCGCCACCCGGCCCCGCCGCGGCGGCTGGTCTTCGTCTCCAGCACCGCCGTCTACGGCCAGCAGGATGGCGAGTGGATCGACGAGGACAGCCCCACCGAGCCCGGGCGCTTCTCCGGACAGCGCCTGCTCGAGGCCGAGGCCATCGCCCTCGCCGGCCCGTGGACCGGGGTCGCCGCCCGGTACGGTGGCATCTACGGCAGCGGCCGCGATTTCCTCATCCGCAAGGTCGAGGCCGGCGAGCCGTGCCAGGAGGGGCAGTACACCAACCGCATCCACAGCGAGGACGTGGTCGGCAGCCTCGCCCACCTCGGCCGCGACGATATCCCCGGCGGGGTCTACCTCGGTGTCGATGACGCCCCCTCGACCCAGTGCGAGGTGATGGACGGCATCGCCGAGTTGCTCGGCGTCCCGCGCCCCCCGCGCGGCGAACCGGGCAGCGGCGGCATGCGCGGGGTGGGCAGCAAGCGCGGCTCGAACCGCAAGCTCAAGGCCAGCGGCTACCGCCTTCGCTACCCGACGTTCCGGGAGGGGTATGCCGCGCTGATCGGCGGCGGGGTGTAGCGCGCCGCCCTCCACGATCCAAACACGATAGCCGCTGCGCCCGGCCCGCTTAGCCGATCGTGAAATCCGCCGGGGCCGGGTCGTCGGCCGGCTCGCAGTGGACCGCGGTGACACTGGCCGCCGGCGGCCCCTGATGCAGCCACTCGCGCAGCTGCGCCACCGCCTCCGGTGGCCCGCAGGCAAGCACCTCCACGCGGCCATCGCGCAGATTGCGCGCGTAGCCGGTCACGCCCAGGCGCACCGCTTGTTCCTGGGTGGCGGCCCGGAAGCAGACGCCCTGCACCCGGCCGCTGATAATACAGCGTGTCTTCTCGTCGGTTGTCGTCATGCCACCTCCGCACGGGCCGGGCGCCCCGCTGCGGCCGCCTCCTCGGCGGTGGGCTCGAGCAGGGCGCTCAACGGCAGATCGAAACTCTGCTCCCAACGCTCCTCCACCCGGCGCAGCCGCTCCGCCAGCCGGCGGTCCCACACCGGCCCCGACTCCAGACCCGCCGCCGGCGGGAGCGGGTAAGCGAGCATGCGGTGGAGCTCGGCCAGGGTAAAGCTCGACGGATCCCGCGCCAGCAACCAGGCGCCGTCGGCGCTGCGCTCGATGACGTGGTGCCGGCGCAGGGCCTCGAGGGCCTCGGCCAGGCCGGGCTCGCCGGCCTCCGGCTCCTGCTCGAGCAGCTCGGTGAAGGTCACCCCCTCACCGCGACGCTGCGCCTGGTAGAGGTGCCCCAGGATATGCACCGCCAGCACCAGTGCCCACCGGTCGCGGGCCAGGTGCCCCCCGGTGCGCCAGCGATAGCCGCGCAGCGCCTGGGTGACCTCCGCACCGATGAGGATCACCAGCCAGGAGATGTAGAGCCAGACCAGGAAGATCGGCAGCGCCGCCAGGGCCCCGTAGATGACCTCGTAGGTCGGCGCGCGGGCGATGAACGCCGCGAAGCCGCCCTTGGCCAGCTCGAACAGCCCCGAGGCCACCAC
>PULM01000137.1 GCA_003552345.1 Ectothiorhodospiraceae bacterium
CCTCCGACCTGCCGATTACGAATCGGCTGCTCTACCAACTGAGCTACACCGGCACAGGGTGCCTACGCGACGCCACGAATTGTAGCCGAAGGGCGGGGTGGGAACCAAGCCCCGCGTGCGTCATCGGGCCGCGGTGGCGAAGCGCCAATCCTGAACTACGTTGAGGGTGCGCATGGAAAGTGCGGATGGAACCCATACGCGAGGAAGGGATGCCTCGCCACTCCGGATTCACACTGCTCGAGGCGCTCGTCGCGTTCGGGCTGCTGGCCGGTGTCGCGGCCGTGTCGCTCCAGGCCCTTCTGGGTGGGGTGCACGGCGCTCGTGACGCCGCGTATCACGTACGAGCCACCCTCCTCGCCGAAGAGTTGATCACCCGCGCCCGGCTGCTTGCCCCGGATCAGCGTTCGGCGGACTTGGCCGGGGCCGATGCGCAGGACATCGGCACCTGCCAGTCGCCGTCGGTGGCGGACCAGGCCCGCGGCGACGTGGTTGATGCCGACGGGTGGCGGGCCGAGGTCGCCTGTCAGCTGCCACAGGCCGAGGTGTCGGTCGATGCGGGCGCCGATCGCATCCGTGTCGAACTCCGCTGGCAGTCTCCCCACCGAGACGAGGCCTCTTCCCTTGAGCTCTCCGGGCAGTTGCCCGAGGCCGGGCCATGACCGGGCGTGCCTACGGTGTGACCCTGATCGAGCTGCTGGTGGCGCTGGCCGTGGCGGCCGTGGCGCTGCTCGCGGCGGTGCAGATCCTCGGCAGCGCGCTGCGGGCCAGCGCCACCGTGGAGGACCTGGGGCGGGCTGCGGATAAGGGCGCGGTGTTGCGTCAGATCCTCGATGGCGAAGTCGCGCTGGCCGGGGAGGTCCCCTGCGGTGGCCGGACCCCGCTGTATCGAGGCGAGGGCGCGGCTGGCGAGGTGATCGGGGCCCGGCTCGATCCGCCGGGTCTGCGCGCTGATGGAGGCGAGCTGACCTGGGTGCGCGGTGAGGAGGCGCCGCGGAGCGTGGCGACCGGCTACGATGCCATCGAGGTGGCGGCCCCGGAGGCGCAAATCGAGCTGGATGAGCCGGCCGAGGAAGCGTTTGGAAGCCTGCCGGCCAAGGTCCTGGTCGGTAATGCCGAGGGCCTGTTCCTGCTCGAGGCCGAGGCGCAGGATGGCGCCAAGGATCTCACCCTGGACGGGCTCGGCGAGGACCACGACCTGCCCGAGCGCGGGGTGGCGTGGGTCCCCTGGTGGCCGGAGGAGGAGTCGGCGGAGGACGACGATGCGTCGCCCGTCCAGGTGCGGCGGTTGCGGCGGTCGGACGGCGACCGCGTCGATGGGGTGCCGACCCTGAACCTCGGCCGTGGCGACCAGACCCCGCAGCCCATCCTGCGCGGGGTCGAGGAGCTGGAGATGGGCTTCGCCGAGTGCCCGGGGGCCGACGACCCGGCCCAGGTCCCGGATCATCCAGGGCCTTTCCAGCGCGCGGAGGAGGTGGAGGAGTGGCTGCGGTTGTGTGCCGTGCGCTTTACGGCACGCATCCGCACCGGTGGCCAGCGAGGTGGGGCTGGCACGGAGCAGGTCCAGACGGTGACGGTGCCGATCCACGGGAGATTGCCTTGATGGGGGGCTCCCGGCAGGCCGGCTTTGCGGTGCTCGGTCTCAGCGCCGTGCTGGTCATGCTGGCGCTGTTGTCCTGGTCGGTGGTCGCGCCCACCGCGCTGCAGCTGCGCGCGGCCGCGGCCCTGGAGTCTCGTGCTGCGGCCCGCCTGGCGGCCGGCGATGAGCTGCTCAGGGCGAGGCGGGAGTTGGCGGCAGGGCGCGAAGAAGCCGGCGATCCGGGGTGTTGCAGCGGAGAGGTGGCGGCGCCGTGCTACCGTATCGAGCGCGAAGACGGGCAATTTCGGATGTGCGCCCGCGGCAGCGGGGGGGGCGGGGCCGAGGCCTGCCTGCAGGCGGGTGGGGTGCTGGCGCCGCCGCCGAGCTCGGGCCAGCCCGATCAGGTCGAGATCCGCTGGCGCGGCGATTGTCGCGACGAGCAACGGGATTGAGGAAGGTGCAATGAGGATACGGGAACGGCGCTCCCGGGCGGCAGGCTTCAGCTTGGTCGAGCTGATGATCGTGCTGGCCATTTTGGCCATCCTGGTGGCGATCGCCTACCCCTTCTACGGCCAGTACAAGGTGCAGGCGGACCGCAGCGATGCCACCGGCACCTTGCTGGATATCTGGATGGCGCTGGAGCGCTGTTTCATCCAGGAGATGGATTACGACGCGTGTACGGATAAGGTCCCGGAGCTGTCCGAGCGGGGCCTCTATGAGCTGGGGATCGAGACCGACGCCGATGGCTTTCGCCTGACCGCCACACCGGCGCCGGGAAGTCCGCAGGAGGCGGATGAGGCGTGTACGGAATTCACCCTCGATCACCGCGGCGAGCGGGGCAGTGGGCCCGAGGGCGTCGAGGCCTGCTGGGGCGACTGAGCCCGGCCTTTACCCTCGCCGAGCTGCTGGTGGTCCTGGCCCTGGTTGCCGGGCTGACCGCCGTGGCGGCGCCCCGGTTGGGCGCCGGTGTGGACGAGATCCGTGCCTGGGCCCGGCAGCGGGAACTCCTCGCCGGGCTGGAGCGGGCCCGCATCGAGGCGCTGGACCACGATGAGACCGTCACCCTGTGCGGCGGCACCCCGCAGAGCGGGTGCGAGGCGCAGGGCTGGGACGACGGCTGGATCCTGTTCCGCGGCGAGGTCGCATCCGGCCAGGCGCCGGAACCGGAGCAGCTCCTCGCCCGGGGGCGTGGCGCCGGGCCGGGTCATCGGGTCGCGGCGGGTACCGGGGCGGAGGGGTTCGAGTTCGCGCCAAATGATTGGTGGCACGACACCGCCGGGTCCATCACCCTTTGTCGCGACGGCGTGAAAGTGGCCGGCATCGAGGTGGCTATGACCGGTCGGCCAAGGCCGGCTGATGAAAAACGCGGTGACCCCTGCGACTGAGGCCTCAGGAGGCCGGGCTCGGGGGGGCGCCCGGCAGCCCGGCGACCAGGCGTTGGGCCCGGTGGGGCGTGGCCAGGGCGTCGGCGACTGCGGCGATCTCCTCGGCCAGCGGGCGGTCCGCCTCCAATGGCGGCGCCAGCTCACGGACCCACGCCAGGGTCTGACGCGCGCTGTGGCTGAAACCGGTTCCGTCCGACAGTTCCACGCCCTGAGCCAGGACCAGCGCCTCGATGGCCAGGATCCGCTGCAGGTGGCCCAGGTTGGTGGCCGCCTGGCGGGCGGCGCGGGTGCTCATGGGGACGATGTCCTGGTTGTCGGCGTTGGTCGGCACCGACTGGATGGAGGCCGGGTGGGCGCCGGTGCGCATCTCCGCAACCAGGGCTGACGCCGTCACCTGAGCGCCCATGAAACCGCTGTGCAGGCCGGTCTGGCGGGGCTGCATGAAGGCCGGGAAGCCGCTACGCACCGGGTCGGTGATGCGGTTGATGCGCCGCTCGCTGTGGATGGCCAGCTGCACCAGGGCGTTGTTCAGGGCGTCGGCGGCGAAGGCCAGGTGCTGGCCAAAGAAATTGCCGCCATGCAGCACGCGCCCCTCCTCGGGGAAGAGCAGCGGGTTGTCGCTGGCCGCATCCAGCTCGCTGGCCACGGTCTGGTTGTGGAAGGTGA
>PULM01000173.1 GCA_003552345.1 Ectothiorhodospiraceae bacterium
CGGGCCCGGGCTGCTCGACCTCCAGCTTACGGGCCCGGATCAGGCCACCGTCCTTGCCGGTCAGCCCCACGGCACGGCCGCCCTGGGCGCTGATCAGATTGACGATCTCCTTGTTCACCAGACCGCCGAGGACCATCTCCACCACGTCCATGGTCTCGGCGTCGGTGACCCGCATGCCCTGGACGAACTCGGTCTCCTTGCCGATGCGATCGAGCAGGTTGCCGATCTGCGGACCTCCACCGTGGACCACGACGACGCGGAAACCGACCAGGCGCATGAGCACGATATCCCGCGCAAAGGCCACTTTCAGCGCCTCGTCGACCATGGCATTGCCGCCGAACTTGACCACGATGGTCTGCCCGCGGAAGCGACGGATGTACGGCAGGGCCTCGACCAGGACGCGGGCAGTGAGATCGGGATCGATGGGGTGATCGGTCATTTTCTTATCAACGGTTCCGTGTGCAGGGTTCAGGAGGCCGGGATGACCAGGCCGGGGCGCACGCTGGCGAGCAGGGCCTCGAAGGCCTCGCGGATGCGGGCCAGACCGTCGGCATCGTTGGCCTCGAAGCGCACCACCAGCACCGGCGTGGTGTTGGAGGCGCGGATCAGCCCCCAGCCGTCGGGCCACTCGACCCGGATCCCGTCGATGGTGTGGATGGTGGCGTCGGTGAAACGACGCTGCCCCTCGGCCACCAGGGCGTCCATCAGTTCGCCCTGCTCACCCTCCTGGATGTGCACCTTGAGCTCCGGCGTGGAGACCCCCTCGGGGAGCTCGGCAAAGATCTCGGCGCTGGGGCGGCCATCGGCGGCGACGATCTCCACCAGCCGGGCGCCGGTGTAGAGGCCGTCGTCAAAGCCGTACCAGCGCTCGGCGAAGAAGGTGTGGCCGCTCATCTCCCCGGCCAGGGGGGCGCCGCTCTCACGCAGGGTGGCCTTGATCAGCGAGTGGCCGGTGCGTGACATCTGCGGCCGACCGCCGGCGGCCTCGATGACGTGCTTGAGGTGCATGCTGCATTTGACGTCGAAGACCACCGGCTCACCGGGACGACGGCTGAGCACATCCCGGGCGTAGAGCATCAGCTGGCGGTCGGGCCAGATGATGTTCCCCGCCGAGTCGACGACGCCGAGCCGATCTCCGTCACCGTCGAAGGCCAGCCCCAGATCGGCGCCACTGTCACGGACGCGGGCGATGAGCGTCTCCAGGTTATGGGGCTCCGCCGGGTCGGGGTGGTGGTTGGGGAAGTCGCCGTCGACCTCGCAGAAGAGCGCCTCGACCTGGCAGCCCAGGGCCTCGAAGAGCCGCGGCGCCACCGCCCCGGCCACCCCGTTGCCGGCATCCAGGACCAGACGCAGCGGCCGCGCCGGGCGGATGTCGCCGGCGATACGCGCCAGATAGCGCTCCACCAGGTCGGTGCGCGTCTCCACACTGCCTTCCCCCTCGACCAGGCAGCCGTCGCGGATGCGCCGGTAGAGCCCGGTGATGGCCTCACCGGAGAGGGTGTCGCCGCCGACCATGATCTTCAGGCCGTTGTATTCCGGCGGGTTGTGGCTGCCGGTGATCATCACCCCGGAGCCGGTCTCCAGCTCATGGGTGGCGAAGTACATCACCGGCGTGGGTGCCTGGCCGATGTCGATGACGTCGCAGCCGGCGTCGTTCATGCCGGCAGCCACCGCCGCGGCCAGCTCGGCGCTGGAGTGACGGCCGTCGCGGCCCACCACCAGGCGGCGGACGCCGCGCTCGCGCGCCTCGCTGCCCACCGCCCGGCCAACCCAGCGGACGATGTCGGCGTCCAGGGTCTCGCCCACCACGCCACGCACGTCGTAGGCGCGAAAGATCGATGCGGGTACCTGCGCTGCGCTCACGGGCGCCTCCTTGTCATCGTCATCCTGCGGGGATGCCCCCGCGTCATAGCGTACCGCTGTGGCCGAAGCCACCCTCGCCCCGCGCGGTGGTGGCGGAGAAGGCGGGGACGTAATCGAGCGTGACCTGCACCACCGGCTGGAAGAGCAGCTGCGCGATGCGCTCCCCGGGCGTGATGGTATAGGCCTCGGTCCCGTCGTGGGCCAGGATTACCCCGATCTCCCCATGGTAGTCGGAATCGATCACCCCGATGCCCTGGGCCACCCGCAGGCCGTGTTTGAGCGACAGCCCCGAGCGGGAGGCGACCACCCCGACGAGGCCGGGATCGTGGATGTTCACCGCCAGGCCGGTTCCGATCAAGCGGCGCTCGCCCGGCCCAAGCCTCAACGGCTCGGACAGGCAGGCGCGCAGATCGACGGCGGCGGAGCCGTCGGTGGCGTAGTGGGGCAGCGGGAACTCGCTGCCAAGGCGCTCGTCGACGATGCGTGCTTCAATCCTGCGATGCATGGGGGCTCCTCGCTGCCTCGGCGAACCCGGCCCGCTCGGCGACGATCTGCAGCAGTTCCCGGGCCAGAGCCGTCTTGGGCTGCTGGGCCAGGGTGACGCCGCCGTCGCGCCAGAGGACCTCGAGGGCGTTGTCGTCGGTGTCGAACCCCAGGCCCGGACCGACGCGGTTGGCGGCGATCAGGTCGAGGTCCTTGTCGTGCAGCTTGGCGAGCGCGTGTTCGCGGACGCGCTCGGTCTCGGCGGCGAAGCCCACCACGAACGGGCGCGGCGAGCGCGCCGCCACCGCGCGCAGGGTATCCGGCGTGGGCTCCAGGGCCAGGGTCAGGGCGTTGCCGCCTTTCTTGATCTTCTCCGGCGCCTCGCGCTCGGGCCGGTAGTCACTGACCGCGGCGGCGGCGATGAAGCAGTCCGCCTCGTCGACCCGGCCGAGTACGGCCTCGTACATCTGCCCGGCCCGCTCGACATCGACACGCTCCACGCCCGGGGGCGTTTCCAGCGCGGTGGGGCCACTGACCAGGATCACCCGGGCGCCCGCCTCGCGGGCGGCTGCGGCCAGGGCGAAGCCCATGCGCCCGGAGCTGCGGTTGGTCAGGTAGCGCACCGGATCCAGCGGCTCGCGGGTTGCGCCGGCGGTGATCAGCACGGTCCGCCCGGACCACGGCCCGCTGTCGGCGGTCCCGAGCAGTGCCGCGGCGACGGTCGCCGGCTCGGCCATGCGCCCGGGCCCGAACTCGCCACACGCCTGCTCGCCGTTTTCGGGGCCGATGCACGCCACCCCGCGAGCACGGAGCGTGGCCAGGTTGTCACGGGTGGGGGCCGCCTCCCACATGACGTTGTTCATGGCCGGCACCACCGTGATCGGCGCCCGGGTCGCCAGGCACAGCGCCGCCGGCAGGTCGTCCGCCCGGCCCTGGGCGAGTCGCGCCAGGAAATCGGCGGTGGCCGGCGCCACGACGATCCGATCGGGCCAGCGGGCCAGTTCGATGTGTCCCATGGCCGCTTCGGCCTCGGCATCGAGCAGGTCGGTATGGACGCGCTGGCCGGACAGCGCCTGGAAGGTCAGCGGGGTGACGAAGCGCTGCGCCCCGCTGGTCATGGCCACGCGCACCTCGGCACCGCCCCGGCGCAGCTCGCGCACCAGCTCGGCGGCCTTGTAGGCGGCGATCCCGCCGCTTACCACGAGCAGGATGCGGATGGGTCGGCTCGGCAAAGACATACGCGTATTGTCGCAGATCCGTGCAGGCGGCGCCCGACTGCGCTACACCGCTAACGGGGACGGGCGAATCCCGACCCGCATTCTATCGTGTCATCCCAGTGGGGACAGGGGATTAACCCGAGGAGGTACCCATGAGCCGAGACGACCGACACGCCGAGGAGGCCATCCACGACGACCACGCGGCGGACGCCAGCGCCGACGCCGGCAACAGCAGCGAGCCCGAGAGCAACGTCCTGGCCCGGATGTTCGGAGCCACGGACGAGAACGACTTCAACAGCTACGAGGAGCTGGACGCGCACATCAAGCGCACGGAGTCGGCTGCCATGGTGCGCCTGGTCGGCGCCCCGGCCGCGGCGATGGTGGTCCTGCTGGGTCTGCACCTGGTGGGCGCGCAGCAGCTGGCCATCGCCCTGGCCTTCCCGGTCCTGTTCATCGTGGCCATCTTCATGATGACGGCCAACATCAACCGCTACCAGGCGCGGCGCCTCAAGCGCGTGCGCGACAGCTGGGCGACGGAGTAGCCCCGAGGGGCGCCGCCGCACGGCGGCGCCCACCGACAAACCGTTCACACGACGCCGCCAGGGAGGGCAGTGTCATGTCGATACGTTCGTGGCCGCGCGAGGAGCGGCCCCGCGAGCGGCTCATCCACCACGGTCCACAGTCGCTGTCGGACGCCGAGCTGCTGGCGATCTTCCTGCGCACCGGGCGCCGCGGCCAGTCCGCGGTGGCCCTGGCCCGCGAGTTGCTGGCCGCCTTCAGCGGCCTGCGCGGCCTGCTCGAGGCCGACCGCCAGAGCTTCGCCGCCCGCCCCGGGCTGGGCGATGCCAAGTACGCGCAACTGCAGGCGGCCCTGGAGATCGCCCGGCGCCACCTGGGCGAGCAGCTGCAGCGCGGCCCCACGCTGAGCAGCCCGGCGCAGACGCGCACCTATCTAAGCGCGCTGCTGCGCGACCACCCCAGCGAGGTCTTCGGCGGGCTGTTCCTGGACAACCGCCACCGGGTCATCGGCTATGAGGAACTCTTCCGCGGGACCATCGATGGCGCCAGCGTCTACCCGCGCGAGGTGGTGCGCCGTGCCCTGGCCCACAACGCCGCGGCGGTGATCGTGGCTCACAACCATCCCTCCGGCGTTGCCGAACCCAGTGCGGCGGACGAGGCGCTCACCCACCGCCTGCGTGAGGCACTGGGGCTGGTGGACGTGCGTCTTCTGGATCACTTCGTGGTGGGCGACGGCGAGCCGGTCTCGCTCGCCGAGCGGGGGGTGCTCTAGCAACCGGCGCGAGGTCCGGACAGCGCCGGGGCGCCGCTCAGGCGCTGACCGCCCCGCGCAGCTTGCTGATCGCGTTCTTCTCGAGCTGGCGGATGCGCTCGGCGGAGATCCCGTAGCGGTCGGCCAGCTCCTGCAGGGTCTGGCGCTCTTCCTCCAGCCAGCGGGCACGCAGGATGTGCTGACTGCGCTCATCGAGCTGACCCAGCGCCTGGTGCAGGGCATCGTCCTGGTGGGTCCCCCAGTCGCTGCTTTCGACCACCTCGGCCGGATCGAAGCGCCGATCCTCGAGATAGGCCACCGGGGCCCGAGCCTGCTCCTCGTCTTCTTCCGAGACCAGCGGGTCGAAACCGAGATCCTGGCCCGAGAGGCGCGACTCCATCTCGAGCACCGTCTCCGGCTGCACGCCCAGATCCCGGGCCACCGCGTTGACCTCGTCGCGGCTCATCCAGCCCAGGCGCTTCTTGGCGCCACGCAGGTTGAAGAAGAGCTTGCGCTGCGCCTTGGTGGTGGCCACCTTGACGATGCGCCAGTTGCGCAGGATGAACTCGTGGATCTCGGCCCGGATCCAGTGGACCGCGAAGGAGACCAGGCGGACGCCAACGTCCGGGTCGAAGCGCTTGACGGCCTTCATCAGGCCGATGTTGCCCTCCTGGATCAGGTCGCCGAGGGCGAGCCCGTAGCCGCGGTAACCCCGGGCCACATGGACGACGAAACGCAGATGCGAGAGCACCAGCTGCCGCGCCGCATCGAGATCGCCTTCGTACTGGCAGCGCCGGGCCAGCTCGTACTCCTCATCGGCATCAAGCACCGGGATCTGGCTCACCGCCTGGATGTACGCGTCCTCACTGCTCGTCGGCAGCGGCAGATTCGCGTTACCCGCCGTAACCAGTGCCGTGCTCATACGTGCCTTCTCCTCCAACCTGACCGAGACTCCTCTTCTGTTTCGCCTGGTTCCGCTGCCCGCCTGGCTGCGCAGGGGGACAGTTGGGGTCGAGACCCAAGGATTTCAAGGGACGACCCCGCGACCGGATGCCGCGTATTATAGAGCATCCCGCGGGGTATGACGATTCACCGCGGCTCGATCGCGCTCAGGTGCCGGGCCACCGCGGTCCACGCCCCCAGCACACCCAGGACGGCGCCGCCGAGCAACAGCAACAGGCCGTTGGTCGGCCCCAGACCACTGAGCGTGAACTCGGTGCCGTAGGTGGCCGCCAGCCGATGGGCCGGCCCGGCCAGCGACCAGCGGCCGAGTTCGGTGAGCATCCAGGCCAGCAGTCCGCCGGTCAGACCATAGCCAAGCCCCTCATAGAGAAACGGCCGACGCACGAAGCCGTTCCCCCCGCCGATCAGCTTGACGATCTCGATCTCGTGGCGACGGCTCTCGATGGTCAGACGGATGGTGTTGCCAATAACCAGGATCACCGCCAGCGCCAACAGCACCCCGATCGACCAGAGCGCCCGCTCGGCCAGGGTCATGATGGCGTGCAGACGCTCCACCCACTCCTGATCCAGGCGCATGCGCACCACCGCCGGATCATCGGCGAGCGACTCGGCCAACTCGGCCACCGCCCCGGGGTCGAGGCCGCGATCGGCGGTGACCACGAGCACCGGCGGCAGCGGGGTTTCGTCGAGCAGCTCCAGTGCGGCATCAAAGTCGGTACCGGCCCGAAACTCTTCCAGCGCCGCATCCGGGGTCACCGGCTCCACGCCGGCCACGCCCGCGCGCTCGGCCGCCGCCTCGGCCTGCTCGCGCAGGGTCTGGGGGCCGGCATCACGGTCCAGGAAGAGCGAGATCTGCGCCGCCCCATCCTGCCAGTCGCCCGCCACCCGCTCGGCGTTGTCCAGGGTGAGCGCGAAGGCCGCCGGCAACGCCAGGGCGATGCCCACCACCGCGCTGGTCAGCACGCTGTGCAGCGGCGCCCCCCGGGCGCGCTGCAGCGCCGCCGTCAGCGCCTGGCGGTGGCGAAACAGATACAACAGCGGCCCCGCCAGCAGACTCGCGCCGGCCCCGGCCTCGCTGCGCCGGCTGGCGCGCAGCGCCTTGCGCTGCGCGCGCGCCTCCGCCCGAGTCTGCCGACGCCGGGGGGTCGCACCGCGCTCCGGCCGGCGTGCCATCAGGCCACCTCGCGCGGCGGCCGGTCGCCGACCAGTTCGCCCTGGCGCAGGGTCAGCGTGCGGTGGCCGAGGCGCTCGATCAACTCCAGGTCGTGGCTGGCGATCAACACCGTGGTGCCGATGCTCACGAACGAGCTAAACAACTGCATGATCTCCTCGGAGAGCCCTGGATCCAGGTTGCCGGTGGGCTCATCGGCCAGCAGCACCGGCGGGCGATTGACCACGGCGCGTGCGATGCCCACGCGCTGCTGCTCCCCGCCCGAAAGGGCCTCGGGGCGGCTCGACTCCTTGTGCAGCAGACCGACCTTATCCAGAGCCGCCCGCACCCGGCGCGCGGCCTCGCGGCGGGGCACCCCGGTGATCTCCAGCGGCAGGGCGACATTGGCGAAGACGCTGCGATCGGCAAGCAGGCGATGGTCCTGGAAGGTGACGCCCACCCGCTGGCGCAGCAGCGGAATCCGCCGCCGGGGCAACTGGCCCACGTCTACGCCGGCAACCACCACCCGTCCTCCGCTGGGCCGCTCCAGGCGGGGGATCAGGCGCAGCAGGGTGCTCTTGCCCGCACCGGAGTGGCCGGTGACGAAGACCAGCTCGCCCTGGGGGATCTCCAGGCTGACACCGCGCAGTCCGTCCTGGCCCGCCCGCGGGTAGCGCTTGCTGACCCGGTCGAACTGGATCATTCCGCGGTCAGCGCCTCCGCGAAATCGGACGCACGGAAGGTGCGCAGGTCGTCCACCTGCTCGCCGACGCCGATATAACGCACCGGCACCTGCAGCCGCTCGGCCAGCGCCAGCAGGACGCCGCCGCGGGCAGTGCCGTCCAGTTTGGTGACCGCCAGGCCGGTGACATTGACCGCCCGGCCGAACTGCTCGGCCTGGGCCAGGGCGTTCTGTCCGTTGCCCCCGTCGAGGACCAGCAGGGTCTCGTGGGGGGCATCGCCGTCCTGACGGCCGAGCACGCGGCGGATCTTGCGAAGCTCCTCCATCAGGTTGTCCTGGGTGTGCAGGCGACCGGCGGTGTCGGCGATGAGCACATCGACGCCGCGGGCCCGCGCCGCCTGGTGAGCGTCGTAGACCACGGAGGCCGGATCCGAGCCGGTGGGCTGGGCGATGACCGGGCAGCCGACCCGCTCGCCCCACTGCTGGAGCTGATCCACCGCAGCAGCCCGGAAGGTATCCCCGGCGGCCACCATCACCGACCGCCCCTCCTTCTGGAAACGGGCCGCCAGCTTGCCAATGGTGGTGGTCTTGCCGGCGCCGTTGACCCCGACGGTCAGGATGACGAAGGGACGCTTGGCGGCATCGACCTCCAGCGGCTGCTCCACCGGACCGAGCACGTTGACGATCTCGGCGCGCAGGGCCTCAAGCACCGTCTCGCCGGTGCCGCCTGCGCCGAGGCGTTCGACCAGCCCGTCGAGCACCTTCTGCGTCGCCTCCATGCCCACGTCGGCCTGGAGTAGACGCATCTCCAGCTCCTCGAGCAGCTCGTCGTCGAGCTCGCGGCGACCGACGAACAGCGTCGCCAGCCCCTCGGTCAGCCCGCTGCGGGTGCGCCGCAGCCCGTTGCGCAGCCGCCCCATCAGTCCGGGGCGCTTGTCGGTCTTCTCGCTTTCGCTCATGGCCTTCGGCACGGTTGTGGTCCCAGGGAAGCCACGGGGTGCAGGCGCACCTCCGCCCGCGACTTGCGCTGTGGGGTATCCTACCATTGGTGCCGCACCCAGCGACGACCCGACCCAGAGGAGCCATGGCCCCGCTCAGACTGCTGACCACCCTCCTGCTCTTCGCCTTGGCGTCCGCCGCGGCGGCGGACCGGGTCCACCACCACGAGCTGGACAACGGCCTGACTGTCCTCGTCCAGGAGGATCACCGCGGCGGCGTGGTCGCCTCGATGCTCTGGTATCACGTCGGCTCCGGACACGAGCATCGACCGATCACCGGCATCTCCCACGCCGTCGAACACATGATGTTCAAGGGCACCGAGGTGCGTGAGACCGGCGAATTCGCCCGCCTGATCGCCCGCGAAGGCGGTCAGACCAACGCCTTCACCGCCCGCGACTTCACCGGCTACTTCCAGTTGCTGGCCGCGGACCGCCTGGAACTGGCCATGGAGCTCGAGGCCGAGCGCATGCACCGGCTGGTCTTCGACTCCGAGGAGTTCCAGCGCGAGATGCAGGTCATCCATGAGGAGCGCCGCCAGCGGGTGGACGACCCGCCCGAGGCGCGGGCCTTCGAGCGCTTCACCGCCACCGCGCACATGGCCAGCCCGTATCGCCACCCGATCATCGGTTGGCAGAAGGATCTGGACCGCCTGCGTCTCGAGGAGCTCGAGGCCTGGTATCAGCGGTGGTACGTCCCGGGCAACGCCACCCTCGTGGTGGTCGGTTCCGTAGAACCCGAGCGGGTCTTCGAGCTGGCCGAGCGCCACTTCGGCGCGGTCCCCGCGGGCGAGGTCGAGCCACCGCCGGAAGGGCGCGAGATCGCGACCGCCCCCGGTGAGCGGCGCATCGAGGTGCGCTTCGAGGATGCCCGCGTGCCGCTGCTCTTCCTCGGCTACAACGTCCCCTCGCTGGCCACAGCGGCCGAGCCTGGCGATGCCTACGCTCTGCTGCTCGCCGCCGAGCTGCTCGATGGCGGACGCTCCGCCCGGCTGCCCGAGGAGCTGGTGCGCGGCCAAGGCCTGGCCACCAGCGCCTCGGCGGGCTACTCGCCGGTGGCACGCCTCGATACGCTGTTCTCGCTGGTGGCGAGACCGTCCGAAGGCCACGACCTGGACGAGCTGGAATCCGCCCTGCGCGAGCAGGTGGGCCGGCTCCGCGACGATCCGGTGGAGGACTCGGAGCTCGAGCGCGCCATCACCCGCCTGCTTGCCGCCGAGGTCTACGCCCAGGATGCCCCCATGGGGCGCGCCCAGCGCCTGGGCCGACTGGCCAGCACCGGGATCGGCTGGGAAGAGGCGCAGCGCTTCGAAGAGCGGGTGCGCGCGGTCACGCCGGAGGACATCCAGCGCGTCGCCCGCACCTACCTGGAACCGGAGCGGCTCACCGTGGGCCGCCTGCTGCCCGGCGAGGAGGAGTGATGCGTCTGTTGTGCCGATTGCGCGCCGCTGCCGCGGCCGCCACCACCCTACTGGCCGTGACCGCGCAGGCCGAGCCCTTCGGCCCTGAGGTGCAACGCTGGGACGGCTGCGAGGGGGCCGCCGTCTACTTCATCGAGGCCCGAGAACTGCCGATGGTGGACGTCCGGGTGATCCTCGACGCCGGCAGTGCCCGCGATGGCGGCACACCGGGCCTGGCCGGGCTCACCGCGCGCACCCTGGACCAGGGGGCCGGCGACATGGACGCCGGTGAACTGGCCCGCCGCCTGGAGGATGTCGGTGCGCGGCTGAGTACCTCCGCCGGCCGCCACCAGGCCGAGGTCCATCTGCGCAGCCTCTCCGAAAGCGCTGCCCTGGACGCCTCAACGGAGCTGCTCGAGCAAGTGCTCGGCGCGCCGAGCTTCGACGACGCCGCCGTCGAGCGGGAGCGCAGGCGCATGCAGCAGGCCCTGCGGGCCGAACGGCAGTCGGCCTCGAGCATCGCCCTGCGCTCGCTCTACGCGGCCATGTACGGCGATCACCCCTACGCCACCCCGCCCTCGGGCACCGAGGCGGGGCTGTACAGCCTGGACGCGGCGCGCGTGGCGGCCTTCCACGCGGAGCACTACGTCGCCGCCAACGCCAGCGTGGCCATCGTCGGTGATCTCGACCGTGAGGAGGCCGAGGCGCTGGCCGCCCGGCTTCTCGACGCCATGGAGGCCGGCGAACCCGCGCCCTCGCTGCCCGCCCCGCCGAGCGAGCCGAAAGAGACGGAGGTCCGCATCGATTTCCCCAGCTCGCAGACCGCGCTGATGATGGGCCTGCCGGTCATCGCCCGCGGCGAGGAGGATCTGGAGTACCCGCTGCGGGTTGCCAATCACGTCCTCGGCGGCGGGGGCCTGGTCTCGCGGCTTTACCAGAGCATGCGCGAGGAGCGCGGCCTCTCCTACGCCTCCTCCTCGAGTCTCAACATCATGCCGCTGCGCGGCCCCTGGCTGATCCGCTCCACCGTCGAGGCCGGCCGCGGCGAGGAGGCCCTGGAGGTGCTGCGCGGGGAGGTCGAGCGCCTGGCCCGGGACGGGCTGGACAGCGAGGAGATTGACGCAGCGGTGCGCCATCTCACCGGTGCCTTCCCGCTGAGCGTGGCGAACAACTCGGCCCTGGCCGGGCAGCTCAGCGTCCTGGCGGCCAACCGCCTGCCCGCCGACCACCTGGCGCGCTACATCCCGCGCATGGAGGCCGTCGATGAGCAGGCAATCCGCCGGGCCCTGGACGAGCGGCTGGACCTGGCGCGGATGGTTACCGTCCTCGTCGGTCCGGATGTGGAGGACGCCGACGTGGAGATGGACCCGCCGTGAGCCGACGACGGGGGGGCGAGCTGCGCATCATCGCCGGGCAGTGGCGGGGGCGGCGCCTGCCGATCCCGGCCCAGGCCGGGGTCCGGCCGACCGGCGACCGGGTCCGCGAGACGCTGTTCAACTGGCTGGCGCCCGCACTGCCAGGGGCACGCTGCCTGGACCTGTTCGCCGGCACCGGTGCGCTAGGCCTGGAGGCGCTCTCTCGTGGCGCCGCCGAGGTGGTCCTGGTCGAGCGTGACCGGCGCATCGCCGACGGCCTGCGCGGCAACCTAACCACCCTGGCGGCGACGGACGCCCGGGTTGAGGTCGCCGACGGCGCCGGCTACCTGCAGGGGCGCCCCACGGCGCCCTTTGAGATCGTCTTCCTCGATCCGCCCTACGGCAGCGGGCTTCTGGAGGTGTGTTGCCAGCGGCTGGCCACGGCGGGATGGCTGACGCCCGGGGCGCAGATCTATATTGAAGACGATCGGAATGCGCCGCCACCGACGCTGCCCGCCGGCTGGCGCGTGCATCGGGAAGGCCAGGCCGGGCGGTGTCGCTTCCGGCTACTGCGCGCGGACGCAACCAACCGAGACGAGGACTGAGGAGCCATTGATGGGCGTAACCGCCATCTACCCGGGGACCTTCGACCCGATCACCCACGGGCACACCGACCTGATCCAGCGCGGGGCACGACTGTTCGACCGGCTGATCGTCGGCGTCGCCGCCAACCCCAGCCCCTCGAAGGCCCCCACCTTCGCCGTGGAGGAGCGCCTGGAGCTGGCACGCACCGCCCTGTCCGGCGTCGACAACGTCGAGGTGGAGGCGTTCACCTCCCTGCTGGTCGATTTCGTCGCACACCACCAGGCCCAGGTCATCGTCCGCGGCCTGCGCGCCGTCTCGGATTTCGAGTATGAATTCCAGCTGGCGAGCATGAACCGCCAGCTGCGCGCCGACGTCGAGACCGTTTTCCTCACCCCGGCGGAGCAGTACGCCTTCATCTCCTCAAGCCTGGTCCGGGAGGGCGCCGCCCTGGGCGGCGACGTCTCGCGCTTCGTGCATCCGGCCGTGGCGGAGGCGTTGCGCCTGCGCGTCCGCCGCGTTCCCTGACCCGACCCTGCAAGGAGGGCGTCATGGCCTGGTCGTGGTTCAAGCCGCTGGTCTACGACAACAGCGTACTCGAGGCGGCCCAGCTGCTGCAGATCTCCGAGTACGACTTCTTCGCCCTCGCCCACTGGCACCAGTTCCGACGCATTGCCCGGCGCGAGGACCTGGACCGTCTCTTCGGGCTATACATGCGCGATCAGGACTGCACCCCCCCGTGGGCGCGGGAACTGGCCCGGGAGATCATCGCCCGGGCCGACGAAGGGACCCTCGACCCACGGGACTACGGGGTGCGGGCCCCGGTCCCCAAGCTCGACGACCTGTTCCGGATGCTGCGCGATGTCTTTCTCATCCTGCTGTTCATGAGCCTGTTCGCCATCGGCCTGTGGCTGGGGCAGCCGGCCCTCTGAGCACCCTCAGCGCTGGCATCGGGGGCAGAACCAGGTCCCGCGCTGCGCCACCCGAAGCTGGCGCAGGGCGCCGGCGCAGGATGGGCAGCTCGAGCCGCCGTAGACCGACAGATCAACGGCGAAATACCCGGGCTGCCCCGCGCCGTCGGTGAAATCGCGCAGAGTGGTGCCGCCGACCGCCAGCGCCGCCTCGAGGACCTCCCGCACGGCCCCGGCCAGGCGCTCGTAGCGCGCCCGGGCGATGCGCCCGGCGGCGCGATCGGGACGGATCCCGGCACGAAAGAGCGCCTCGTTGGCGTAGATGTTGCCCACTCCGACCACCACGGCGGCATCCATCAGGAACGCCTTCACCGCCACCCGACGGCCCCGGGCGACACGGTGGAGATACCCACCGTCGAAGCCCGCCCCGAGGGGCTCTGGCCCCAGGTGGCGGAGCAGGCGGTGGGCCTGCGGATCGCCCTCGCCGAGGAGCAGGCAACCGAAGCGCCGGGGGTCGGTCAGCCGCAGGGCGTGACCGTCGTCGAGGCACAGGTCCACGTGGTCGTGCCTTCCTGCGGGCTCGCCGGCCACCACTCGGCGCAGGCTCCCGGACATGCCCAGGTGCAGCAGCAGCCAGGGACCGCCCTCGAGCCGGATGAGCAGGTACTTGGCGCGACGCTCCAGGGCCACCACCCGGCACCCGGCCACCGCCACCTCCAGCCCCTCCGGCACGGGATAACGCAGCTGCGGCTGGCGCACCACGACGCGCCGCAGCACCCGGCCGACCAGGTGCTCCTGCAGGCCACGGCGGGTGGTCTCCACCTCGGGCAGCTCAGGCACGCGGCGGCTCCACCCGGATCAAGACGATGACGGCGGGCTGCGCCGGCGCAGGGAAGGGTGCCGATCGGCGTGCTCGGCCCGGGAGAGGTGGGCGAGCCAGGCCCACTGGGCATCGGCCCAGCGCAGCGCCTCCAGGTAGTGGTGGTTGACCTGCAGCGGCTCGATCCCGGTACTCGCCAACCGCTCCCAGTCGCCCCGCTCCTGGGCCAGCACCGCCGCGAGGATGGCGCCGTAAGGGCCTTCAAGCTCGAGCAGGGCCTGGCGCGCCTCGGCGCTCAACGGCAACTCGGCACAGATGACCGACAGCGGGGCGTCGAGCACCGCATCGAGCCCCGAGAACAGACCGACGGTGAACGCCGCCCCGGGGTCCGAGCCGCCGTGGCGGTGGCGGACCAGCTGCTCGCAGGTGCGCGCGCGCACCAGCAGGGCGACGATGCGCTCGGAGGGCTGATCGCCGTAAGAGGTCATGGCCAGCAGCATGGCCCAGTTGGCCAGCTGACGCCGCCCGAGGTAGAGCACGGCGGCACGGATGCTGTCGATATCCCGGGTCGGGAACAGCGGCGAGGCCAGATAGCGGAGGATCTTGTAGGAGAGCGAGACATCCTGGCCGATGATCCGCTCCACCTCGCGGACATCGAGATCCGGCTGCTGCAGCGAGGCGATCAGGCGCAGCAGCGGCAACCGGTTGTGCGGCACCGAGCGTCGCGACAGTGTCGTCGGCCGCGACAGGAAGAACCCCTGGAAGTAGTCGAATCCCGCCGCGCGGCAAAGCTCCATCACCTCGCGGCTTTCGATCTTCTCCGCAAGCATCGACGATACCCCCTGGCGCTGCAGGGTTCGGGCGTGGCGGACGATCTCCTGCGGTGCCATGCCGAGGACGTCGACCTTGACCAGGTCCGCACAAGGGAGCAGGCGCTCCCGCCCGGAGCCGTCGAGCAGGTAATCGTCCAGGGCGATCCGGTACCCCTGTCGGGACAGTCGGCACAGCGCCGCGCAGAGCTCGGCATCCGGCTCGACGTCTTCGAGGACCTCCAGCACGACCTCGTGCTGGGGGAACGGCACCGGATGCTGCAGGAGGAAGCGGCGGGTCAGATTCAGGTAGGCCGGATGCCCGCCGGTGATCGAGCGCAGCCCGATCTCCATGAAGGCGTTGAGGATGACCGTGGCGGTGGCGGCGTCGCCGTCGACAAAACGGGCCGACTCCTCCCGCCCGCCGCGGTAGAGGAGCTCGTAGCCACAGACCCGTAGCTCACGGTCGAACACCGGCTGACGGGCCAGGAAGACCTCCGACATGGCAACGATACTCCGCGACGCAACACCGGGGGATGGCGGTCAGGTTCCCCGAGCGACCGGGCGCGGTCAAGCGCGACCGGAGACAAAAACGGGCCCGGTGCCGAAGGCAGCCGGGCCCGCTTATTCCGCTTGCGGTGGCGTCACCGCTCCTACTTGAGCTTGGACTCGCGGTAGGTCACGTGCTTGCGCACCACCGGGTCGTACTTCTTCATCTCAAGCTTGTGCGGGGTGTTCCGCTTGTTCTTGTCGGTGGTGTAGAAGTGGCCCGTACCGGCACTCGACACCAGCTTGATCTTCTCGCGTGCGCTCTTACCGGCCATTAGACCCTCTCCCCACGGGCCCGCATGTCGGCGAGCACCGCGTCAATACCACGTTTGTCGATGATCCGCATGCCCTTGGCGGAGACACGCAGACGTACCCAGCGATTCTCGCTCTCTACCCAGTAGCGATGATCGTGCAGGTTGGGCAGAAAACGCCGGCGCGTCTTGTTGTTGGCGTGGGAAACGTTGTTTCCCGTACCCGGACGCTTGCCGGTGACTTGGCAGACCTTGGACATAACTACGCTCCTCAATCCCAGCTCGCCGGCAGCCGCCGGAAAAGGCGGTTTTTATACCAGCATCC
>PULM01000005.1 GCA_003552345.1 Ectothiorhodospiraceae bacterium
AACCCACACTCCAGCGGATGCTGGGGCACGCGCTGGGCATCCGCCCGGTCGTCGTGTACCTGGCCCGCAAGGCCTGGGGCCCCCGCTGCGACGACGCCAGGGTCTTCAGCGTGATCGCGGCACACCGGAGGTGGTTCATCCGCCTTGCGGTGGAGGCTCCGACGCTCATGAGCATCGGCGAGTCGCTGCTGCGCCTGGGCCTGCCGCTGGATCCGGCGCGGGATCCGGCGGCTGCCATCCGGGCCTGCCTGCACCGGCACGGGCTCACCGAGGGCGGCTGGCGTCTGCTTCAGCGCACGCCCGATGTCAGAGAGCGGCTCGAGTCCCTGCTGATCAACTGTGGCCATCCCTCGGATCTCGTGTACTGGCTGAACGCCCACGTGCGGGCGGGTCTGGACCGGCTCACGCACGGGCGGTTCGAGTCGGCGGTCGCTTGCCTCACGATGTGGCACGGCGGGACGGTCCGTCACCGCTTGCCGGAGCCGCTGTTTCGCCTGCTGGCCCGCGAGGCGTTGCGGATCGAGGCGAAGGGCGGGCTCGTGAACTGGCTCGCGGGTGAGGAGTGGAACGCGCTCGAGCGCTGGTACGCGCATAACCCGGGCTTCACGCCCGACCCCAACCAGGCGCGGGCGGGGTGGCGCTGGCTGTGCCGGCACGTGCAACGGCAGGAGCGCAAGCGAGTCGTCGCACAGCTTTCGGCACAGCCGTACGCCCTGCGCGAATACCGCCACGACGGCCTGGTGGCCCACGCGCTGGAAACCGTGTCGCAGTTGCAGGAGGAGGGCGTGGCCATGCACCACTGCCTGGAGACGCTGGCCCTCCCTTGGGAGCCTACGGTGGAGATGTTCGCGGAAGGTGACCTGCGCTTTTTCTCCATCCGCGAGACCGGGCGGGGTGAGCGCGTGGCGACCCTGGAGATCGAGCGCGGCGACGAGGCCGGAACCTGGGTGGTGGGCGAGTGCCAGGGGCTGTGCAACCAGCCGGTCTCAAGGCAGGTCCTGGGATTTGCCCGGCGCCTCGCGGACGCCTATGCCGCAGCCAACGACCCGGCCGGCGGCATGGACTCCGGAACCAGGGCCGCCTGAGCGGTTTGCGGGGATTTTCTCCCCGCATGTCCAGCCCCGCGCTAGCCTGAATGCATGGACATACGCCCCACGGACGGGCCGCCGCCGATTTAAGCACCAACTTGCGGGCGGGATACCAAGTGCAGCTAAAGCGGCGACGGTCCCCGGCCCCGGGACCGGTCCTCGCCGGACACTCCCGGGGCCTTGAGGAGACCGTCATGCCTGCATCCGCCGCGCGCGCCCGGAAGCCCCGTGCCCGCGCCGCCCGTTCGTCGATGCCCATGCGCCTGCCGGCGCTCGGGGTGTTCGGCTTCGACCGACTCGAACCGGTGATCCTCGCCGCGCTGGTCACCGAGGACCCGCTGCTGCTGATCGGCCGCTCCGGCACCGGCAAGACCTACCTGCTGAACACGCTGTCCGAGGCGCTGGACCTCGAACACCGCCACTACAACGCGAGCCTGATCGCGTTCGACGACCTGGTCGGGTTCCCCTACCCGGAGCAGGACTCGGGCACGGTGCGTTTCCTCGAGACGCCGGCCACCGTGTGGCAGGCCGAGTCGGTGCTGATCGACGAGATCAGCCGCTGCAAGCCCGAGCACCAGAACCGGCTGTTCGCGCTGGTGCACGAGCGCCGCGTGCAGGGCATCGCGTTGCCGCGGCTGCGCTACCGTTGGGCGGCGATGAACCCCTGTTCTGCCGATCAGGACGGCGAGGAGACCTACACCGGCTCCGAGGCGCTGGACCCGGCGCTGGCCGACCGCTTCGCGCTGTTCGTGCGCGCGCTGGACTGGGAGGGCCTGTCCGAAGCGGAGCGCCGCCGCGTCGCCGACCCCGGCGGGGAAGGGCGCATCGCCGAAGACGGCGGCGCGCTGCGCGGTCAGATCGCCACGTGGCGCGAACGCTTCCTGGAGCAGCTCGAGACCTGTCCGCCGCTGATCGTGGACTACGCCACCGCCGTGGTCGGCGCGTTGAACGACGCCGGCGTGCGCGTGTCCCCGCGCCGGGCCCGGCTGCTCGCGCGCAGCCTGCTGGCCGCGACCGTCGTCGCAGACGACGCGCCGGAGGCGCTGTTCCGCCTTGTGCTGGAGGCCAGCCTGCCACACGCCACCTGGGGCGTGAGCGTGAGTGCCGAGGTCGTGGCGGCTGCGCACCGCCTGGCTTGGGACACCGCGAGTGAGAAGCCCGACCGCTGGATCCACGCGTTTCTGGCCGAGCCGAAGCTGTCGAAAAAGCTCGAGCTACTGCTGAACGAGTGCCGGGACCCCGACGCCGGTTCGCAGGCGGTATCGCAGCTCCTGGCCGCCGAGCCCCGGGACCGCGCCGCGGCGTTCGCGTTCGCGGTCTACCCGGCGGCTGCGCTCGGCCGGCTGCCGATCGGCGCCGACGGCGTGAACGACCTTGCCCGCGTCGCCACGCCGATGCTCGCGGTGGACGCCGAGATCACCTGGCAGGAGCGTCGGACGCTGCAGAACACCCGCCACCCGGAGTTCGAGCGCTTCGCCCGCGCGGGCAACGGGCTCAAGGGCGCGCGCGGCCAGCGGGCGCGGCAGTTCTTCTCCTGGTGCCTGGTCGAGAGGGTCGGCCCGCAAGATCCCGGGGCGCTCGAGTCCGACCTGCACGCCTGCGTGGAGTTGCTGAAGAAGCGGAGCCTCGCATGAACGCGACCCCGCCGGTACTCGGAAGGGACCCGCTCGCCCGCATCGCCAACGCTGGCGGTCCCATGAGTCGCACCCGCACCGAGCGCATCCAGTGCAGCCTGCTCGGCCAGGACGCGGGCTGGATCCGCTGTCCGAGCGTCATCCGCCTCGGACTCGACTTCGGGCGGCGCGATCCCCTGGCGGCGCTGCGCCGGCTGCTGCGCGAGGAGGGCCTGCCGACGCCGGAGGACCTGCGCCCACTCGTCGCAGTGCCGGAACGGCCGTTGATCTGCCGGCCGCTGGCGCCCGCAGCCGGGCGGCTGGTCGTGAAGGAGGCCGAGCCGCTTGATGTACTGCGCCAGGCCCTGCTGCTGGGCCTGTGTACCGCACACCGCTTCGATCCCGAGCGCCCGGTGCTCTGGACCCGGACCAGCGTGACTCGTGCGCTCGAGCTGTTCGACCCGGAGGGTTTTTACGCATGACCATCGACGAACCCCTGTTCCGCGGCCTCGTGCAGGAACTGATCGAGGACAACCCGTTCGCGATCCGCGCGGTGCTGAGGATTCTTGGCCTTGAGTTCACCGACACCGTGCCGACGCTCGCCGTCACCTGCGCGGAGCGCCCCGTGCTGAAGGTGAACCTCGGCTTCCTGCGCGCGCACTGCGCGACCGAGGGCCACGTGAAGGCGGTGATCTGCCACGAGTTCCTGCACGTGCTGCTGCGCCACACCGAGGAGCGGCGGGAACTGACCCCGGCGCGCCACCTCGCCTTCGACGCCGTGATCAACGCGATCATCCACCGCCAGTTCGGGTCCGCGTACTCGTCGATGATGGCCCGCTACTACGCCGACGTGCCCGGCCTGCTGCGCCTGCTGCGGCCGATGAGCGACTTCGAGCGCTCCCA
>PULM01000045.1 GCA_003552345.1 Ectothiorhodospiraceae bacterium
AGCGAGAAATCGGCATCGAGCTGCTCGGCCTGGCTCTCCGGATCGCGGTCGCCGGCCTGCTCGCGGATGACGTCGTGGAACTTCAGCCGGCGCAGGCTCAGGTCGGTGTCGAGCACCGCACTCAGCCGCTCGTTGTAGGTGACGGCCAGGCGGCGGACGCGTTTGCCGGCGTCGATGTGGGCGCGCATCTCCTCGGAGGTCAGGTCCTGGCGCTTGACCCGGACCTCGCAGCCCTCGGCGTTGGGGTCCTCAAGCACCGCCTCCTCGCCCAGTTCCAAGTCGCTGGGCAACTGCTGCTGTGCCAGCCAGCGGGTCATGATGGTCCCCGGCCCCATCTCGGTCTCGGGCGGGCTGAGGGTGAGATCGCCCCAAGCCTCACGCAGCTGCTCGACGAAGTGCTCCGCCTGTTTCTCAGAGCCGGCATCCACCACCAGGTAGCCGGCTTCGGTGTCCAGGTAGCCCCAGGTCCGCTTGTGGCGGCTGAACGCCCGCGGCATCAGGGCGGTGACCACCTCATCGCGGATGCGATCGCGTTCGCGCTTGCGCACCTTGCGGTGCTCGGCGGCCTCCACGGCGCCGATGCGCTCGTCCATGGCCTCGCGGATCACCGAGGCGGGCAGCAGCTTGGTCTCCTCCTGCAGGCAGAAGAGCAGGCTGCCGGCGGCGGCGTGCACCAGCGGCGCCCCGGGGCCGAGTGGTGGCACGAAGCCGCTGCGGCTCGGCTCCAGCGCCCCGCAGGGGGTGAAGGCGAGCGCGGCCAGGCGCTGATCCGCGGTCTCCGGATCGTAGGCGACCTGATCGCGCAGGCGGTAGGGGATGAGATTACGAAACCACATGGGGGGCCAATCGCTTACGCAGCTGTAGGGCGCGGCCGGCGGCATCCTGCCGGTCTTCGCCGAGGACGGTGATGTGACCCATCTTGCGCCCAGGGCTCGGCGCGCCCTTGCCGTAGAGGTGCAGGGTGGCGGCCGGGTCGGCGAAGACCTCGGCCCAGGGGGGGGTACCGGCGTCCCAGACGTCGCCCAGGAGGTTGACCATGGCCGCCGGGGCCAGCCGTTGCGTGCTGCCCAGTGGCAGCCCGCAGATGGCACGCAGCTGCTGATCGAACTGCGAGGTGGCCGCCCCTTCGATGGTCAGGTGGCCGGAGTTGTGCGGCCGCGGGGCGATCTCGTTGACCATCAGCTGCCCGGCACTGTCGATGAAGAACTCCACGCAGTAGGTGCCGACGGCGTCCAGGCCCTCCCCCACGGCCCGGGCGATCTCCACCGCCTGCCGGCAGAGGGCCGGATCGAGTTCGGCGTCGCTGACCGACAGATCGAGGATGTGATCCCGGTGGCGATTCTCGGTCACCCCGTAGTGGGCGAAGCTGCCATCCACGCCGCGGGCGGCCACCACGGAGACCTCCATGGCCAGATCGATACGCGCCTCGACCACCGCCTCCTCGGCACCGATGGCCGGCCACGCGGCGGCCACGGCCTCGGCGCTGTGCACCCCCGCCTGGCCCTTGCCGTCGTAGCCGAGCCCGGCGCTCTTGATCACCGCCGGCGCCCCGATCCGCGCCACCGCGGCGGCCGCCTCCGCGGCGCCGTGGACGGACTCGAAGGGGACCGTGGGCAGGCCGTTCTCGCGCAGGAAGGCCTTCTCCAAGGCACGATTCTGCGTCGTGGCCAGGGCGTGGGGCGAGGGCCGCACGGGCAGGTGCTCCGCGGCGGCCTCGACGGCCGTCCGGGGCAGGTTCTCGAACTCGTAGGTGAGCACGGCCAGCTCACCGGAGAGCTCGCGCAGCAACTCCGCCGTGGGCTCGGCGTCGTGCACGACATCGGCCACCTGCCCGGCCGGGGCCTGCCCGGCACCGGGGGCGATGACATGAACCCGGTAGCCGGAGCGGCGTGCGGCGACGGCGAGCATGCGGCCGAGCTGGCCGGCACCGAGGATGCCGATGGCCGCTCCGGGCAGGATCGGCGCAGCGCCGGTCACGGCAGTTTCTCCGCGTAGACGCGCTCGGCCTGCTGGCTGCGGAACGCCTTGAGCGCCTCGGCGTAGCGCGGCTCCTCGCGGGCGAGCATGGCCACGGCGAACAGGGCGGCGTTGCGGGCACCGGCGGTACCGATGGCAAAGGTGGCGGTGGGCACACCTGCGGGCATCTGTACGATCGAAAGCAGCGAGTCGAGGCCGTTGAGGGCCTTCGACTGCACCGGCACGCCGAGCACCGGCACGGTGGTCTGCGCGGCGAGCATGCCGGGCAGATGGGCGGCACCGCCAGCGCCGGCGATGATCGCCCGCAGGCCGCGCTCTTCGGCCTCGGCGGCGTAATCGGCCATCAGTTGCGGGGTTCGGTGGGCAGAGACCACCCGCGTCTCGTGGGGAACCTCGAAGTCACGAAGCACTTCGGCGGCGCCGGAGAGGGTGTCCCAGTCGGAACTGCTGCCCATCACGACGCCCACGTACGGCTGCGCGTCGGTCATAACGGGTCTACTCGCAAAAGCGAAAATTGTAGCACGGACGGGAGGTCAGGAGCGGATGTTGAGCAGTGTGCCGGTCATCTCGTCGACGGCCCGAACCACCCGGACGCCGGCGTGGCCCTGCTGCTCATAGCTCAGCGACTGGATGACCGCGGTGTTCATCTCCTCGGAACGGGGATCCGACTGGGCCGAGGCCCGGGCCACCTGGGCGGCGGTCCGGGTCAGGCCTTCGTCGGCGCGGTGGATGGCCTGCATCCCCGGCGTATTGAAAGCGGTCACGTCCATGGCAACGCGCTACCCGCAAGATCTTCCAAGGGTTTCAGTGTAAGCCGGGCCGGCGGCGGGCGCCAGCCCGGCTCGATCGCTCAGTCGCCGTAGAGCACCCCGTGGCGGACGTAGGAGCCCGGCGCCGGCTCGATGGGGGCGTGCTTCTTGGAGCCGACCTTGCGCGCGGTGACGTGATCGCCGCCGTGTTCGGCCAGCCACTGCCCCCAGTCGTTCCACCAGGACCCCTCGTGGGCCTCGGCCCCGGCCAACCACTCGTCCTGATCCACGGTCTTGGCGGTGTTGGTCCAGTAGCCGTACTTGTTCTTGTGGGGCGGATTGATCACGCCGGCGATGTGCCCGGAGCCCCCCAGCACGTAGCGGGTGGGACCGGCGAGCAGCCGGGGGCCGCGGATGGTGCTCTGCCACGGCGCGATGTGGTCCTCCCGGGCCGACATGAAGTAGGCGGGGATGTCGATCCGCCCCAGGTCGATGGACTCGCCCGCCAGCTCCAGCGCCCCCGGCTCCTTGAGCAGGTTGCGCTGATACATGTTGCGCAGATAGAAGCTGTGCATCTTGGCGGGCATGTTGGTGGAATCGGAGTTCCAGTAGAGCAGATCGAAGGGGAACGGCTCATCCCCCTTGAGGTAGTTGTTCACGAAGAACGACCAGATCAGGTCGTTGGCGCGGAGCATGTTGAAGGTGGTGGACATGTACCGCCCCTCCAGGTACCCCTTCTGCCCCATGCGCCGCTCCAGCGTGGAGATCTGCTCCTCGTCGAGGAAGACCTCCAGCTCGCCGGGATACTCGAAGTCGAGCATGCAGGTGAGGAAGGTCGCCGCCCGGATGCGCCGATCGCCGCG
>PULM01000197.1 GCA_003552345.1 Ectothiorhodospiraceae bacterium
CCCAGATCACCGGGCTCGGACATCAGGCGCAGCGCCGCCACGTGGTGCAGGGCATAGGCCGCGCCGAGGAACCCATCCAGCGCCCGGTGGCGCGTCTCGAAGACCCGCTCCAGTGCACCCGGCTCGATGGTCCACCAGGTCGCCGTGGTGTGCATCTCCTGATCGGGAAGTTCGATCTCCCCGAAGCCGATGTTCTCGTGGGTGTAATAGCGAATCTTCTTGTAACCGGCGATGCGCCGGACCAGATGCACCTCGCCGTGGGCGGCCTCGGCATCGCCACTGCGCTGGCCCTCGAAGCGCTCGAGGATCTTGAGCCGGGTGTAGTCGATGGCGTCGGTGTAGTAATCGGCCCGCGTCTCGCGGACGTAGGCCTTGCGGCCGTCCCAGTCGAGGCGCTCCACCTGGTAGGGGCGCGCCTGGATCATGTAGATGGCGCCCTCGTAGAGGGTCATCGGTGCGGCGGTGTAGTCCACCTCGGCGATCACTCGCCGGGCGCCGTCGGTGGTGTCGATGACCACGAAATTGCCGTCGGCCACCGAGCGCAGGCTGACCTCGCTGGCCGGGTAGCTGTCCGCCACCCAGTGCCAACGCTCACCCTCGCGGTGGAGCACCCCCTGCTCGACCAGGTAATCGAGCAGTTCCTCCAGATCCTCGCCGCCGAAGGTCTCGCCGCGCCGGAAGGGGAGCTCGAAGGCGGCGCAGCGCACGTGATCGAGCAGGATCAACAGCTGATCCGCGTCGATGCGGGCGTGCTCCGGCGAGGCACCCAGGAAGAAGTCCGGGTTGCGGACCATGTACTGATCCAGCGGCTCGCTGGTGGCCACGACGATGCCCAGCGCTGTGCGGTTGCGCCGCCCGGCCCGGCCGAGGCGCTGCCAGGTGCCGGCAATGGTTCCGGGATAGCCGTTGAGCAACGCCACGTCGAGGCTGCCGATATCCACCCCGAGTTCCAGCGCTGAGGTGGCCACCACGCACTCAATGTCACCGGCGCGCAGGGCCTGCTCGGTCTGTCGGCGCTCGGTGGGCAGGTAACCGCCCCGGTAGGCGGCCACCCGCGGCGGCCGGCGCGGGTCCCTGTCGAAGACGTCCTTCAGGTACTTGGTCAGCACCTCGACCATGAGCCGGCTGCGGGCAAAGAGGATGCTCTTCAGGCCACTGCGCACCGCGAGACGGGCGATGCGGGTGGTCTGCGAGCGAGCCGAGGCGCGAATCCCCAGATCGGCATCGATCACCGGGGGATTCCACAGCAGCAGCCGCTTCTCCCCGGCCGGGGCACCACTTTCGGTGATCGCCTCGACGTCCGGCTCGCCGATCAGCCGCCCGGCCAGCTCGCCCGGGTTGGCGATGGTCGCCGAGGTGAAGATGAAGACCGGATCGGCGCCGTAGAAACGGCAGATGCGCCGCAGCCGCCGGAACAGATTGGCCACGTGGGACCCGAACACCCCCCGATAGGTGTGCACCTCGTCCACCACCACGTAGCGCAACTGCTCGAACAGTTGCGCCCACTTGGTGTGGTGGGGCAACACCCCCTGGTGGAGCATATCCGGGTTGGAGACGACGATATCGCCCTTGGTCCGCACCGCCTTACGGGCATCCCCGGGGGTGTCGCCATCGAAGGTGAAGGCGCGCACGCCCAGCCCACCGACCTGATTGAGCTCGTGCAGCTCGGCCACCTGATCCTGGGCCAGCGCCTTGGTGGGGAAGAGGTAGAGGGCCTTGCCACCGCCGGTCAGCGCCTCGTGGAGGACGGGCAGGTTGTAGCAGAGCGTCTTGCCCGAGGCGGTCGGGGTGACCACCACCGTATGCCGCCCGGCGCGGACCCGCTCCCACGCCTGGCGCTGATGGCTGTAGAGCTGCTCGATACCGCGCTGGCGCAGCGCTGTGACCAGGGCCGGGGCCAGCTCCTCGGGCAATCCCGCAGTGCGCGCCGGACGGGCGGGCAACACCAGCTCGCCGGCGATCCGCTCGCGGTAACGCCGCTGCAGCCGCCCGGCCAGCCCGCGGACCGGATCCTGCTCACCCTCTGTGCGCTTAGCCAACGTCTCTCCCCCGCAACGGCTCAACCCCCGGCGCGCTCCGAGCCTAAGCACTGCGCCCGACGGCGTAAACGCATTCAGCCGGCGACCGCCTCATGCGCCTGCAGGGCCGCCAGGTAGTCACCGATGACCCGGGTGCGCAGCCGCTCATCGGGCGCCTCGCCGCGGTGCAGCGCCGCCCCGGCGGCGACGGAGCGTTCCGGCTGCGCCTCGGCAAGAAAGCGCGAAGCCACCGCCCGGCTCGGATCAAACTGCTCCGCCCGCCCACGCTGCAGCGCCCGCTCCAGGCGTGGATCCTGGGGATGCACCAGGTAAAGGCGCTGCTGAGCCCGGGTCACCGCCACATAGACCAGCCGCCGCTCGGCCTCCAGATCCGCCGCCGTGGCCTCACCGGCGCCGTAGGGAAAGGTCCCCTCCGCCAACCCGGGGACGATCACCACTGGCCACTCCAGCCCCTTGGCCCGGTGGATGGAGGTCACCCGCACGGCCTGCTCGGGGGGCGCGTCCTGCCACTGCGCCGAGCGGGCGATGAGCTCGTCGCAGCGCTCCAGGAACTCGGTCAGCCCCCAACCGCCACTGGCCGCGAAACGGCGCAGGGCGTCGACCATCATGGTGCGGTCAGTGGCCGTCTCGGCGCTGGGCGAACCACTGGCGATGGCCTCATAGAGCGAAAGCTCGGTGACGATCTCATCGAGCACATCGGCCACGGGATCGTCGCGTCGGAATGCCCCCAGGGCTTCCAGAGAGGCCATCCGCTGGCGCAGCCGCCGCCCCTTCCAGCGGGGCAGATCCCCAGCGGCGCGGGCGAGGCTGCGGGGCAACGGCAGCCGCCCGTCGGCATACCCCTGGGCCACCGCCTGCGCCTCGGGCCGACGCAGGCCGGCCACCGGTAGCATCAGCATCTCGGTCAGCAACTCCGCCGGACCGGCGCCATCGGGCAGCGGCTCGCGCAACAGGCCGGCGGCGTAGCGTAGGTAGCCGAGCAGCGCACGGACCTCGCGACGCTGAAAGAGCCCGGCGCGCCCCTCCAGACGCAGCGGCACGCCGGCCTCCAGCAGCTCCAGCTCCAGCGGCGCGGCCAGGCTGTAGAGCCGGACCAGGACCGCCACATCGGAAAGACGTCCACCGGCGGCGCGGTGCTCGGCGAGGATGCGCCGGTAGAGTTCCGGATCGCTGTCGGTACAGCGGCGCACCTCGGTGGCCGGGTTATCGGGCGCCGCCAGGCAGAGCTTGCCGTCGCGCTGGCGGTTGCGCACCACGGAGTGATTGCCCAGCAACGCCACCGTGTGGCCGAAACGGAAGGTGTGCGGCAGGGTGTAGCCGGCAGCGCCGGGGAAGTCCTCATCGAAACGGCGCACGATGTACTCCGGCCGCGCCCCGCGCCACTGGTAGACGCACTGATCCGGGTCGCCGACGACCATCACCGCGGCCCGCTCGCCGGCGATGCAGCGGATCAGCTGCTGCTGCGCCTCGTTGACGTCCTGGTACTCGTCGATGATCAGGTGATCGAAGTGGTTGCGAAAACGCCGCGCCAGGGCGTCGTCGGC
>PULM01000220.1 GCA_003552345.1 Ectothiorhodospiraceae bacterium
AGCAGATCCGTGTCGATCTGGTGCAGCACGCGGCCGGCCACGCTGCCGAGCAGCAGATTGCCCCAGCGCCCGCGACCGTGATTGCCCAGCACCACCAGATCGGGCTCGCCGTCGCCGACGCGATCGAGCAGCACCTGAGCCGGATACCCGGCGAGCAGCGTGCTCGTCACCGCGTCCGGATCGACCCCACAGGCGAGCAGCTCCTCATGCAGACGGGACTCGGCATCGGCGCGCAGCTGCTCATAGCGCCGCTCCACCCAGCGCTCGTCCACCCCGGCCGCACGCATCTGCTCCAGGGCCCGGGTATCGAGCACATGGAGCACCTCCAGGGCCGTGTCCGGGAACCAGGCCGCCGCCCGCTGCAGCGCGGCCCGGGCACAGGCGGAAAAATCGGTGGCGACCAGCACGCGCCGGTAGGGCTGCTCCGCCGGGCACCGGACCACCAGGGTGGGCACCGGCACATGCTGAACCAAATGCTCGGCGGTGGTCCCCAGCACCCACTCCACCGCGTAACGCTGGCCGTGGGCGCCGACCACCAGCAGCTGGGCCTGCCCCTGCTCCACGACTCGGGTCAGCTCAGCCAGCGGGTTGCCGAAACAGACCTGGAGCGAGGCCACGCGCCCGGGGGTGCTCCGCTGCAGCTCGGCCTCGGCCGTCTGCTGAACCGCCGCCCGCGGATCGCCGTCGCCCCCCTCGGAGGGGAAGTCGCCTTCGATGACATGGACCGCCTCCAGGCGGGCCCCGCTGTCACCGGCCAACCGTGCCGCCCGCTCGCCGGCAAGCGCCGCCCTCGGCGAGAGGTCACTGGCGAAGAGGATCCGCTCGAGGCTCATCGTCTACCTCCATCCTGGTCCTGCCCCCCGGTGATCCCGGCCACGGCCATCTCCGCGGCATCCACGAAGGGCAGCAGGACCCGGTCAGGCCGGTGGCCGCGGAGGTAGTCGGCATCCATCCGCGAGTGGGAGGTAACCGCCACCTTGCCCTGGTAGCCAGCCCCGCGCAGCGCAGTGATCAGCGTCGCACCGATGTCCCGATCGGGCACCGTGCTGATCACCCAGCGCGCCCGGGCCAACGGCAGGGTCTGCGGGAACTCCGGGTCCGAGGCATCGCCGTAGTGGGCCATGTGGCCCTCGTCCCGCCACTGTCCCACCAGGGTCGGGTCGAAGTCCACTCCCAGCACGCGCCAGCCGCGGGCCTTGAAGTTCTTGGCCAGCTGGTGCCCGTAGCGACCCAGCCCGAAGATCACCACATCGGCCTCGTAGTGCTGATCCGGCTGACTGTCCAGGGCGATCTCCGCGTGCGGGGTCCTGCGCTCGAAGACCGAGAGCAGCGGCGCCAGACGCTCATAGAGCGGCTTGGAGTAGAGGATCATGTAGGTGGAAGCACCGATGGTGATCAGCCCCACCAGCGTCACCAGCCCCATGGTGTCCTGGCCGATGTGCCCCACCGACATGCCCAGGGCCGCGAGGATCAGGGAGAACTCCGAGATCTGCGCCACCGTCAGCCCGGCCAGGAAGCCGGTGCGCTTGCGGTAGCCCATAAAGCCCATGATGATCAGCACGATGATCGGGTTGCCGATGAGCACGAAGGCCGAGAAGATCAGCGCCGGCACCACCTGATCGCCGATGGTGCTCATATCCAGCTGCGCACCCAGGGAGATGAAGAAGAACAGCAGCAGGAAGTCGCGCAGCGCCGTCAGCCGCGAGGCCACCGCCTCGCGATAGGGGGTGGAGGCGATGGCGATACCCGCCAGGAAGGCGCCCACCTCCTTGCTAAAGCCCATCAGATCGCCGCCGGTGGCCATGGCCACGGCCAGGGCGATGGAGAAGAGCACCAGCAGCTCCGGGGTGCGCGCCAGCATGTTGAGCAGCGGCGGCAGCACGTAGCGCATCAGCAGGGCGACGAACAGCAGCAGAGCCACGCCGGTGAGCAGCACCTGCCCCACCTCCATGGCCACATTGGCATCGCCCTCCCCCGCCGCCAGCGAGGTGATCAGGATCATGGCCAGGACCACGCAGATGTCCTGCACGATCAAAAAGCCGATGGCGATGCGCCCGTGCAGGGCGTCGATCTCCTTCTTATCCGAGAGCAGCTTGACGATGATGATCGTGCTCGAGAAGGTCAGCGCCACCGCCACGTAGAGCGCGGTGATCGGCTCCATGCCCAGTCCCAGGGCGATCAGGAAACCGACCGCGGAGGTGAAGATCACCTGCCCCAGCCCGGTGGCCAGGGCCACCGGGCCCATGGTGCGGATCAGGTGCAAGTCGAGCTTGAGGCCGACGATGAACAGCAACAGCGCGATGCCGATCTCGGCGAGCAGCTCCATCATCGGCTCGTGCCCATCCACCCAGCCCAGGGCGGACGGCCCCACCAGGATGCCGACGGCGATGAAGGAGACGATCAGCGGCTGCTTGAGGCGGGTGCCGATGAAACCGATGACGGCGGCAACAAGCAGCAGAATGGCGAATTGGTTGAACAGTCCTTCGACAGCAGGGATGTCAGCCATACAAGCTTCCTGGTGTTGGGGAACGGCGGCGGGCGGGTGCCGGCGTCAGCGCACGTGGGCCACTTCCTGGCCCAGCATCTCGGCGGTGACCAGCACCACGCCGCCCGGGGTGACATGGAATCGCTCGCGGTCGGTCGCCAGGTCCTCGCCGATGACCATCCCCGGCGGGATGCGGCAGCCCTCATCGATGACCGCATTGCGCACCCGGCAGCCGTCGCCGACGGTCACCCGGGGCAGGATCACCGACTCCTTGACCACGGCACCGGGTCCCACCTTCACCCGTGAGAAGAGCACCGAGCGGCGCACCGAGGCACCGGCGATGATGTTGCCGCCGGAGACCATCGAATCGATGGCCATGCCGCGCTTGCCACTCTGATCATGCATGAACTTCGCCGGCGGCAGCTGCGCCTGGTAGGTCCAGATCGGCCACTCGTCGTCGTAGAGATCGAGCTCCGGCTCCTCCTGGATCAGCTCCTGATTGGCGCGATAGAAGGCGTCCACGGTACCCACATCCCGCCAGTAGGCCTGCTTGCCGCTGACCGGGTCGCTGAACGGGTAAGCCTGGACGTGATCGCGCTGGATGGCCGCGGGCAGGACGTCGCGCCCGAAATCCCGCGAGCTGGCGAAGTTCTCGGCGTCCTCGCGCAGCACCTGCAGCAGATAGTCGCGGTTGAAGACGTAGATGCCCATGGAGACCAGGGCCACATCATCCTTGCCCGGCATCGGCTCGGGGTGCGTCGGCTTCTCGGTCAGGGCGGTGACGCGCCCGTCCTTCTCGACGGTCATCACCCCGAAGGCGCGGGCCTGCTCCAGACTCACCTGCACGCAGCCGACGGTGACGTCGGCGTCGGACTCCACATGGCGGGCGATCATCGCACCGTAGTCCATCTTGTAGACGTGATCGCCGGCGAGGATCAGCACGTAGCTCGGGTCGTGGGCCTGGATGATGTCGATGTTCTGGTAGACCGAATCGGCCGTGCCGGAGTACCACAGCGGCTTGTCCATGCGCTGCTGGGCGGGGATCAGCTCGACGAACTCGCCGAACTCGCCGCGCAGGAACCCCCAGCCGCGCTGGAC
>PULM01000195.1 GCA_003552345.1 Ectothiorhodospiraceae bacterium
GGGCTGCGGCGGCGCGGCTGGTTGACGGGGTAGGGGGCCCCTCCTATAGTGTCGCAACGTGGTTAAAAGTGGGATAAAAGGGCACGGCATGGAGCTGCGGGGGGCGCGGTGTTTCGCGGGGTCAACCAACTCAACCTGGATGCCAAGGGGCGGCTAGCCTTCCCCTCCCGGCACAGCGACCGCCTGCTGAGTCACTGCAGTGGGGAGGTTGTGGCCACCATCGACTACCGCGATCGCTGCCTCGTCTTCTATCCGTTGCCCGAGTGGGAGGAGATCGAGCGCAAGCTGATCGCCCTGCCGGACCTCCAGCCGAGTGCCAAGCGACTCAAGCGCCTTCTGATCGGTCACGCCCAGGAACTCCAGGTCGATGGCAACGGCCGCGCCCTGGTCCCCCCGCCGTTGCGTGAGTACGCCGGGCTGGAGAAACGGGTGGTGCTGATCGGGCAGGGCAACAAGTTCGAGCTATGGGATGAGTCCCTCTGGGAGCAGCGGCGGGCCGACTGGCTGCAGGAGGCCGCCGCGGCCGATGCCGAGCTTCCCGAGGAGTTGGAGAGCCTCGCCCTTTGAGTCGATCGGGCCGGGAGGGCGCAATGGCCGCAGCGGAGATGTGCGCATTGGCGGAGCAAGAGCCAACGGCAACCGGGCACCGGCCGGTCCTCTACGAGGCCGCGCTGGAGGCGCTCGCCGTGCGCCCGGATGGCTGCTACGTGGACGCCACCTACGGCCGTGGTGGCCATGCCCGGGGCATCCTCGAGCGGCTGGGGCCGCAGGGGCAGCTGTGGGTCGCCGACCGTGATCCCGAGGCCGTGGCCCACGCCCGCGAGACGTTGGCGGATGACCCGCGCTGCACCGTGGTGCCTGCCGAGCTGGCCGATCTCCCCCGGCTGCTCGCCGAGCAGGGTCTGGCGGCCCGTATCGACGGGCTACTGGCGGATCTCGGCATCTCGTCGCCGCAGGTTGATAACCCCGAGCGCGGGTTCTCGTTCCAGCGCGACGGCCCGCTCGATATGCGCATGGATCCGACCACCGGCGAGTCGGCCGCGGCTTTGCTCGAGCGCCTGGACGCCCGCGAGATCGCCGGCATGCTGCGGCGCCTGGGTGAGGAGCGCCATGCCGGGCGCATCGCCCGGGCCATCGTGGCGGCCCGCGAAGCCGGTGACCCGCCGGCCACCACGCGCGCCCTGGCCCGGTTGGTCGAGCAGGCGGTACCGCGGCGCGAGCCGGGGCGCCACCCCGCGACCCGGACCTTCCAGGCGCTGCGCATCGCCGTCAATGACGAGCTCGGGCAGCTGGACCGCTTCCTGGATGGGGCCATCGACCTGTTGGCCCCCGGGGGGCGTCTGGCCGTGATCGCATTCCACTCCCTGGAAGACCGGCGGGTGAAGCGGTTCATCCGCCGTGCCTCGACGGTCGGTGACCTGCCGCCTTCGGTTCCCGTGCCGCCGGAAGGCTGTCAGCCGCGGCTGCGTGCGCTGGGGCGCGACGTGCGTGCCGGCGACGACGAGGTGGCCGGGAACCCGCGTGCGCGCAGTGCTGTTTTGCGTGCAGCGGAGCGGCTGGCATGAGCCGCTCGGGCTGGGTGACGGCTGCGCTGGTGCTGGCCGTGATGCTTAGCGCGGTGGGGGTGGTGGCTGTGCAGCACGAGTACCGGGGGGTCTTCGTGACCCTGCAGGACGAGCTCGAGCGCAGCGACCGTCTGCGCGAGGAGTGGAGCATGCTGCAGCTCGAGCAGGGCGCCTGGGCGGGGCACAGCCGCCTGGAGCGTGTCGCCGGCGAGGAGTTGGACATGGTGCTGCCCGAGCGCGACGAGATCATCATCTTGAGACGCCCCTGAGGTGGCGAGAGTGAGCAGGAACACGCGCCGACAACCCGCGCTGCAAGGGCCGCCACGCTGGCGGCTCTACAGCGTCGTGGTGGTGCTGGCCCTGGCCGCCGGCGCGGTCATCCTGCGTGCCCTCGATCTGCAGGTGATCAATACCGAGTTCCTGCGCGACGAGGCCGATGCCCGCCACCTGCGCACGGTCGGCATGCCGGCGCACCGCGGGGTGATCACCGATCGCAACGGCGAGCCGCTGGCGATCAGTTCGCCGGTGAAGTCGGCCTGGGCCAACCCGGCGGAACTGCTCGAGGACGGGGCCGCGGTGGCCGCCGTCGCCGAGGCGCTGGAGCGGGCCCCGGGCGAGCTGCGTGACTTTCTCCAGGCGCGCGAGGAGCGGCAGTTCGTTTACCTGCGCCGCCACCTCTCGCCGCAGGCGGCGGCCCGCATCCGTGAGCTGGATGCCCCGGGGGTGGGGCTGCAGCAGGAGTTCCGTCGCTTCTACCCGGCCGGTGAGGTGGCCGCACAATTGGTCGGGTTCACCGACATCGACGGCCAGGGGCTGGCCGGCGTCGAGCGCGCCTTCAATGACCCGCTAAGCGGACGCAGCGGCGCCAAGCGGGTCATCCGCGACCCCTTTGGCCGCACCATCGAGGACGTAGAGCTGCTCCGCGAGCCGCGCCCCGGTGAGGACATCCGCCTGTCGCTGGATCGGCGCATCCAGTACGTCGCCTACCGGGAGCTCAAGCGCGCCGTGCACGGTCACGACGCCGAAGGCGGTGCGGCGGTGGTCCTCGACGCGACCACCGGCGAGGTCCTCGCCATGGCCAGTCAGCCCTCGTTCAATCCCCATCGACGCTCCGGTGTCGAGGCGGAGCAGCGCCGCAATCGAGTGGCGAGCTGGGCGCAGGAGCCGGGCTCGGTGATCAAGCCGTTCACCGTGGCCGCTGCCCTGTCCAGTGGCGCGGTGGGCAGCAGCCAGGAGTTCGATACCGCCCCCGGGACCATGCGGGTCGGGCGGCACACCGTTCGTGATTTCCTTGACTATGGCGAGCTCGATATCGCCGGGGTGCTGCAGAAGTCGATCAACGTGGGCACCGTGAAGATGGCGCTGGAGACCGAGCCCCGCGCCCTGTGGAGCACCCTGGAGGACATCGGCTTCGGTGAGCGCACGCGCAGCGGGCTCTCCGACGAGGTGGCGGGACACTTCCTGCCGGCCCCGCCACGTGGCGACGTGCAGCGCGCGACGCTCTCCTACGGTTACGGCGTGACCGCCACGCCGCTGCAGCTGGCCCGCGCCTACGCTGCGTTGGCCCGGGACGGCGTGCTGCGCCCGGTGAGCATCCAGGCGGTGGACGAGCCGCCGCAGGGGCGGCAGGTGCTCGACCCGGAGCTGGTCGCCGAGATCCGTTCCATGCTCGAGTCGGTGATTGAACCTGGCGGAACCGGGACCCGGGCCGCCATCTCCGGCTATCGGGTGGCGGGCAAGACCGGCACGGTGCTCAAGAGCGGGCCCAGCGGGTATGCCGAGGAGGACTACCTGGCCTCGTTCGTCGGCTTCGCCCCGGCATCGGACCCGCGGCTGGTCATGGCGGTCACCATCGATCAGCCCCGCGGCGATCTCTACTACGGCGGACAGGTGGCGGCGCCGGTCTTCGCGCGCGTCATGGGCGCTGCGCTGCGCATGCTCAATGTGGCCCCGGACGATCTGCCGGA
>PULM01000211.1 GCA_003552345.1 Ectothiorhodospiraceae bacterium
AGGCTTGCGTCAGCAGGCTCTGCGGGCGATGCTGCCGCTCTGTAACAAGGATCAAGCCACCGAGGGCGACCACAGGTGGAAGAGACGGCCGACCGACGCCGAGGGTGGACTGCACAAGGAGCGGAATGCATGAGCTTTGTGGAGCGGTTACGCACGTTTATCAAGGAACGAGAGGAGGCGCTGCCGCATGTAGAGTCTGAAGACCAGGCCAAGCTGGCCCTCGTCTTCCCCTTCCTACGGCACTTGGGTTACGACACGACCAACCCCGCGGAGGTTATTCCAGAGTTCACGGCCGATGTCGGCACCAAGAAAGGTGAAAAGGTCGACGTAGCGCTGAAGGTGAAGGGTACCCCTGCCATCCTCATCGAGTGCAAAGCACCCGGGGAGTCGCTTACGGCGCACAACGGCCAGCTGTACCGATACTTCTCGGTGACCAACGCCAAGTTCGCCATCCTCACCAACGGGCGGGAGTACCTCTTCTACTCGGACGTGGATGAGCCGAACAAGATGGACTCCGAACCCTTCATGCGGGTCGACCTATTCTCGGACTCCGACCTGGTCCTCGCAGAGCTACAGCGTTTCGAGAAGTCGCAGTTTGATCCAGAGCAAGTGGCCGACAGCGCTGAACACCTGAAGTACACCAATAACGTCAAGGCGGTCCTCGCGCGGGAGTTGGACGCCCCTTCTGACGATTTCGTCCGTCACTTGGTCCGGGATGTCTTTCGGGGGCGCCTCACCCAAAGCCGGATGGAAGAGTTCCGTTCCATCACGCAAAAGGCGATCCGCGAGCACATGAAAGAGTACGTCAACAGCCACATCAAACAAGCGATGGACCGGATCAGCCAAGACAACGAGGAACGCCGCAAAGGAGAGCAGGAGACGGGAACCCGATCGCAGTCAACCAAGTTGCAGGAGGAGGCCGAGCCCGGCGTCACGGAGGAAGAGCAGGAGGTCTTTCGTGTCCTCAAGGCCATTGCAGCGCGCAGGATGGATCCATCACGGCTCGCGCTGCGGGATGGGAAGACCTACAACTCGGTACTCGTGGACGGCAACGTCCGCAAGGGGGTTGCTCGACTCAAGTTCGGCCCTCGCAAAAAGACCGTTGAGCTCCTTACCGACCCGGTACAACGGGTCCCGATCGACACACCGGATTCGCTGTACCGACACATGGATGCGGTGGAGCAGGCTATCCAGACGCAGATCGATTAGCGCTTAGCCGCGCACCGCCTGATGGCTCGTCGGGTGCTTCCGGGTACAGCGGAACCGCAGCTATGTTTTGGGGGCTCCCTAGAACGCCCTCGCGCCGGCTCACGCCGGCACCCGGCGTCATCAGGCAAGAACCAGAGACGCGAGCATCAACCCCGTTTGGGGCCAAGGCGGCCCCAATGGGGCAGGCGCTCAGTTAAAACGTTGCCATCACCACCGCGGCGATATTCCGGGACCATCTGAGCTGATGCCAACCCTCCATTTGTGGGCCCCGGTGGATCGGCTTACGGTTGATACAGATCAACCGGAGACCGACTGGCATGGACCACACCCACCGACAGCCCGCTGTTGAACAGGAGCTGGCCACCTTCCTGGATCAGACCCGGGACTATGTCGCCGGCTCGCTGGATGCCGATACCTACCGGCCCGAGCGCCTGCGCTGGGGCCTGTTCTTCCAGGGCGAGCAGACCATGCTGCGCGTCGCCATTCCCGGCGGACGACTGACCGCCGCCCAGCTGCGTCGGCTGGCGTCTGTTCAACACCAGTACGCACCGGGCGGCGCCCACTTCACCACGCGGCAGAACCTTCAGTTTTATGGCACTGCCGTTGCGGACGTTCCCGCCCTGCTCGCCGAGCTGGCCCGCGACGGTCTGTACACCCTGCAGACCAGCGGCCCTTGCATCCGCAAGATCACCCTCGACCCGCTGGCCGGCCTGGCCCCGGACGAGGCCGATAACCCGTGGCCCTGGTGGGGGCTGCTCCAGCGCTGGGCCACGCTGCACCCGGCCTTCTCCAACCTGCCGCGCAAGTTCAAGATCGCACTGACTGCCGGCCATCACGATCGGGTCGGGCTGCGCATGCACGACATCGGCCTGCGCCTGGTCGCCGGCTCCGGCGCCGACGCCCGCTTCGAGGTGTGGGCCGGCGGCGGCCTGGGCCGGCGCCCCCGTCTGGCCCCGCGGCTATTCGCCGAGCTGCCCGGCCGTGACCTGCTCCGCCACCTGGAGGCGCTGCTGCGCCTCTACGACCGCCATGGCCAGCGGACCGACAAGCAACGCGCCCGGCTCAAGGACTTCGTCCACAACTGGGGTGCCGAATCGCTGCGCGATGCAGTCACCGAAGAGGCCCAGCGGCTGCCCGTCGGGGGGCTGGCCGTCGATGAGGCCCGCCTGGCGGAAGCCACGGCACGGGGCCCGCGCCCGCCCTCCCAGCCACTGCTCAACGACGAGGACCTGCTAGAGCAGTGGGCCACCGCCAACCCGGCATTCGCTGAGTGGCTGCGCTGGAACACCGAACCCCAACGACCGGCGGGGGCTCGGGCGGTGACGGTCTCCCTGCGGGGCCGGGGCCAGCCGTCGGGCGCCATCGACGCCGCCGAGCTGACCCTGCTGGCCGAACTGGCGGAGGCCGCCAATGGCGGCGAAGTCCGCTGCACCCCGACCCAGCACCTGCTGATCCCTCACGTGCCGCTGGAGCAACTCGGCCACCTCTGGGAGCGCCTGAGCGAGGCCGACCTGGCCGACCCGTATGTCGGCACCCTGGCCGACCCGGTCAGCTGCCCGGGCAGCTCACGCTGCGAGCTGGCCAACGCCCCGACGACCCCGGTGGCCGAAGCGATTCGCGAGCGTCTGCGCGCCAGCGGCCTCGCCCACGCCGCCGGCAGCGGCCGGCTGGCCGTCGCCGGGTGCATGAACGCCTGCAGCCACGGCCCGCTGGCTGATATCGCCCTGCGGGGCGTCGAGAAGGCGGACGGGGATTGGTACCAGATCCTGATCGGCGGCCGCAGCGGCGACGCACCCGCCCTCGCCCGACCGGCCGGACCGGCGGTACCCGCGGAGCGGGTCGCCGACGTGGCCGAAGCGATCGTCCACCGCCAACTGGCCCTGCGGTCTGACCCGACGGAGTCGATCAGCCAGACCATCGAGCGAACGGGCATCAAATCGTTCCGCGACTGCCTGGCGGCCGGCGAGCCAGGGGACCAGGAGCCCGCCTCGGCAGAGCGACCCGAAGAACCGATCGAGGCGCGTTAACGGGCTCCTTCGCGATCCGTCTGGTTTTCACCGCCCTTCACCCGAACTGGCAGACGGCCCCCCGTCTGCCACCCCACCCCGCTTTTCGCTACGCTGTCGGTGCGACGCATCGATGATGGCAGGGATGGGAGATGAGCATGGCTGCACCCGAGCCCCTTTCACTGGAGCGCCTCTACCGGGTCTGTGACCCGGAGCAGCTCGGTTTCCGCACCACCGAGGAGCTGTCGGCCATGGACCGGCCACCCGGGCAGGAGCGGGCCCTGGAGGCGATGGATCTGGGCGCGAGCA
>PULM01000033.1 GCA_003552345.1 Ectothiorhodospiraceae bacterium
ACATGGTGTCGATCAGGTCCTGCTCCAGCTGCTGGCGATCCTCCTGCCACGGCTGGACGAAGTCCTCATCCTGCATGGCCTCCTGCTGGGCCTGCTGCAGCTCCATGTGGATCTCCTGATCGTCCTGCATGCGCTGCTGGACCTCCTCCTGCGACATCTCGCCGGAGTGCATGGCGTCCATGGTCTCCTCCAGACGCTCGATGTCCTCACGGACGTTGTCGTAACCCATGTCCTCCATCTGGTCCAGCAGCCGGTCATCCAGCTCCTCGGCCCGCTCCTCGAGCTCCGGGTTGGACTCGAGGGTGTCCTGCTGCATCTGACCCAACTGCTGCTGGATCTCCTGCATACGCTGCTGACCCTCGGACATTTGCGGCTCCATGCCCTGGCCGCCCTCAGGCATCTCCTGGCCACCCTCGGGGGCCTGGCCTTCCTCCGGGGCCATCTGGGCGTAGGCACCCGAGGTGGCGAGCATCAGCACGATCGCGGAAGCGGCAGTCTTGCGGAACATATACGACTCCTAGTTAGCAAAAGTTCGGTACGTTCAAACCGTCGCAACGGCCTTACCGGGGCTGACAGCACCCCGGGCGGGATGGTTCCAGAAGGATCCGCAGACACCCTCGGAAAAAGCGCCGCAGGCGGCCGCGAAAGCCCGTCTGACGGCGCGGATCAGGATCTCAGCGGCATTCCATCAGGTTTTCTTATTGCACACCACGGCAGCCCGTCGCCAGAATATGGATAGTTTGGATCTGTTCTTATTACAAACCAGGAGGCAACCGATGTCGCACCCGAAGGAAGGCCAGCCCGTACCGCAAGTCACCTTTCGCACCCGCGCGAACGGACAGTGGCAGGACGTGACCACCGAGGAACTGTTCAAGGGCAAAACGGTGGTGGTGTTCGCCCTGCCGGGAGCCTTCACCCCGACCTGCTCGTCGACCCACCTGCCGCGCTACAACGAGCTGGCCCCGGTGTTCTGGGACAACGGCGTGGACGATATCGTCTGCCTGTCCGTCAATGACGCCTTCGTGATGGAGGAGTGGCGGCGCGATCAGCACGCCGAGAACGTGACCTTCATCCCCGATGGCAACGGCGAGTTCACCGAAGGTATGGGGATGCTCGTGGACAAGAACGACCTGGGCTTCGGCAAGCGCTCCTGGCGCTATGCCATGCTCGTCCGTGATGGCGTTGTCGAGAAGATGTTCGTCGAGCCCGAGAAGCCCGGCGATCCCTTCGAGGTCTCGGATGCCGACACCATGCTGCGCTACATCAACCCGGAAGCGCCGCACCCCTCCTTCGTGACCCTGTTCAGCAAGTCCGGCTGCCCGCACTGCGCGCGCGCCAAGGCGCTGCTCGAGGAGCACGGCTACGACTACGAGGAGATCTGCCTCGGCGAGGGGATCACCACCCGCTCGGTGCGCGCGGTCACCGGTTCCGGCACGGTGCCGCAGGTGCTGATCGACGGGCGTCTGGTCGGCGGCGCTGACGATCTGGAGGCGCGACTGGGGCGGGCCCGCTCGGCGGCCTGATCCGGCTGCGGCCTTGTCAAAAAAAGCCCGGGGCGGGCCCACGCCGCCCCGGGCTTTTTTATTAAGCGACCATCCGGCCTAGAAGCGCAGGAAGGCCCCGGCGTACGGACCGCTGAAGTCGATATCCAGGGTCACGTCACTGAAGTCGTCCAGATCGACGGAGAACTCGCGGTAGCCGATCATCGCACCGGTGTACCAGCGCCGGTAGACCAGGTGGGCGCGGAAGTCGGTGATCGAATGATCCCCCACCGGCAGCGTCTGCAGAGAGCCCTCGAAACCGATCCGCGAGCCGGGGATATCCACACCCACCCGACCGAAGAACATCGGCAGCGTGCCGGAGAGCGAGGTGTCCACCCCCGCATCCGTGGCACGCACCTCGCCGTCGAAGTAGCGCGCGGTGACGCCCACATCGATGTCGACCATCGGCAGCGGCAGCGGCGACCAGAACAGGGTCAGGTCCGTGTGATCGAGGTTGACCACGGTGCTGCCGGTCCCCTCCTGCTCCAGGTTGGTCTGCTCAAGCCGGACACTGGGCACGCCGGGGAGGATATGATCCCACTCGAACCAGAGGTTCCAGTCCCGGTCGCTGTCGAGATCAATATCATTCCCCTCGACATCGATCCCGTTGATCTCGCCATCCGGGTCGTGGAGCCAGAGATTCGCCCCGCCGGAGATGCCCATAATCCCGCCGGTGGCCTGCGCGGTCCCGGCACCGAGAACCAGCGCCGCCGCCGTGAATCCACTGAGTACGGTTCGCCGCATGCGTCACCCCTGCACAGTCGTAAGCGTTGCCGTGAGGATACCACCCCGGTGCAACCGCCCCAATCGCCGAGCGCAGCGCTTCAGGCCACCGGCGCCACCGGGGAGACCTGGGGGAACTCGTTGATCACCCGCTCGGTCTCCGGGTCCACCTCGTAGAGCTTCACATCGTACCCCCACAGATTGGCCAGATGCCGCAGCACCGCGGTGGCCTCCCCCGGGTCCAGGGTCACTCCGTCGCTGACCCGATGCTCGAGGACCAGCGTCCGGTCGCCGGCCAGATCCACGTCCACCACCTGGATATCCGGCTCCAACCGGGCCACGTCGTGGCGTTGCGCCAGGGATCGGCGGACCGCGCGGTAGCCGGCGTCGTCGTGGATGGCATCCACCACCAGCTCGGGTTCGTCGGCATCGTCGTGGACCCGGAAGAGGCGAAAGTCGCGAATCACTTGGGGGCCCAGGAACTGCAGGATGAAGCTCTCGTCGCGATACTCCCGCCAGGCATGTTGCCAGACACCCAGCCAGTCGCCGCTGCCGGCCACCTCCGGGAACCAGCGCCGATCCTCATCGGTGGGATCGGTGGCCATGCGGCGCAGATCCTGGAGGATGGCGAACCCGAGGGCGTAGGGGTTGATGCCCGAGTAACGCGGATCGTCGAACTCGGGCTGGAAGACCACGCTGGTGTGGCTGTGCAGGAACTCCAGGAAGGCGCCGTCGGTCAGCTGCCCATTCTCGTGCAGCCGGTTCATGATGTAGTAGTGCACCGCCGTCGCGCAGCCCTCGTTCATCACCTTGGTCTGCTTCTGCGGATAGAAGTACTGCGCCACGTGGCGGACGATGCGCAGCACCTCCCGCTGCCAGTGCTCCAGGCGCGGTGCGCGCTTCTCCAGGAAGTAGAGCAGGTTCTCTTCGGGCAGGCCGAGGCGCTGCATGCGCTGCTCCACCGGATCCGCACCACCGGGTAGTTCGCCGTCCGGATCCGTGGGCACGGTACGCCAGAGGGCGTTGTAGGTCTGTTCCTCGTAGCGGACCCGCTCGATCTCGCGATCGCGCTCCTCGCGCAGGCTCCGCGTCTGCGGCTTGGGATAGCGGTGCACGCCCTGGCTCATGAGGGCATGGGCGGCATCAAGGACCTGCTCCACGGCGCGCACCCCGTATCGCTCCTCGCACTCGGCGATGTACCCCTTGGCGAAATCCAGATAGTCGAGGATGCCCTCGGCATCGGTCCACTCCCGGAACAGGCGGTTGTTCTTGAAGAAGTGGTTGTGGCCGAAAGCCGCGTGGGCGAGCACCAGCGTCTGCATGGTGAGCGTGTTCTCCTCCATGATGTAGGAGATACACGGCTTGGAGTTGATGACGATCTCGTAGGCGAGCCCGGTGTACCCCTTGCGGTAGAGCATCTCATCGCGGGCAAAATGCTTGCCGAAGGACCAGTGCCGATAGAACAGTGGCATACCCATGGATGCGTAGGCATCGAGCATCTGCTCGGAGCTGATGACCTCGATCTGGTTGGGGTAGACGTCGAGCTCCAGCTCCTCGTGGGCGATCCGCTCGATGGCGTCGTAGACGCGCATCACGTCGCGGTAGTCCCAGTCGAGGCCGGTGAACAGGGGTTGCTGCTGAACCGCCGCATTCGGTGCCATCGGGATCGTCTCCAGTATCTGAAGGTTCAGGAGCTCAGGGTTCAGCGTTCAGGCTTCAGCCCTTGAGTTCAGCCGGTGTGAAGAGCTCCCGGAAGACCGGGAAGATGTCACCCCGCGTTTGCACCCGACGCATGGCCAGGGGCGACTCCGAGCGGGCCAGCCGATCGTAGGCCCGCCACAGGTCGGAAGGGACGTGGAAGGCCTGACCGCCACCGACCTCGATGTAGGCGAAATACTGGCACAGCGGCAGGATCCCGTCGGCCATCAGCCGGGTGGTGGCCGGGTTGTCCGCCGGGGTGTTGTCCCCGTCCGAGGCCTGCGCCCCGTAGATGTTCCAGTCGCTGACGGGATAGCGGTCCTCGATGATGTCACGCATCATCGCCAGCGCCGGCGAGACCAGGGTGCCGCCCGTCTCCCGGGAGTAGAAGAAGGTGTCCTCGTCGACCTCCTGCGCAACGTGGGTATGGCGGATGAAGACGATATCCACATGCCGATAGCGGCGCTCGAGGAAGAGATAGAGGAGCATGAAGAACCGCTTGGCAAGATCCTTCATGTCCTCGGTCATGGAACCGGAGACGTCCATCAGGCAGAACATCACCGCCTGCGAAACCGGCTGCGGGACGTGATCAAAGCGGTTGTAGCGGATATCCACCGGATCGATATAGGGGATGGCCCGGGAGCGCTCCTGCTTGTTCCGGCGCAGCTCGATGAGTTCGCGCAGCCGCTCCGGTTCGGTCCCGGCACGCTCCAGGCGGTCGATCTCCTCATCCAGGGCCTGCAGGTCCTCGCCCTTGGGCCGACGCAGTGCGATGCGCCGGGATAGGGAGTTGCGCATGGTCCGCTCGACGTTCAGGTTCGAGGGCGAACCACTGACCGAGTAGCCCGCCCGCTGCTGCGTGTACTGCTCGGCCTTCTTCACCTGCCGTTTGACCAGATCCGGCAGCTCCAACCCCTCGAAGAAGAGGTCCAGGAACTCGTCCCGGCTGACGGCGAAGGTGAACTCGTCCTCGCCCTCGCCGTCGGGACTGCCCTCCCGTCCGCCACTACCGCCCTGCCCGTCCGGGCGCGGGATGGTGTCACCGACCACGTACTCCTTGTTGCCCGGGACCACGTGCTCGCGCACGCCGCGTCCGGCAGCCTTGCGAAAGCTCGGCTCGTGGAGGCCATCGGCGGGGATGGTGATCTGCTCCCCGCCGGCTACGTCGGTGACCTTGCGGCGACCCGAGGCCTCGTTGACCGCATCCAGCACCTGGCGCTTGGCCCGCCGGAGGAACCGCTGGCGGTTGGCCAGGCTCTTGCCCTTCGGATTGCGGCGCCGGTCGATGATATTGACCAAGGACGCACCCCCCTTGTTGCCGGATCAGCCGGCCTGCTTGACGCGCATGTACCACTCCACCAGACGTCGCACCTGGCGCTCGGTATACCCCCGTTCGACCATGCGCCGAACGAACTCGCTGTGCTTGCGCTCGGTGTCGGAGTCGCCCTTGGTGGTGAAGCTGATCACCGGCAGCAGGTCCTCCACCTGGCTGAACATCCGCTTCTCGATGACCTCGCGGATCTTCTCGTAGGAGGTCCAGCTCGGCATCTGCCCGCCCTGCTGGGCCTTGGCGCGCAGCGCAAACTTGACCACCTCGTTGCGGAAGTCCTTCGGGTTGGCGATCCCAGCCGGCTTCTCGATCTTGGTCAGCTCCTGGTTGAGCGCCTGGCGGTCCATCAACTGCCCGGTGTCGGGATCCTTGAAGTCCTGATCCTCGATCCAGGCGTCGGCGTAGCCAACGTAGCGCTCGAAGAGGTTCTGGCCGAAATCGTCGTAGGACTCCAGGTACGCCTTCTGGATCTCGTTGCCGATGAACTCCGCGTAGCGCGGGGCCAGCTCGGCCTTGATGATCTCCAGATACTTGCGCTCGGTCTCCTCCGGGAACTGCTCGCGCTTGATGTTCTGCTCAAGCAGATAGAGCAGGTGGACCGGGTCAGCAGCCACCTCCTCGTTCTCGTAGTTGAAGGTCTGCGAGAGGACCTTGAAGGCGAAGCGCGTGGAGATCCCGTCCATGCCCTCGTTGACGCCGGCCTGGTCCCGGTACTCCTGCATCGACTTCGCCTTGGGGTCGGTCTCCTTAAGACTCTCGCCATCGTAGATACGCATCTTGGAGTAGAGGCTGGAGTTCTCGTGCTCCTTGAGCCGGGTGAGCACCGAGAAGCGCGCCATGATCTCCAGGGTCCAGGGCGCACACGGCGCGTCGGCGAGCTCGCTCTCCCGGATCAGCTTGTCGTAGATCTGCCGCTCCTCGGAGACGCGCAGGCAGTACGGCACCTTGATCACCGAGATCCGGTCGAGGAACGCCTCGTTGTTCTTGTTGTTGCGGAAACTCTGCCACTCCGACTCATTGGAGTGGGCCATGACCAGTCCGTGGAAGGGGATGGCGCCGATGTTTTCCGAGCCGACGTAGTTGCCTTCCTGGGTGGCCGTGAGCAGCGGGTGGAGCATCTTGATCGGCGCCTTGAACATCTCGACGAACTCGAGGATGCCCTGGTTGGCGCGGTTGAGACCGCCGGAGTAGCTGTAGGCATCGGTGTCGTTCTGGCTGTAGAGCTCCAGCTTGCGGATGTCCACCTTGCCCACCAGCGAGGAGATGTCCTGGTTGTTCTCATCGCCGGGCTCGGTCTTCGCCACCCCGATCTGCCGCAGCTTGGACGGATAGAGGCGGACCACCCGGAAGCGGTTCAGATCGCCGCCGAACTCATCCAGCCGCTTGACCGCCCAGGGCGAGAGCAGCCCGCTGAGCTTGCGACGCGGGATGCCGAAGCGCTCTTCCAGCTCCGGGCCGTGCTGCTCGGGATCGAACAGACCCAGGGGGCTTTCGAAGATCGGGCTGATCTCCTCGCCGGCCTTGAGTACGTAGATCGGGTAGCGCTCCATCAGGTGCTTGAGCCGCTCGGCCAGCGAAGACTTACCACCACCGACCGGCCCGAGGAGGTAGAGGATCTGCTTGCGCTCCTCCAGCCCCTGGGCGGCGTAATTGAGGAAACCGACCAGCCGCTCGATGGTCTCCTCCATGCCGTAGAAGTCCTCGAAGGCCGGGTAGATCTTTAGGGTGCGGTTGAGGAAGATACGCCCCAGCCGCTCGTCCTTCGAGGTGTCATAGACCTGCGGCTCACCGATCGCCGCAACCAGCCGCTCCGCTGGCGAGGCGTAGGCCGTCGGCTCATCCCGGCAGAGTTCCAGGTACTCGGCCAGGGACAGCTGCTGCTCCTGGCGGCGTTCGTAGCTGCGGGCGTAGCGGGCAATCAGGTCTTCGGCGGTATCCATATACAGCACCCCCCTCACGGAGTCTTGAGGTGACGTCGCGAACCAGCGAAAGCGGCTCCAGTTGATTGGACGCAAAAATGCGCACGAATGTTCCGGAAGAAGGGCGTCGGGGGGCACAGCCGGCGGGCGGGGTCGACGGGCTGCACCCCCGGAGGCAGGGCGACTGGACCGCAGAGACGGGCGGGGTCAGGCGAGCCCCCGCTCCGCCAGCCAGTCCGGATTAAAGAGTCTCGAGTAATAGCGGCCCCCTCCATCACAGAGGATCGTCACCACGGTGTGTCCGGGCCCGAGCTCCTCGGCGGCGCGGATCGCCCCGCACACGTTGACCCCCGACGAACTGCCAAGGAATAGCCCCTCTTCCCTCAGGAGCCGATAGACCATCGGCACCGATTCGGCATCCGGTATGCAAAAAGCGTCATCGATGTCCGTATCCTGAAGATTAGCTGTTACACGGCTACTGCCAATCCCCTCGGTGATGGAACCCCCCTCGGTCGGCGCCGGCTCGCCGGCGCGGACGAAGTTGTAGAGCGCGCTGCCCGCCGGGTCGGCGAGGAAGATGCGCGTCTGCGCTGAGCGCTCCTTGAGCGCCCGCGACACGCCGGCCAGCGTCCCACCGGTGCCGGTGGCCGCGACGAAGGCATCGACCCGACCGTCGGTCTGCGCCCAGATCTCCGGACCGGTGGTGCGGTAGTGACCCTCGCGATTGGCGGTGTTATCGAACTGGTTCGCCCAGACCGCGTTGTCCATCTCCGCGGCCATGCGCCCGGCCACCTTCTGATAGTTGCCGGGCTCGCGGTAGGGGGCGGCGGGGACGGTATGCACCTCAGCCCCCAGGGTGCGGAGCAGATCGATCTTCTCCTGGCTCTGGGTCTCGGGGATGACGATGACGCAGCGATAGCCGCGGGCGTTGCAGATGTGGGCCAGGCCGATGCCGGTGTTGCCGGCGGTGCCCTCGACCACGGTGCCACCGGGGCGCAGCGCGCCGCTTCTCTCCGCCGCCTGGATGATGGCCAGCGCGGCCCGGTCCTTGACCGACCCGCCAGGGTTCATGAACTCGGCCTTGCCGAGGATCTCACAGCCGGTCTCTTCGCTGAGCCGCGGCAGGCGGATCAGCGGCGTATTCCCGATCGCGCCGACAAAACCATCGCAGACGGACATGCTCGACTCCCGCTCGCTTGATCTTCCCCAATCCAGAGGGGCCGAGGGGACAGCATAGCGCGTCGTCGGTGCGAAAATCAGCGGGGGATTGGCGGGGGAAGGAGCCACCGATGCCGCCGGGCGGGCCAGGCCCACCCGGCGGCCCCGGGGCTTAGGGGCGCTCGCTCGGCGGAACCACCGACTCGTGGTCCTCCTGATCCTCGCCCTCCTTTTCGGGCGGCAGCAGATCCTGCTTGCTCACGCCCATGGCCAGCGATGAGGCGCTGGCGATGAAGATCGACGAGTAGGTACCGACCAGGACACCGACGAGCAACGCCATGGCGAAGCCGTGGATGATCTCGCCGCCCAAAAACAGCAGCGAGCCGACCACCAGCAGCGTCGTGAACGAGGTCACCAGGGTCCGCGACAGGGTCTGGTTGATGGCCAGGTTCATGACGTACTCGGTGGTCCCTTTACGGACCTTGAGGAAGTTCTCTCGAATCCGGTCGGAAACCACGATGGTGTCGTTGAGCGAGTAACCGATGGTCGCCAGCAACGCCGCCAGCACAGTGAGGTCGAAGGTCAGCCGTGTCAGCGAGAAGAACCCGAGGATGAGCACGATATCGTGGATCAGGGCCGCCACGGCACCGAGGGCGAAGCGATACTCGAACCGGAAGGCGACATAGACGAGCACGCCGCCCAGGGCGTAGAGCAGCGCCAGCAGTCCCTGCTCGGTCAGCTCGCGGCCGATCTGCGGGCCGACGAACTCGACACGGCGCAGCTCGACCCCGTCGTGGGCCTCGCGCAGCTTGGCGAGGATCTCCTCGGAGATCGCCGCCTGCTCGACGTCGTCCATCGGCGGGACGCGCACCATGATCTCGCGCGGCGAGCCGAAGTGCAGGACCTGAGCATCCGCATAGTCGGTGCCCTGCAGCGCGGCCTCGACCTCGGAAACCTCGACAGACTGCTCGTAGCCGACCTCAACCAGCGTGCCGCCGGTGAAGTCGATGCCCAGATTGAGCCCCTGCCAGAGCAGCGAGCCGATGGAGAGCACCAGCAGCACCGCCGAGAGCGTGAAGCCGATCCGCCGCCGGCCGAGGAAGTCGATGTTGGGATCGTTCTTGAAGATCTCCATGGCTAGATCTTGAGCTCCGAGACCTTACGCCCGCCGTAGATCAGGTTGATCACGGCACGGGTGCCGACAATGGCGGTGAACATCGACGTGGCCAGGCCAATGGCCAGCGTCACGGCAAACCCCTGCACCGGCCCGGTGCCGAAGAGAAAGAGCACCAGCGCGGCGATCAGGGTGGTCACATTGGCGTCGGCGATGGTCGACAGGGCCTTGCCGTAACCGGCATCGATGGCGGTCTGGATCGGCGCACCGGCCTTCAGCTCCTCGCGGATACGCTGGAAGATCAGCACGTTGGCGTCCACCGCCATACCCACGGTGAGCACGATACCGGCGATGCCAGGCAGCGTAAGCGTCGCCTGGAGCATGGAGAGCACCGCGACGATGATCACCAGGTTGCTGAGCAGCGCCAGATTCGCCACCAGGCCGAAGGTCCGGTAGTAGGCCGCCATGAAGGCGATCACCAGCAGGAAGCCGAGGACCACGGCCATGAAGCCGCGCTCGACGTTCTCCGCGCCGAGGCTCGGGCCTATGGTCCGCTCCTCGACGATGTCGATGGGCGCGGCCAGCGCACCGGCACGCAGCAGCAGGGCCAGGTTGCTGGCCTCCTGGCTGGAATCCAGACCGGTGATGCGGAACCGGCTGCCCAGCCCCTCGCGGATCCGCGCCACCGAGATCACCTCCTCGATCTCGCGGATCACCCGCTCGGGCTCGCCGTCGACCATCTCGGTCTCGGAGACCCGCTCACGGAAGAGCACGGCCATGTGATCGCCGACCCGATCGCGGGTGGCGCGGTTCATGATCCGCCCGCCGGTGCCAGAGAGGCGGATGTTCACCTCCGGCGAGCCGCTCTCCTGATCGAAGCCGGACGAGGCGTCGATGATCCGATCCCCCGAGAGGATGCGTTGACGCTCCAGGGCGACGTAACCGCCATCGCGCTGCGGGAAGACTTCGGAGCCGTCCGGCGGGTCGTCGGGATCGCCGGTGAAGGGGAAGTTGGCGTGATCGACGAAGCGGAACTCGAGGGTCGCCGTGGCGCCGAGGATCTCCTTGGCCTGCCCGGGGTCCTGGATGCCGGGCAGCTGGACCACGATCCGATCCGCCCCCTGGCGCTGGACCACCGGCTCGGCAACGCCCAGCTCGTCGACCCGATTGCGCAATGTGGTGATGTTCTGCTGGACCGCTAGGTCCTTCATCTCCTGAAGCTCCTCCTCATCCATGGAGGCGATCAGGAGATAGGCGTCGTCGTCGGTCTCCTCGCTGTAGGCGAGGCCATCGATCTGCTCCTCGAGCGCGCTGCGGGCCCGCTCGCGCAGCTCCGAGTCCGCGAAGGCCATGCGGATCTGCTGATCGTCGGTGAGCTCCAGCGCGGAGAAACGGATCCGCTCTTCCCGGAACAGGGTCCGGATATCCTGCTGGTGCCCCTCCATGGTCTCGCCGACCATGGCATCGATGTCGACCTGGAGCAGGAAGTGCACACCGCCGCGCAGATCCAGGCCCAGGAACATGGGCTCGGCACCGATGGCGCGCAGCCAGCGCGGGGTGGCCGGTACCAGGGTCATGGCCACGGAGTAGTCCCGGTCGAGCTTGGCGGAGATCAGATCCGAGGCCCGCATCTGCTCGTCCGTCGAGCCGTAGCGCAGCACCCATTGCCCCTCCAGCACCTCCGCCGAAAGCGGCTTGTAGCCCTCCTCCTCTAGGAAGGAAAGGACATCGGACTGGACCTCCTCGCTGGGGATCTCATCATCACCGGTGGTGATCACCACCGACGGATCCTCGCCGAAGAGATTGGGCAGCGCGAACAGGCCGCCGACCACCAGGACGGCGACCACCAGCAGGTATTTCCAGAGCGGATAGCGGTTCAAGGACTACTTGCCCTTCTTGTCCTGTTCCTTGAGGGTCCCCTTGGGCATGACGTTGGCCACAGCGTTTTTCTGGATCTGCAGCTGCACGCCGTTGGCCACCTCGATGGTGGCAAAGGTCTCCCCCACCTCGGTGATGCGGCCCAGCGTGCCCCCATTGGTGACCACCTCATCGCCCTTGGAGAGCTCCTCGACCATCTGCCGATGCTCCTTGGCCCGCTTGGTCTGCGGACGGATCAGCAGGAAGTAGAACAGGGCGATCATACCCACCAGCAGGATGATGCTGAACCAGACGTTGGGCTCCTCCGGCTGCTGCTGCTGAGCCTGCGCGGCAGAAATCAGAAAATCCATAACGCTCTCCATGGTGTTCACTCAGTGGATTCAGTCGGGGCCTGGCTCTTGCCGCCGCGGGCCTCGTCCAGGGTGCCCTTGGGCAGGACGTTGCCGATCAGATCGCGTCTGATATTCCACTCGACGCCCTTGGCCACCTCGACGCGCACGAACTGCTCGCCCAGGCGCGTGATGCGACCCAGCTCGCCCCCGCTGGTCACCACCTCGTCACCCTCGGCCAGCCCCTCGACCATCTGCTGGTGCTGCTTCATGCGCTGACGCTGCGGGCGGATGAGCAGGAAGTAGAAGACCGCCACCAGCAGAACGGTGAAGATCAGAAAAAAGAGCATATCTCCGCCGCCACCTGCCTGCTGAGCGTGGGCCGGCGAGATGAAGAAGTCCATCAGCATGCGCGCATTCCCCCTTCAGAATCTGTCGGTTAGCGCATCGAGACCGCCCTGCGGCGGTCCGGTTGCGGCGTATTATGTCATAGGGTCGGCGGCCTTTGCCCCCGCCGTGCGTAGAAATCGTCCACGAAGCTGGCGAGCGCACCGTCGCGGATCGCCGCACGCAGACCCGCCATTAATCGCTGGTAGTAATGCAGGTTGTGCAGCGTCGCCAGGCGCGAGCCAAGCATCTCGTTGCAGCGCTCCAGGTGCTTGAGATAGGCCCGCGAGTAATTGCGGCAGGTGTAACAGTCGCAGGCCGGATCCACCGGTGTCGTATCCGTGCGGTAGCGACTGTTGCGCAGGCGCACCAGCCCCTCGGACGTGAACAGGAAGCCGTTGCGCGCATTGCGGGTGGGGATCACGCAATCGAACATGTCCACACCGCGCCGGACGCACTCGACCAGATCCTCCGGCTTACCCACGCCCATCAAATAGCGCGGCCGATCGGCCGGCAGGCGCGGCTCCAGGTCCTCGAGCACGGCGTCGCGCTCCTCGCGCGGCTCGCCCACCGACAGGCCGCCGATGGCGTAGCCGTCGAAACCGATCTCCATCAGCCCCTGCAGCGAGGCCCGGCGCAGCTCGGGGTAGATGCCGCCCTGGACGATCCCGACCAGCGCCGCCGGATTGTCGCCATGGGCGCGACGGCTGCGCGCCGCCCAGCGCAGCGACAGCTCCATGGAACGCTGCACCGCCTGACGCTCGGCCGGGTACGGGGGGCACTCATCAAAGATCATGACGATGTCCGAGCCCAACTCGCGCTGGACGGCCATCGACTCCTCCGGCCCCATGAACACCCGGGCGCCGTCCACCGGTGAGCGAAAGTGCACCCCCTCCTCGGTGACCTTGCGCAGTTCGCCAAGGCTGTAGACCTGAAAGCCGCCGGAGTCGGTGAGGATCGGCCGCTGCCAGTTCATGAAGTCGTGCAGATCCCCATGCAGGCGGACCACTTCGGTACCGGGGCGCAGCCACAGATGGAAGGTGTTGCCGAGGATGATCTCGGCGCCCAGTTCGCGCAGTTCCTCCGGGGTCAGCCCCTTGACGGTGCCGTAGGTCCCCACCGGCATGAAAGCCGGGGTTTCGATACTGCCCCGCGGCAGATGCAGCCGGCCGCGCCGCGCCGCGCCATCGCTCGCGATGCGCTCAAAGCGCAGCGCCCCACTCTCTGCCCCTGCCGCATCCGCCTGCACCGTCTCCTCCGCGCTTGCCCAAAACGGGTCAGGATAGCGATGCAACGGCTGCCGTGCACCCGCCGCGGAGGCCGCTAACGCTGATCCGCCGGCGGCAGTTCACCGGCGTCGGTCAGGCCGTCGAAGAAGCGCACCGCCCCCGTGGGCAGATCGTATTCGGCACCGACCACGGCCAGTCCCTGCTCGGCGCGCAGCCGGGCGAGGATCGGCGACTCCTCGCGCAGCATTCGCGCTGCCATGCGCACGTTGGCGCGCACCGCCTCACGGGACAGATCCGGCGGCTCGAGGGACTCGGCCAGCAGCGGCTCCACCGCCGGGCGCACCCGATCGAGGATCTTGCGCAGCCCCTCGGTGGGGGCTTCCACCTGTTCACGCAGCGCCTCGACGGTGGCGTCGATGGCCCCGCAGCAGGAGTGGCCGAGGACCACCACCAGGCGCACGCCCAGTTTTTCCGCGGCGAACTCCAGACTGCCCATCTGCGAGGGCGCAGCGATATTACCGGCCACCCGCACCACAAAGAGGTCACCCAGCCCCTGATCAAAGACCACTTCGGCGGGCACCCGCGAATCGGCGCAGGAGAGGATGGCCGCGAAGGGTGCCTGGCCGCTGACCAACTGCCCGCGGCGTTCGGCGTTGAACCGGTCCGGATCGCCCGGGGCATCGGCCATGAACCGCCGGTTGCCCTCGATCAGCCGATCCAGCGCCTCAACAGGATCTACCCCCATCAAAACCTCCTTAGCGAAATGTCTGGCTGGTTACCGCCCCGGGCGGCATCGACACTCCGGCCCGGCAACGGCGCCGGTGGTATCACGCGCGCCCCTGGCGCTGCAGCCAGACCACGCGCTGGTGGAAACGGTCGCGCCACGCCGCCGCCAGCTCCGGCATCTCGGCGGCCAGGGCCATGCGTTCGGGATCTGCCTGCGGCTCGCGGTGCAGCGCCCAAAGCTCATCGATGGTCAGTCGCTGCGGGTGGCTCGTACACCGCTCCAGCGCCGCCCCCGGCTCGACCGTGCCAGGCTCAATCACCCGATAGAGCCAGCCGGTGCAACCCGTCTCGACCATGGCCCGCGCCATGCCGTCGACGTCAAAGCGCCGATCCACCTTCCAGCACGGCAGACGCGGCTGCGCCACCTCGATCAGTGCCGTGCCGAGGCGAAAGCGGTCTCCCACCGCGACATCACCCTCCAGCCACCCCTCGGTGGAGAGGTTCTCCCCGAACGCCCCAGGCACGAAACGCGGCGCCGCCGTCGGGAACCGTTCCGGCCACCACGCCAGGTGCTCAGCGGGATAGTGATTGACGGCCCGTTCGGGGCCGCCATGGACCCGCCGGTCGGCGTGGTGATCCCCCGCCAGCCCCTCGGGGCCCAGCTGGCAGGCGGTTGTGATCTCTTGCTTGTAAAAGCCCGTGGGGTGGCGATCCGGTGGCAGCTCAGCGGGGCCGCCGATAAAGACCCGCGCCGTCGTCTTCACGACGCCCCCTCCTCCTCATAGACCCGGTCCAGCGCCGCCCAGAGGGCGGCCAGGGCCAGGATGTCGTCTCCATTGTGGCGAAGCACCGCCGGCAACTGCCGCGGGTCGCCGCGCTGCAGGAAGTCGAGCCAGGCCGCGGGCGCCTCGGCCCCGGGCAGATCGTCGAGCCGCTCGCGGCCCAGCAACCGCCGCTCGACGGTGGCCAGCCGGCAATCCGGCCAGTGCCGGCGAAAGACCCGCCGCGTCGGATGGAGCAGATCCAGATGCAGGAGACCGTCCAGCCGCAGATCGACCCCGTGCATCCGCGCGCGGCTCTTGAGCAGGGGGATATCGAATGACTTGCCGTTGTAGCTCACCACCCCCTGGCTTGCCGCCAGCAGCTCGGCCAGCCGTGCCAGCAACGCCGGCTCGCCGCCGAAACCGGTCAGCAGCCAGTGCCGGACCCGCAGGCCGGCGGGCTCCAGCCCCCCAACCCCGATCAGGAACACCACGGT
>PULM01000114.1 GCA_003552345.1 Ectothiorhodospiraceae bacterium
CGGCCGCGCCGGAGAGGACCAGGCTCTTGGTCTTGTTGTTCATGGGTGCTCCCTCTGTGGCTCTCTAGGTTATGCGCTTGCGCATGAATAATTTCGCCGAAACGGCGGGGGCCCGGCAAGGGCCGGGCCCCGTGTCACGCCCGGCCGATCAGTCGCGGGCGCAGTCGACCCACTGGTCGATCAGGTCGCCTTCCTCGTCGAGGAACTTGTCGACGGCGTGATCGGTGGACTCCTCTTCACCGAGGTACATGTACTCGTTGAGCTTCTCCAGGTCGATCTCCATGCAGCTGGCGAACTCCGCCACCTCAGGATGATCGTCCCCGAAGCCCTGCCGGGACATGGCGTTGATGTGCTCCGCCTCGCCCAGGGCCTCCTTGGGGTCGTCCAGGTACTCGAGGTCGTAGGCGCCGAACTTCCAGTGCGGGCTCCAGCCGGTGACCACGATGGCCTCGTCGCGGCGCACGGCCCGATCGAGGGCGGCGGTCATGGCGGAGTCAGAGGCCTCGATCAGCTGGAAGTCCAGGCCGTACTCATCGATGGTGTCATGGGAGAGGCGGGTCAGGCCGGCGCCCGGGTCGATGCCCTGGATCTGGCCGCCCAGATGATCCACCCACTCATCGTCCTGCAGGTCCTCGATGGAGGTCAGGCCGAGGTCGTAGAGGTACTCCGGCACCAGCCAGCCAAGCTTGGCGCCGTCGTAGAGCACGCCCAGATCCTCGATCTCGTCACCGAACTCCTCGAGGTAGTCCTCGTGGGTGATCGGCTGCCAGGACATCAGCATCAGGTCGATGTCCCCGTCGGCGAGCCCGGTGTACTGGGGTGCGATGTCGGTCTGCACCAGTTCGACGTCGGTGCCGAACTCCTCGGTGATCAGGTGATCCGCGATCTGGGTGATGAACTCGGCGTCGGCCCAGGCCGTCCAGCCGATGCGGATCTCGTCGGCGTTGGCCGCGGTGGCCATACCGGCGGTGATGGCGGCGGTGGCCGCCGCAGTCGTCAGCTTGCGTCGCATGGTACCACTCCTCTGCTGCTTTCCCTCTGTCCGCCCCGCGCCGGCCCCGGAGGGCCGGACACGGGGCCGGATTCGTGTTCAGCCCTGAGCGGCCGGACCCTGCTGGCGGTTGCCGAAGAACCAGCGCAGCAGCGCCCCGTAATCGCGTCCCCGGCCGCGCTGGCGCTCGCCGAAGCTCTGCGAGATGCGATCCAGCAGGATGGCCAGGAAGACGACGGCCAGACCACCCTCGAAGCCGAGGCCGACCTGCAGGCGCTGGATGCCGGTGAGCACCGTGCCGCCCAGGCCGCCGGCGCCGATCATCGAGGCGATGACCACCATGGACAGCGCCAGCATGATCGTCTGGTTGATGCCCTGCATGATCGACGGCATCGCCAGCGGCAACTGGATCTTCACCAGCAGCTGCCGCGGTGTGCAGCCGAAGGCCTGACCGGCCTCCACATGCTCCTGGCTGACCTGGCGGATGCCGAGGTTGGTCAGGCGCACCGCCGGCGGCATGGCGAAGATCAGCGTGGCGATGGCCCCCGGCACCGTGCCCAGCCCGAAGAAGATCGCCGCCGGGATCAGGTAGACGAACGGCGGCATGGTCTGCATCAGGTCAAGGACCGGGCGCACCAGCATCTCGACCCGGTCGCTGCGCGACATGGCGATGCCGATGGGCAGGCCGATGATCAGCGCCGCGATGGAGGAGGCGACCACCAGCGACAGGGTGCGGATGGTCTCCGGCCACAGGTCCATGCTGAAGATCAGCGCCAGGGCGATGATGGCAAAGAGCCCGAAGCGCCAGCCCACGCGCCAGAAGCTGAGCACAATCAGCACCAGCGCCAGCACCCACGGTGGTGGGTACCAGAGCAGGGCCTGCATGGCCTCGGAGAACAGCCCCATGCCGAACAGCGCCACGGCCACGCCGAGGGCGATCAGCCCGGCCCTGCGCCCCCAGGCCCGCCAGGCACCAATCACCAGGAAGAAGGCGACGATCCACAGCGGGTAGAGGAGCAGGAACTCGGTGGCGTCCACCAGGGCGCGGATGGTGCCCTCGATGCCGTCGAGCAGCGGCTCCAGGTTGTCACTGATCCAGTCGACGCCGTTTTCGATCCAGTCGCCGATGGTGATCCGGTCCAGGACGTTTTCGCTCATCCACTCGGCCGCCCGGTCGATGGGGCCGATGGGTTCGTGTTCCTCGAGATCCGGTTGGTCGTGATCTTGGCCTTGCATGTCTGTCCCTTACGCCTGTTGGGTGCGATCCAGCGTGAGCAGCAGCTGGCTGCGCGAGAGGGTGCCGACGTAGTGTCCTTCCTCGTCCACCACGACCAGCGGGTACTCGCTCTCGGCCGAGGGGCCGAGCACGTCGGAGATCGCCGTATCCGCGGCGATGGTCTGCACGCCCCCGAGGAAGGCATCGCCGTACTCGGTGCTGCCGCCGCTGCGGATGGCGTCGGTGAGGCTGTCGATGGAGACCAGGCCCTGGAAGCGGCGGTTGCGGTCGATGACCACGCCGATGTCGCTGGCGTAGTGCTTGAGCCGCTCGAGTGCGGCGCGCACGTCGACACCGGGGCGCTGGATCACGGTAACCCGGCGGCGCTCGGCGATGTCGCCGGCGCTGTAGACCTGGCTCACGTCCACACCGTAGAAGAAGGAGCGCACGTAATCGTTGGCCGGGTTGGAGACGATCTCCTCCGGGGTGCCGATCTGCACCACCTGGCCGCCTTCCATGATGGCGATGCGATCGCCGATGCGCATGGCCTCGTCCAGGTCGTGGGAGATGAAGATGACCGTGCGGCTCTGCTCCTGCTGCAGGCGAATCAGCTCGTCCTGCATCTCGGTACGGATCAGCGGGTCGAGGGCCGAGAAGGCCTCGTCCATGAGCAGGATGGAGGGGTCGGTGGCCAGGGCGCGGGCGAGGCCGACGCGCTGTTTCATGCCACCGGAGAGCTCATCGGGGTAGCTGTCGGCGTTGGCTGCCAGCCCGACGGCCTCCAGGGCCTTGAGCGCCTTCTCGCGTCGCTCGGTGGCGCCGAAGCCGGAAACCTCCAGGCCGAAGGCGGCGTTCTCGGCGACGGTCTTGTGCGGGAGTAGGGCGAAAGATTGGAACACCATGGACATCTCGCGCCGGCGCATGTCGATCAGCTCCTGCTGGCTCATCTCCATGATGTCCTGGCCGTCGAGGCGAATATGCCCGTACGTAGGGTCGATCAGGCGGTTGAACATCCGCACCATGGTCGACTTGCCGGAGCCCGAAAGGCCCATGATGACGAAGACCTCGCCCTCATGGATGGTGAAATTCGCTTCGCGCACGCCAACGGTGTTGCCGGTGCGCTGAAAGATCTCGTCCTTGTTGTAGCCCTGCTTGAGCAGCTCCATGGCCCGTTCGGGTTTCGGGCCGAAAATCTTGTAGAGGTCTTCTACGACGAGTTTTTCGGTCATGCTGATCCGTCGGTTTGAATGGAGCGTTATGCGGTTGATGCTCGGGGTGCGCGTGCCTCGGCCACC
>PULM01000161.1 GCA_003552345.1 Ectothiorhodospiraceae bacterium
AGCCCGAGCCCGAACCAGAGCCCGAGCCCGAACCAGAGCCCGAGCCCGAACCAGAGCCCGAGCCGGAACCCGAACCAGAGCCCGAACCAGAGCCCGAGCCGGAACCGGAGCCCGAACCGGAGCCGGACCCGGCCGAGCAGCGGGCGGAAGAGCAGGAGCGACTGCGCGAGGAGATCCGCCAGCGCATGGAGGAGGAGCGCGAGGCGCAGCGCCAGCAGGAGCTGGAGGCGGAGCGCCAGCGTGAAGAGGCGGCCCGGCAGGAGGCCGAGGAGCAGCGCCGGCTCCAGGGCCAGCAGCAGCGCTATGCGGCCGCGATTGCCGAGGCCGTCGAACGCAACTGGCGGCGTCCCACCGGGACGCCGGAGGGGCTCGAGGCGGTGATCCGGGTCTCGTTCTCGCGCAGCGGCGACGTGCGGCGCGTGGAGGTGGTCAGCGGCAGCGGCGACTCGGGCTTCGACCGCTCGGTCGAGCGCGCGGTCCAGGCCGCCTCACCGGTACCCTTCCCGGACGAGTCCGCGCTCCAGGAGCGCATGCAGACCCTAACCTTCCGATTCGCACCGGACCGGAGTTGAGCCGTGACGCGACTGAAACGAATATGCATCAACCTGTCCCTGGTGGCCCTGCTGGTGCTGCCCGCCCAGGCCAGCGCCGATGACGACCTGGTCATCGACATCATCGGCGGGATCGAGGGCGCCACCCCCATCGCCGTCGTACCGTTCCAGCGCGCCGACGGGGTCGAGCCGGAGACCGAGATCGCCCCGATCATCACGGCCAACCTGGTCCGCACCGGTCGCTTTGACATCCTGCCGGAAGACGACCTGGTGGACACGCCGGGGCGTCTGGAAGACGTGCGCTTCTCGACCTGGCGTGCCCAGGGGGTGGACCACCTGGTGGTCGGGGGCATCGACGATGCCGGCGACGGCCGCTACGAGATCCGCTTCGAGCTCCTTGACGCCTTTCAGGGGCAGCGGACCGACGGCCGCCGCTACCGGACCGAGGAGCGCCACCTGCGCACCCTGGCACACAACATCTCCGATCGCATCTACGAGGCGATCACCGACCGCGAGGGCACCTTCACCAAGCAGATCGCCTACGTGGCGGTGGAACAGCGCGAGGACGGCGACGGACGCCGCCACCGCCTGGTGGTGGCCGACTCCGACGGACACCGCCCGCAGACCATCCTGACCTCCGACGAGCCGCTGCTCTCCCCGGCCTGGTCACCCTCGCGGGACCGGCTGGCCTACGTCTCGTTCGAAGGCCGGCGCTCGGAGATCTTCATCCAGGATATCCGCACCGGCGAACGCGACCGGGTGGCCAGCTTCCGCGGCATCAACAGCGCCCCGGCCTGGTCGCCGGATGGCGAGCAGCTGGCGGTCACCCTCTCCCGCGACGGCGCCGCCAACATCTACCTCATCGACGTGGCCAGCGGCGATGTCCGCCCCGTCACCGACCACTGGGCCATCGACACCGAGGCCACCTGGAGCCCCGACGGCGAGTGGCTCTACTTCACCTCGGACCGCGGCGGCCGCCCGCAGATCTATCGCACCACCCCGGACGGCAGCGAGACCGAGCGGGTCACCTACGAGGGCCCCTACAACGCGCGGCCCAGCATCTCGCCGGACGGCGAGCGCATGGCCATGGTCCACCAGCACGACGGGCAGTACTATATCGCCCTGCAGGATCTGGAGACCGAGGCGGTGCAGATCATCAGCGACGGCCCCGCCGACGAGTCACCGAGCTTTGCGCCCAACGGCGACCTGGTCATCTACACCGCCGGCGGCACCGAAGGCCAGCGCCTGGCGACGGCCTCGATCATCGGCGGCGCGGTGGCCCCGCTCGACTCCACCGAGCAGCCCAACACCCGCGTCCGCGAACCGGCCTGGTAACCCATCACCTGCGAGGACCGAGCTACCATGATCGCCCGAAGCCACCAAGATCCCCTCCGCCCGCTGCGCACCCTGGGACTGGCCGCCAGCCTGGCCCTGCTGGTCGGCTGCGCCCACTGGATCGAGGACCCCGATGCAGCGCCCGACGAGGCGGCCGAGGACACGGAGATCGAAACGGAAGACTTCGACCCGACCGAGACCGAGGCCCTGGACGACCCGGACGACGCGGAGGAAGAGCGCCTGGAACGGGCCCGGGCCGAAGGCCTGGATCCCGACGACCCGCTGGATGCCGCCGTGCTCGACGAACCCGACAGCCCCCTGGCGACGCGGCGGGTGCACTTCGCCTTTGACTCCAGCGACATCCGTGACGACGACATCCCGATCCTGGAGGCCCACGCCGAGTTCCTGCGCGAGCACCCCGATGAGCGGATGACCATCGAGGGCCACACCGACGAGCGCGGCTCGCGGGAGTACAATCTGGCTCTGGGCGAGCGGCGCGCCGAGGCCGTGGAACGGCTGCTGCGCGCCAACGGTGCCCGCTCGGACCAGCTCGAGGTGGTCAGCTACGGCGAGGAAGACCCGCTGGTCGACGAATCCAACGAGGACGCGTGGGCGGAGAACCGCCGCGCCGAGCTGCTCTACGACTGATAACGCGGTACCCCGGCTATGCGAAAGATCGCCACCCTCACCGCCCTCCTGGCGCTGGCCACCCCGGCCGTGGCCGACGACGTCGAGCAGCGCCTCGATCGGCTCGAGGACCTGCTCGATGGCCGCGGCCTGGCTGAGCTGGTCCGCGACGTCGAGCGGATCAAGCAGGAAAACCGCGAGCTACGCGGCGATGTCGAGAGCCTTGACCGCCAGGTCCGCCGGCTCCAGGAGCGCCAGCGCGAGCACTACGCCGACCTCGACGACCGCCTGCGCGAGCTTCAGGAGCGCGGGCCGGCGGAGGCCCCCGAGCAGATCCCCATCCCCGACCTTGAGGATCCAGACAGCGAAGAGGACGCCGACGCCGGGGAGCTCTACCAGGCGGCCTTCCGCCAGCTCGGTGACGGCCTCTACGAGGACGCCCGCGAAGGCTTTCGTGACGTCCTTGATGCCGATCCGGACAGCGACTACGCCGCCAACGCCGTCTACTGGATCGCCGAGACGTACTACGCCGAGCGCGACTTCGAGGCCGCCGGCGAATACTTCGAACGGGTGATCGACGAGTACGGCGACAGCGACAAGGTGCCGGACGCCCGCCTGAAGCTCGGCTACATCGCCTTTGAGGAGGACCGGCTGGAAGACGCCCGCGACAAGCTCGAGGCCGTCCAGGAGGAGCACCCGGACAGCACCGCCGCCAACCTGGCGCAACAGCGCGTCGCGGAGATCCGCCGTCTGCTGCCCGACGACGAATAGCCGCCGGGCGCTTCCCTGCAGGCGGCTGCTTGGTTAGAATGCGCGCTCCGGTGGGCCGTTAGCTCAGCTGGTAGAGCATCGGACTTTTAATCCGCTGGTCGCAGGTTCGAATCCTGCACGGCCCACCATTTTCCCTCTCCCTGGCGGTCACCCACGCGATTTGCGATGGGGACTTTGTCATGCATCCATCAAACGCCCTCGCGG
>PULM01000108.1 GCA_003552345.1 Ectothiorhodospiraceae bacterium
GATCAGGAGATCCACATGGAGCTGCAGCAGGCCCAGCAGGAGGCCATGCAGGATGAGGACTTCGTCCAGCCGTGGCAGGAGGATCGCCAGCAGCTGGAGCAGGACCTGATCGACACCATGTACGACGAGAACCCCGAGGCCGAGGACCTGATGCAGGAGATGGAGGAGCTGCAGGCCGAGATGCAGCAGGGCATGGGCGGTGAGCAGCCGATGCCCGAGGGCGAGATGCCCCAGTAACCCGGCCGTCGGGGCAGCAGCGGGCGCGCCGTCTTCGTCTGGTGCTAACATGGTGAGGCGCGGTAGCCACCGGGCCGCTTCCGTGGTGGGAATAGCTAAGGGAGTTCACCAATGACTCGCACGACGACGGCGGCGCTCCTTGCGCTGCTCATTGCCGCAGCCCCGTTGCACGTCTCGCTGGCCGAGGCAGACGAGCAGCAGGCCCCCGGGGCCCAGGATGCGGAGCTGATGGAGGCGCAGCAGCGCCTGCAGGAGTTGCAGCGCCAGCTGGGGCAGATCCAGCAGGATACCTTCGAGGCCAGTGACGAACTTCAGGAGAAGCAGCGACGCCTGGAGGAGCGTGCCACGGCCAAGATGGAGGATCTGGGCTACGATCCTGAGCGGCATTACTCGCGCATGCAGGAGATCTACGAGCGCTTCGAGGCCGGGGACGTCTCCGAGGCGGAGCAGCAGGAGCTGGCCGAGGAGTTCCACGAGGCGCAGATGCAGCTCCAGCAGGAGCAGCAGGAGGCCATGCGCGATGACGAGTTCCGCGAGAGCATGGAGCGGGACATGCGCGAGTTCCAGGAGGACCTGCTGGCGGCCATGGAGGCTGATTACCCCGAGACGGCCGACCTGATGGCCGAGCTTGAGGAGCTCCAGCAGCGGGTCCAGGAGGGCATGCAGCAGCAGATGCCCGAGGGGCTGGAGTAGGCGGGAGCCAGGCTCCCGGGGACACGGGGCGGGGTGGCCGGTGCGGTCATCCCGCCTTTTTTTTGAGACATTCAGGGTGGCACCGTGCGGCCGCCCGGGGAGGGAGCGATGGGCTTGCTGGTGGACGGGCAGTGGATGCAGGAGTCGTACAGGCACGACGAGACCGGTCGGTTTCAGCGCGACGAGAGCCGGTTCCGGGCGTGGGTCGAGCCGGGTGGGCGGTTCGCACCGGAGGCGGGGCGGTACCACCTCTACGTTTCGCTGGCGTGCCCGTGGGCCCACCGGGTGCTGATCGCCCGGCGCCTGAAGGGGCTTGAGCCGGTGATCTCCGTCTCGGTGGTCCACCCGCTGATGCTGGAGAACGGTTGGGAACTGCGCGACGACTTCCCCGGTGCCACCGGGGATCCGATCCACGGGGCCGCCTATCTCCATCAGGTTTACACCGCCGCTGAGCCGCGGGCCAATGGCCGGGTCACCGTGCCGGCGCTATGGGACTGCCGCGAGGGGACTCTGGTCAACAATGAGTCGCGGGAACTGCTGCGCATGTTCGACCACCGCTTCGAGGCGTTGGCCGGCACCGACCTGGATCTGGCCCCGGCGGATCTCGTTGAAACGGTGGATGCGACCATCGATGCGATCTATCAACCGATCAACAATGGCGTCTACCGCTGCGGTTTCGCCGGCAGTCAAACGGCCTACGAGGAGGCCGCCGACACCCTCTATGCGGCCCTGGACCACTGGGAGGAGGTGCTGGGCCGGCAGCGCTATCTCTGTGGGGACCGTCTTACCGAGGCGGATATCTGTCTTTACACGACGCTAATCCGCTTCGACGCCGTCTACGCCGTGCACTTCAAGTGCTCGCAGCGCCAGATCCGCGAATACCCGAACCTGATGGGCTATCTGCGCGAGCTCTACCAGATGCCGGCGTTCGGCGAGACCACCGACTTCGAGCACATTCGGCACCATTACTACCGCAGCCACGCCTTTCTGAATCCCGCGGGGCTGGTGGCCCGTATGCCGCGGTTGGATCTGGACGCCCCCCACGGCCGAGAGGCGTTGTAGCCGGCCCGCGGTCCGGCGGGGCGGAGCGAAAAAGGCCCCGGATGCTCGCGCATCGCGGGGCCTGCTGTTTCACCGATCCCGACGGCCATGGGCCGCCGGGCAGATCGGTGTCCGGGGCGGGGAACCCGTTACATCCGCTCGATGGCCAGGGCCACCCCCTGGCCGCCGCCGATGCACATGGTGACCACGCCCTTGTCCACGCCGTCGCGCTGCATGGCGTGGATCAGTCGGGTGGTGAGCACGGCGCCGGTGGCACCGATCGGGTGGCCGTGGGCCACCGCGCCGCCTTCCACGTTGACCCGTTCCGGGTCGAGGCCCAGATCCCGGGTAACGGCGATGGCGATGGCCGCAAAGGCCTCGTTGATCTCCCAGCGCCCCACCTCATCGGTGGACCAGCCGGCGCGCTGCAGGCACTGCTTGACCGCGGGGACGGGCCCGATCCCGAACATCCCCGGCTCGACGCCGCCGACGCCGTAGGCCACCAGGCGCGCCGCCGGGGTGAGGCCGTGCCGGCGCGCGGCCTCTTCCTCGGCGACCACCATGGCCGCTGCGCCGGTGTTGACGCCGGGGGCGTTGCCGGCGGTGATGGTGCCCTCCTTGCGGAAGGCCGGGCGCAGCTTCTGCAGACCCTCCAGGGTGGTGTCACCGCGGTTGTGTTCATCGGCCTCGAAGCGCGTGGGCCCCTTGCGGCCGGGCACGTCCACCGGGGTAATTTCTGCCTCGAAATGGCCGGCGGACTGGGCGGTGCTGAAGCGCTGCTGCGAGCGCAGCGCCCACTCGTCCTGATCCTGGCGGCTGATCTGGTACTTCTCGGCCAGGTCCTCGGTGTGCCAGCCGGAGTGCTGGTCCGAGAAGGCGTCATTGAGGCCGTCATTGAGTACCGCATCAAGGATCTGCTGGTGGCCGAGGCGGTAGCCGTAGCGGCCCTGCATGAGCAGGTACGGGGCCCGGTCCATGTTCTCCATGCCGCCGGCGATGGCGGTGTCGGCGAAGCCGAGTGCCACCTCCTGGAAGGCGTTGGCCACGGCCTGCGCCCCGGAGCCGCAGACGCGGTTGACCGTCAGGGCCGGCGTCTCGGCGGGAACGCCGCCGTTGATCGAGGCCTGGCGGGCCGGGTTCATCTTGCAACCGGCCTGGATGACGTTGCCCATGACCACGGTGTCCACGGCCGCCGGGTCGAGCCCGGAGCGCTCCAGGGTGCCGCGTATGGCGGTGGCACCGAGATCCGGTGCGGGGACGCTCTTGAGAGAGCCGCCGAAGGTCCCGATCGGCGTACGGGTGGGCGAGCAGATGACGACTCGGCGCTGGGACATTGATGCCTCCTTTCTCGGTCAGTGGGGTCCTAAAGGAACAGATTGGGGTCCACGGCGTTGCCGTTGAGGATGACGCTCAGGTGCAGATGGGGGCCGGTGACCCGGCCGGTTTCACCGACGGTGCCGATCGGTTCGCCGCGTTCCATCCACTGCCCCTTGTCGACGTCGATCTCATCCAGGTGGCAGTACATGGTGATCAGGCCGGCGCCGTGATCGATAAACACGGTCTTGCCATTAAAGTAGTAGTCCCCGGTCTGCACCACCCGGCCGGCCTCCGCGGCCTCGATGGGCGTGCCGGTGGGGGCGGCCATGTCGAGACCGTTGTGTGGGTTGCGGGGCTCTCCGTTGAGGTAGCGCTGCAGCCCGAACGTGGCCGACACCCGGTGCTCCGCCACCGGGGTGTGCAGGTGCAGCTGCGGCTGCGCATCGACCTCGCGGCTGCGGAAGGCGGCGCGGATCTCACGCTGTTCGGCCCAGATCCGCTCCAGCGTCTCCTCGGGGGGTGTGACCATGTCCTCGTCGTCGATGGTCAAGTGCTGTTCCTCGTAGTCAATGGGTTCGACCTCGAAGGGGTGCGGGCTGCCGTCCACCTTGAGGGTGTGGGTCCCGGGTTCGGCGCCGAGGTCGATCCCCACTACCGCCTGCCAGCCTTGCGGGGTGGAGTGCACGAGGACCGGCTCGTCGTCATAAAGGACGGCCTCGGGGCGGCTGTCGGTCTCCAAGTCGACTCGCGCCACGCCACCAGGGACCGGCCAGTCGGGCAGCGGGGCTGCGTGCAGCGGTGTGGCCAGCATCAACCCGATCCAGGCGATGAGCAGGGCCGTCGCGCGTCGGGGGTGGCAGCTGCGTGGCTCAGTCGGCATCGCGGGGTGTTTCCTCCGTGGTGCGGCAGGCTTCGACTCGACAGTCTAGCGCCCCGTGGGCTAGCCGGGCATGGATGCGGTCGCCGACCTGCACGGCGTCGGCGCGGCGCAGGATGGCGGCATCCTCGGCGCGTTGGACCACGGCGTAACCGCGCTCGAGCGTGGCCAGGGGGCTGACGGCGTGCAGGGCGCGCGAGGCGTTGCCCAGTCGCTGCTGCGAGGCCGTCAGCCGGCCCCGCGCCGCCTGACGCAGGCGCTGCGCCAGCTCCTCGACCCGCCGGCGCTCTTGGGTGGCGCGTCGGCGCGGATCCTGGACCCGCAGGCGCTGCCCGGCGGTGTGCAGCCGCGCGCGCCGGGTCTCGACGGTCTGTCGGCCCAGGCGGTGCAGGCGGGTCTCGAGTTCGTCGAGACGCTGCGCGCGGTCGCGCAGGCGTCGGCCCGGGTGCTGCGCCGCCAGCCGGCGCTCGAGCGCCGCCAGCCGCTCGCCGTCGCGGTTCAGGCGCCGCCGGGCGGCACTGGCCAGCCTCTGGCCCAGTTGGCTGTACTGCTCCTGCCAGGTCTGTCGGTCCGGTGAGAGGGTCTCGGCAGCGGCCGACGGGGTGGGTGTCCGCAGGTCCGCGGCCAGATCGGAGATGGTGACATCTACCTCGTGGCCGACGGCACTGACCACCGGCACCGGGCAGGCGCGGATAGCACGGGCCACCGACTCGTCATTGAAGGGCCAGAGGTCCTCCAGTGAGCCGCCCCCACGGGTGAGTAGCAGGGCGTCCACCTCGCCCCGGCGCCCGGCCAGCTCCAGGGCCCGGACAATGGCCGGCGCCGCGGCTTCACCCTGAACCGGGACTGGGTAGATGAGCACCGGCAGCGCCGGAAAGCGGCGCTGCAGCACCTGCAGGACATCGCGGATGGCGGCGCCGGTGGGTGAGGTGATCACCCCCAGGCGCTGCGGCAGGCGGGGCAGGGGGCGTTTGTGCGCCGGGTCGAAGAGGCCCTCGGCCTGCAGGCGCTGTTTGAGTGCCTCGAAGGCGCGCTGGAGTGCGCCCTCACCGGCCGGCTCCAGGTGTTCGATGATCAGCTGGAACTCGCCGCGGGCGGGGTAGAGGCTGGCTTTGGCCCGAACGCGCACCTGGTCGCCGTCGGCGGGGCGCTGGCGCAGCGCCGAGGCGCGGCCGCGGAACAGCGCACAGCGGACCTGGGCGCCGGCGTCCTTGAGGGTGAAGTAGAGGTGTCCGGACGACGGCCGAGCGAGGTTCGAGATCTCGCCTTCGACCCAGATGGAGGGCAGGACCGTCTCAAGCATGCCCCGCACTTCCTGGTTGAGCTGCGAGGGGGTGTAGACGGCGATTTCGTCGCTGTGGCGCTCCATACTCGGCGGCGCTCGCTCCGGCTGGATGGGTACAAGCTACACGCCGCCATCGTCCATGGGAAGTTTGTTGAGTGGGGGTGCCAGGGCACCGTAAAATGTGCGGCTATCCTCCTTTTTCGTCAGCGTCTGCGCCCGAGGTCCCGACACCATGCGAATCGCCCAGGAAGCCCTGACCTTCGATGACGTCCTCCTCCTTCCCGCTGAATCGCACGTGCTTCCCCGGGATGTGGATCTGAGTACCCCGCTGACCCGGCGTATTCAGGTGAATGTCCCGCTGGTCTCGGCGGCGATGGACACCGTCACCGAGGCGCGACTGGCCATCGCCCTGGCCGAGCAGGGCGGGATGGGGATCATCCACAAGAACATGACCGTCGAGCAGCAGGCCGCCGAGGTGCGCCGGGTCAAGAAGTTCGAGAGCGGTATCATCAAGGAGCCGATCACCGTCTCGCCGGTGATGACCATCGGTGAGGTGCTCAAGCTCACGCGCCAGCATGGGATCTCCGGTGTCCCGGTGGTCGACGGCGAGGAGCTGGTCGGCATCGTGACGGGTCGCGACCTGCGCTTTGAAAGCCGGGTCAGCGAGCCGGTCTCCGTCGCCATGACCCCGAAGGAGCGCCTGGTGACCGTGCGCGAGGGGGCCGAGCGCGATGAGGTGTTGAGCAAGCTGCATCAGCACCGCATCGAGAAGATCCTGGTGGTCGACGACGCCTTCCGGCTGCGTGGGATGATCACCGTCAAGGACATCCAAAAGAGTCAGGACTTCCCCAACGCCTGCAAGGACGAGCATGGTCGCCTGCGGGCGGGTGCCGCCGTTGGTGTGGGCGAGGGGACCGATGAGCGTGCTGAGGCGCTGGCGGCCGCTGGCGTCGATGTCCTGGTGGTGGATACCGCCCACGGTCACTCCCGCGGCGTGATGGAGCGTGTGCGCTGGGTCAAGCGGCACTATCCCGACGTGGAGGTGGTGGCCGGGAACATCGCCACCGGTGATGCCGCCCGGGCCTTGGCCGAGGCCGGGGCCGACGCGGTCAAGGTGGGCATCGGCCCGGGGTCGATCTGCACCACCCGGGTGGTGGCCGGGGTGGGGGTGCCCCAGGTGACGGCGATCTCCAACGTCTCCCAGGCCCTGGCTGGCACCGACGTGCCGCTGATCGCCGACGGCGGGATCCGCTTCTCCGGGGATGCCGCCAAGGCCCTGGCCAGTGGGGCCCATACGGTTATGATCGGCAGTCTGCTGGCCGGCACCGAAGAGGCGCCCGGCGAGGTGGAGCTCTATCAGGGGCGCTCCTACAAGGCGTACCGGGGCATGGGCTCGCTGGGGGCGATGTCCGGCAGCCAGGGCAGTGCCGACCGCTACTTCCAGGAGGGCTCGCAGTCGGTGGACAAGCTCGTCCCTGAGGGGATCGAGGGTCGTGTGCCCTACAAGGGCAGCATGGTCACCATCGTCAACCAGCTCATCGGCGGGATCCGCGCCAGCATGGGATACGTCGGCTGCGCCTCCATGGAGGAGATGCGCACGCGTCCGCAGTTCGCTCGTATCACCGGTGCCGGCATGCGTGAGAGTCATGTCCACGATGTGACGATCACCAAGGAAGCCCCCAACTACCGCGTCGAGTAATCATTCGGAGCCGTTGCCAGTGAGCGAACAGTCCGGGGCGGACATCCACGCCCACCGCGTTCTCATTCTCGATTTTGGCTCGCAGTACACCCAGCTCATCGCCCGCCGCGTGCGCGAGTGCGGGGTCTACTGCGAGATCCGTGCCTGTGACGCCGGCAATCAGGCCGTGCGGGACTTTGCCCCGGCGGGGGTGATCCTCTCCGGTGGCCCGGAGACGGTCACCGACGCCGAGACCCCGCGCATCCCGGCGGCGGTCTTCGAGCTGGGGGTGCCGCTGCTCGGCATCTGCTATGGCATGCAGGCGATGAGCGCGCAGCTTGGCGGTCGGGTGGCGCCGTCGGATCACAAGGAGTTCGGCTACGCCCAGGTCCGGGCCCGGGGGCATTCGCGGCTGCTGCGCGACATCGAGGACCATGCCAGCGCCGACGGCTTTGGTCTGCTCGATGTGTGGATGAGCCACGGTGACCGGGTGGAGCTGCCGCCGGAGGGGTTCCAGGTGATCGCCGAGACCGAGGCCGCGCCGGTGGCCGGCATCGGCGACGATGCCCGGGGCTGGTACGGCCTGCAGTTCCACCCGGAGGTGACGCACACCGCCCAGGGCGGGCGCATCCTCGAGCGGTTCGTGCGCGAGATCTGCGGCTGCCCCGGCGACTGGACGCCGGGGAATATCGTCGAGGACAGCATCGCGCGGCTGCGCGAGCAGGTGGGGGATCGCCACGTCGTGCTCGGGCTCTCCGGCGGGGTCGATTCCTCGGTGACCGCCGCGCTGCTGCACCGGGCCATTGGTGAGCAGCTGACCTGCGTGTTCGTGGACAACGGGCTGCTGCGCGAGGGCGAGGCCGAGCAGGTCATGGCCACCTTCGCCCGTCACATGGGGGTGCGGGTCATCCATGTCGACGCCGAGGATCGCTTCCTCGCCGCGCTGGCCGGGGTCGAGGACCCGGAGGAGAAGCGGCGGATCATCGGCAACCTGTTCGTAGAGATCTTCGACGAGGAAGCCGGCAAGCTCGAGGGCGTGGAGTTCCTGGCCCAGGGCACCATCTACCCCGATGTGGTGGAGTCGGCGGGCAACGCCGGCGGCAAATCCCACGTCATCAAATCGCACCACAACGTCGGCGGTCTGCCCGAGACGATGAAGCTCAAGCTCGTCGAGCCGCTGCGCGAGCTGTTCAAGGACGAGGTGCGGCGGGTCGGTCTGGAGTTGGGCCTGCCGGCGGATATGCTCTACCGTCACCCTTTCCCCGGCCCCGGGCTGGGCGTGCGCATCCTCGGCGAGGTGCACAAGCGCTACGCCGACCTGCTGCGCCGCGCCGACGCCATCTTCATCGAGGAGCTGCGCCGCTGGGACTGGTACGAGCGCACCAGCCAGGCCTTTGCCGTCTTCCTGCCGGTGCGATCGGTGGGCGTGACCGGGGACGGGCGCCGCTATGAGTACGTCATCGCCTTGCGCGCGGTGGAGACCGTGGACTTCATGACCGCCCGCTGGGCCCAGCTGCCCTATGACTTCCTCGACCACGTCTCCCGTCGGATCATCAACGAGATCGATGGGATCTCGCGCGTGGTCTACGACATCTCCGGCAAACCCCCGGCCACCATCGAGTGGGAGTGAACGAGGCATCGGACGACGCGCAGTGGATGGCGCGGGCGCTGGAGCTCGCCCGCTACGCCGCCGACGCGGGCGAGGTGCCGGTGGGGGCGGTGGTCGTGCGCGACGGGGTGCTCCTGGGCGAGGGCTGGAACCGGCCGATCGCCGCCCACGACCCCTCGGCCCATGCCGAGATCAACGCCCTGCGCGCGGCCGGGCAGGCCGCCGGGGCCTACCGACTGCCCGGGGCCACGCTCTACGTCACCCTGGAGCCGTGTTTCATGTGTGCCGGGGCCATGCTCCACGCCCGCATCCGGCGGCTGGTGTTCGGCGCCTCGGATCCCAAGACCGGTGCCTGCGGCGGGCACTTCGACCTGCTCGCCCTGCCCGGTCACAACCACCGCATCGAGCGCACCAGCGGGGTCCATGAGGCGGCGGCCGCCGGGTTGCTGCGCGAGTTCTTCCGCGCCCGTCGTTAGCCCCGGGCGCGTCGACGCCATGGCGCTGGCGCGGCTATAGTCAGCGTATGCATGACGACGCCACCACCATTGTCCCGTTCCGCGGTGGCGCGCTGGAGCGCGCCGCCTGGGACCGGCTGTGGGATGCCGCCGACAGTGGCTGCGTGCGACGGGCGCTGGGTGAGCGACGGGCCCGTTATCAGCGCCGCGTCGAGCAGGAGATGGCGGCGTTTGCCCGCCTTGGGCTGGAGCCGGGTGTGCTGCTGGAGCTCTCCTGGGTGGTCCGCGACCTGATCGGTCGCGGGGTGACCTTCGGCCCGGGGTATGGTCCGCAGAGTGGCTCGTTGCTGCTCCACCTGCTCGGCCTGAACGGGATCGACCCCATCGACCATGGGCTGCCGTTCCTGGGTTTCGGGCGTGAGCTGGAGGCGCGTCGCCTGCACGTGCGGGTGGCCAGCCGCGCCGAGCAGGCCGAACTGGCCGCGGCCCTGCGCCGGGGCGGTGCGACGGCGGCCGCCGTGCCCGAACAGGGGGTGGAGGTCGTGGTCGGGCACGAGCCGGGTCTGGCCCTGACCCACGAGATGGCCCGCCTGGCGCGAGCGCTCAACGGTGGGCGTGACTGCGACCCGTTGCGCTGGGCCTATCCCTGGGACGATCCGGAGACGCTGCGTCTGATCGCCCGCGGCGAGACCGCCGGTATCCCCCTGCTCGAGGATACGCAGCTGCAGGAGCGTCTGCGCGAGGCCGCGCCCCGCAGCCTGGAGGAGGTGACGCAGGTGGTGGTGGCGGCGCGGGAAGGCGCCCCGCACGGCCTGCAGGAGCGCTACCGGGCGGCGCGCACGGGTGCCGCACGCCCGCCGCTGCCCCACCCGGATCTGGAGGATATCCTGGCGCCGACAGGTCACGTCTGGCTCTATCGCGAGCAGGTTATTGCGGCACTGGCGCGGCTGCTCGGATGTGAACTGGCCGAGGCCGTGGCGTTGGCGCAGCGGCTCAGCGAGGAAGGCAGTGAGGCCCACGAGGGGGAGCTCTCCCGGCAGCTGGGCGAGCGCGTAGCCAGTCATTGCCAGCTACCCCACGCCCGGGGGCTGTACCTGTTGCGCGCATTGCGCCAGGCCCTCGCCCAGGTGGTGGATCGGGCGGCGGTACTGATCGACGTGACCGAGGCCTACAGGCAGGCCTACTACAAGGCACGCTACCCCGCAGTGTTCCAGGCGGCGCGGTTGAACCGGGCCCTGCAACGGGTCAACCCGCGCACCGGCGCGCGCTACGGTGCCGGCGGCGGACCGGATGGCGTCGCCTGCCCCCATCGCGAGGCGTTGGTCGCGCTATGCCGCGAGGCGCTGAGCGACGGCGTGACCATCCTGCCGCCGGATATCAATCGCAGCGACTGGGGGTTCCGGGCGCTGGATCGGGATACCGTGCTCTTCGGCCTTGGCGCGATCGCGCAAATCGACCGGCAGACCGCCGAGCGGCTGGTGCTGCGCCGGCGCGGCGGCGAGTATCGCAGCTTGATGGATCTGATCATCCGCGGTTTTGGCGGCGCGGCCCCATCCGCCCAGATTGAGCCGCTGATCTTCTCCGGAGCGCTGGAGGAGTTTGGGCGGGACCGCTGGCGCTTGCGCCGTGAGCTGGATGAGGCGCAGGACCAGAAGCCGTGGCGATATGCCGCATCCTCTCGCTCAACTCCCTGTGAGAGTGCCGGTTTCGAAGCCTGGCAGGACGTGCATCCGGGCGAGGGGTGGGCCTTCCAGCGGGAGCTCGATGTCCTCGCCTGTGTCCCGTCGCGTCAGTACTTTCCGGAGCCCGCTCCGGCCGAGCGGCGTCTGCGGCCGGTCCGGTGACCCTGCGCCGCCGGGGCTTGAATTCGTCCGCGATCTGCCGCAGAGTATGCGCACGCTAACGGCCGACGCGGTCGTATAGGCATGTAAAGGAAGGTGCCGAGACCCGGAGTCGCTCGACGGCCCGCGGCTGGCTCGGCATCGTCAAACGGGCTCAGGCCCCTGTCCGAGACACGCCCCGCATGGTGCGCGGGCGCATGCCGCACAAGAACCATCGGAAGCAGTAGAGAGGCGAACAATTCGCAATCTGCCCAGGCGGTACCGGTGACGCGGAGTCTCCGATCCGACGCGGGGCACTGTATCCATGGCGCGCGTGCGCCGATAGGGAAGATCGCAGACAGAGGTGACCTATGAGTACGCAGACGGAGCAGGACTTCGGGGCAGACCCGACCCAGGTGCGGGATACGGACCACTACACGGAAGAGTACGTCGACGGCTTCGTGGACAAGTGGGACGACCTGATCGACTGGGATAGCCGGGCCCAGAGCGAGGGTGATTTCTTCATCGAGGAGCTCAAGAAGCGCGGCGCCAAACGGGTACTCGACGTCGCAACCGGCACGGGGTTTCACTCCGTTCGCCTGCGCGAGGCCGGTTTCGAGGTCGTCAGCGCCGATGGCAGTGCCGAGATGTTGGCCAAGGCCTTTGAGAATGGGCGAAAACGTGGCCATATCATGCGCACCGTCCAGGTCGACTGGCGGTGGTTGAACCAGGATATTCACGGCCGCTACGACGCCATCATCTGCCTCGGCAACTCCTTTACCCACCTCTTCAACGAACGCGACCGCCGCAAGTCCCTCGCCGAGTTCTACTCCGCCCTCAACCACGACGGCGTCCTGATCCTGGACCAGCGCAACTACGACAGCATCCTGGATCACGGCTACGACTCCAGCCACACGTATTACTACTGCGGGGACGACGTCTCGGTCTATCCGGAGCACGTGGACGACGGGCTGGCGCGGTTCAAGTACGCGTTCTCCGACGGGTCGACCTATTACCTGAACATGTTCCCGCTGCGCAAGGAGTACACGCGGCGGCTGATGCAGGAGGTCGGCTTCCAGCACATCGAGACCTACGGCGATTTCAAGGAGACGTACCGGGACGCTGATCCCGACTTCTTCATCCATGTCGCCGAGAAGGCTTATCGGGAGGAGGATTAACCGGATGAGTGAGTATCAGGACGAGGCCATCGAGGTGGCCCGCCAGTACTACAACAGCCGCGATGCAGACAACTTCTACTTCCATATCTGGGGGGGCGAGGATCTGCACGTCGGCATCTATGAGCACGAGGATGAGCCGATCTTCGACGCCAGCCGTCGCACGGTCGAGCGCATGGCCTCGAAGCTGAGCAACCTGAGCGCTGACAGCTACGTGCTCGACGTGGGCGCCGGTTACGGCGGCGTGGCGCGTTACTTGGCGCACACCTACGGCTGCCGGGTGGTCGCCCTGAATCTTTCCGAGCGCGAGAACGAGCGCGATCGGCAGATGAATAAGGAGCAGGGCGTCGATCACTTGATCGAGGTGGTCGATGGCGCCTTTGAGGATATCCCGTTCGACGCCGAGACCTTCGACATCGTCTGGTGCCAGGATTCGTTCCTGCACAGCGGGGATCGGCCCCGGGTGATGAGCGAGGTGACCCGTGTCCTGAAAAAGGGCGGGGAGTTCATCTTCACCGACCCGATGCAGGCGGACGACTGCCCCGAGGGCGTGCTCCAGCCGATCCTCGATCGCATCCACCTCTCCACCATGGGCACGCCGGGCTTCTACCGAGAGGAGCTGAAGAAGAACGGCATGACCGAGTTGGAGTTTGAGGACAATACCCCGCAGCTCCCCCGCCACTACGGGCGTGTCCACAAGGAGCTGGAAGCGCGCGGGCATGAGCTCGACGGCATCGTCTCGGACGAGTACGTGGCCCGCATGAAAAAGGGTCTGCAGCACTGGGTCGAGGGGGGCAACAACGGCTACCTGGCCTGGGGCATCTTCCACTTCCGGAAGGGCTGACCCCACACACCCATCCATGTCCCCGGGATGTGCGCGGCGGGGGCCGCGCCGCCGGGGGCTAGCAATCCGAGAATCCTTAGCGAGAAGGAGTAACCATGAGCAAGCGCTACCTCTTTACGTCTGAGTCGGTGTCCGAGGGTCACCCGGACAAGATCGCCGATGCCATCTCCGATGCCCTGCTGGACGAGTTCCTGCGTCAGGACCCGAAGTCCCGCGTGGCTGCCGAGACCATGATCCAGACGGGCATGGTCGTCGTCGCCGGTGAGATCAAGACCACGGCCAAGATCAACGTCGAGCCGCTGGTCCGCGACGTGGTCCGGGAGATCGGCTACACCAGCTCGGACATGGGCTTCGACGCCGACACCTGCGCGGTCCTGAATGCGCTGGGCGAGCAGTCGCCCGACATCAACCAGGGCGTCGACCGCGCGAAGGAAGAGGAGCAGGGCGCTGGCGACCAGGGCCTGATGTTTGGCTACGCCACCAATGAGACCGACGTGCTCATGCCGGCGGCCATCCACTACTCCCACCTGCTGGTCAAGCGCCAGGCCGAGATGCGCAAGAGCGGCAAGCTGCCGTGGCTGCGTCCGGACGCCAAGAGCCAGGTCACGTTCCAGTACGAGGGCGACAAGATCGTCGGCTGCGACGCCGTGGTCCTTTCCACCCAGCACGACGAGACCGTGGATCAGAAGCAGGTCCACGAGGGCGTGATGGAGGAGATCATCAAGCCCGTGCTGGGTCCCACCGGCTGGCTGACCGGCGACACCAAGTACCACATCAACCCGACCGGGCGCTTTGTCACCGGCGGCCCGCTGGGTGACTGTGGCCTGACCGGCCGGAAGATCATCGTCGACACCTACGGCGGCATGGGCCGTCACGGCGGCGGCGCCTTCTCCGGCAAGGACCCGTCCAAGGTCGACCGCTCGGCCGCTTACGTGGGCCGCTACGTGGCCAAGAACATCGTGGCCGCCGGCCTGGCCGACCGTTGTGAGGTGCAGCTCTCCTACGCCATCGGCGTGGCCGAGCCGACCTCCGTCAACGTCGAAACCTTCGGCACCGGCAAGGTCGACGAGGAAGTGATCAACAAGGTGGTCCGCGAGAACTTCGATCTGCGCCCGTACGGCATCCTGAAGATGCTGGGCCTGGAGCAGCCGATCTACCGCCCGACCGCCGCCTACGGCCACTTCGGCCGCGAGGACATCGACGTCCCGTGGGAGCGCACCGACCGTGCTGCTGCCCTCAAGGACGCCGCTGGCCTCAAGTAACCGAATACGCAAGGAGTCACTCGAAAGTATGAGTAATCAAGACTACAAGGTTGCCGACATCTCCCTGGCCGACTGGGGCCGCAAGGAGATCAAGATCGCCGAGAGCGAGATGCCGGGTCTGATGGAGACCCGGCGCGAGTTTGCCGCGCAGAAGCCGCTCAAGGGCGCTCGCATCGCCGGCTGCCTGCACATGACCATCCAGACCGCGGTCCTGATCGAGACCCTGCAGGAGCTGGGTGCCGAGGTTCGCTGGTCCTCCTGCAACATCTTCTCCACGCAGGACCAGGCCGCCGCCGCCGTGGCGGCTGCCGGCACCCCGGTCTTCGCCTGGAAGGGCGAGACCGAGGAGGAGTACTGGTGGTGCATCGAGCAGACCATCAACGGCCCGGACGGCTGGAAGCCGAACATGCTGCTCGACGACGGTGGTGACCTGACCGCCGTGATCCACGAGCAGTACCCGGACATGATGAAGGACATCTACGGTGTCTCCGAGGAGACCACCACCGGCGTGCACCGCCTCTATGAGATGAGCCGCAAGGGCGAGCTCGGCATGCCGGCGTTCAACGTCAACGACTCGGTCACCAAGTCGAAGTTCGACAACCTCTACGGCTGCCGCGAGTCGCTGGTCGACAGCATCAAGCGCGCCACCGACGTCATGATCGCCGGCAAGGTGGCCGTCGTCGCCGGGTTCGGTGATGTCGGCAAGGGCTCGGCGCAGTCGCTGCGTGGTCTGGGCGCCCAGGTGTGGGTCACCGAGGTCGACCCGATCTGTGCCCTGCAGGCCTCCATGGACGGCTACAAGGTCGTCACCATGGAAGAGGCCGCCCCGGTGGCCGACATCTTCGTCACCGCCACGGGCAACTACAA
>PULM01000164.1 GCA_003552345.1 Ectothiorhodospiraceae bacterium
CTGGGGGTTCGAGCCTCTCTCTCCGGTAAGGTCTCCTCCATGATCCCCCTGGTGCCGCTACGCCTTGTTCTGACCGCGCTCTTTACCCTCCCGTCCGGTTCACCGGGAGTTCAGGACCTGCCGACAGCCTGGATCCTGGTCGATGGAGAACCTTTGCAGACCCGGGTCGCCGACTACTGCACCGGCGGCCCTTCGGCCCTCCGCTCCGGGAAGCGCTGCTCGCGCAGCTCGACCGAGCCGGCGTGGTGATCGGCGTGCCGGCGGGGCTGGTCAAACGCCGGTCCGGCGTGCTTCGGGGCGTCTTTGCGTGTGCTAGCTTGGGGTTCAACAAATAACACCCTATGGATGCGCGCTATATGCATGGCTCGGGTCCGCCTGTCCTGCGCGACATCGTGCTCGTCGGTGGGGGGCACAGCCACGTCGGGGTGCTCAAACGTCTTGGTATGAGGCCCATCCCGGGCGTGCGGCTGACGGTCATCTGCCAGGATGCGCACACGCCCTACTCGGGCATGCTGCCGGGCTACATCGCGGGCCACTACAGCTACGATGATGTCCACATCGATCTCCGGCGCCTGTGCCAGTTTGCCGGGGCCCGCTTCTACCGTGCCGAGGCCGACGGCATCGATCGCCAGCAGCAGCGTGTGCGCTGCAAGGGCCGGCCTGAAGTCCCGTACGACCTGCTGTCGATCAATATCGGCTCGACGCCACAGCTCCACCAGGTCGAGGGGGCCGCCGCCCATGCGGTCCCGGTCAAGCCGATCCAACGTTTCAATCGCCGCTGGCAGGAGGTGCTCGAGCGGGTGCGCGAGCGTGCCGGGCCGATCCGCATCGCCGTCGTCGGGGGCGGTGCCGGCGGCGTCGAGCTTGCCCTGGCGATGCAGTACCGCCTCTCCCGCGAGCTCGCCGCGCAGGGGCGCGATCCCGGGGAGCTGGAGATCGAGCTGTTCAATGCCGCGGCGCAGATCCTGCCGACCCACAATCGGCGCGTGCGCGCCGCCTTTGAGCGCAGGCTCGCGGAGCGGGGCGTTGCGGTGCGCAACCGTGCGGCCGTCGTGCAGGTCGGCGAGCGTTGCCTCCGCGTGAGCGACGGCGAGTCGGTGACCGCCGACGAGATCGTCTGGGTGACCCAGGCCGGTGGGGCGTCGTGGCTCGCCGGGACAGGGCTGGAGCTCGACGCGGAAGGTTTCCTGTGTGTCCGCGATACGCTGCAGACCACGGCGGACGACCGGATCTTCGCCGCCGGCGACATCGCTCACGTAGTCAACCATCCGCGGCCCAAGGCGGGGGTCTTCGCCGTCCGCCAGGGGCCGCCGCTGGCGCGGAACCTGCGCCGGATGGTCCGTGGGCGGCGGCCACGGCCCTTCCGGCCCCAGCGTGACTGGCTCGCCCTGATCAGTACCGGGGACCGGAACGCCGTGGCCTCGCGCGGACGATTCATTGGCGTCGAGGGCGCTTGGGTCTGGCGCTGGAAAGACTGGATCGACCGGCGCTTCATGGCGAGGTTCACTGACCTGCCGGCCAAGGGAGATGGGCGCTGAGGCACGCGGCGCAAAGGGCGTTATATTGGTGGCTCGATACGGACGGTACAGGTAGAGACGGGATGCGCACGCAACGACTGGACTTCCCCGGCGCTCAGGGGCAAACGCGCTCGGCCTGTCTCGATGAGGAGGAGCTCGCCATGAGCCATGAGGACGAGGCGCCGCCGCGGCAAGCCAAGGGTGCGGCGGGCTCCGGAGGCGATCGCTACCTGATCGATCCCCGCAAGTTCCGCGACCCGGCTTTCACGGCCGATGGCCAGCCCCGCGCCTCGGTCCGCCTGCAGCGCCTGGAGACGCTCTGGTTCTGCACCGGGACCCTGTGCAACCTGGCCTGCCGCAACTGCTACATCGAGTCCTCCCCGCGCAACGATGCCCTGGTCTACCTCAGCGCCAGCGAGGTGGCCGGATACCTGGACGAGATCGAGCGCGAGGGCCTCGGTACCCGGATCATCGCCTTCACCGGCGGGGAGCCGTTCATGAATCCGGATATGATCCCCATCTTGGAGGACACGCTGGGTCGCGGCTACGAGGCGCTGGTGCTGACCAACGCCATGAGGCCGATGATGAAGGTCCATGAGCGCCTGCAGGCGATCGGGGAGCGCTACGGGCAGCAGCTGACGGTGCGTGTATCCGTCGATCACTATCGGCAGGATCTCCACGAGGCCGAGCGCGGGCCGAGATCGTGGGAGCCCATGGCCCGCGGCCTGCGGTGGCTCTCGGAGAGCGGCTTCCGGGTGGACGTGGCCGGCCGGCAGACCTCCGGGGAGGCGGAGGCGACCCTGCGCGAGGGCTACCAGGCCCTGTTCGACGCCCATGGGATGGCCCTCGACGCCCACGATCCGGGGCGTCTGGTGCTGTTCCCGGAGATGGACACCAATCGGGATGTCCCGGAGATCTCGCAGGGCTGCTGGGAGAAGCTCGGGCGCAGTCCCGACGAGATGATGTGCGCGAGCTCCCGCATGGTGATCAAGCGCAAGGGGGCATCGCAGCCGGTGGTGGTGCCGTGCACGCTGCTGCCGTACGAGCCGGCCTTCGAGCTCGGCGCCAGCCTGGTGGCCAGCTTCACGGAGGTGCCGCTCAACCATCCCCATTGTGCCCAGTTCTGCGTGCTCGGCGGCGCCAGCTGCAGCGGCTGAGGGAGACACTTCCCAGGCTGCTGGCCAGTCGCAGCGCCGGGGTCGCCGCCGTCACTGCTTCCTCCCCGCTCCCTCCCCGCGATGGCCCGGCCCTGGTCTATCGGGACAGGTATCGCTTGATGTTCCAGGGGTTACGCCGCTCGATCCACCGGGGCAGGAGGAGCAGGATGCCCAGGGCCGCCACGGTGCCCGCGATGAACCAGACCGGATCGACGCGCACGATGGCGCCCAGGCTGGTGTAGACCAGGGTCATCGGCAGCATGCCCACGCCCGTGGCCAGCAGGAACGGGCCCGGGCGCATGGCAGTCAGGCCGGCCGCGTAGCTCAGTAGGGCGAAGGAGACGACCGGGATGAGGCGCGAGACCAGGACGGCTAGGAACATCGCGCGGTCTCCGCAGTCCCGGCAAAGCGGGTAGGGGATGGGTCGGCCCAGCCGGGTCGCGCGCAGCCCCTCCCCCAGCCACCGCGCCAGCCCGAACGCGACGGCTGCCCCTGCCAGCGCACCGACCACGGCGATGGCCGCACCCAGCAGGGGGCCGAAGAGCAGCCCGCAGGCCACGGTGATCGGGATGGTCGGCAGCGGGAGCACGACCACGGCGGTCATCATGGCCATGAGCAGCAAGGCGCTCCGCAGCGGCTGTGCCGCCAGCTGCTCGGCGAGCCCGGAGGGCTGCCAGCCCACGGCCGCACCGACCTGCCAGGTCCAGCCCCCGAGGATGGCTAGGCCGAGCAGTACCCCCAGAAGCGCGAGCCCGGTACGCCACGGATGGGATGCCATGGATCGAGTATCGC
>PULM01000170.1 GCA_003552345.1 Ectothiorhodospiraceae bacterium
AGGCGAATTCCTCGTTGATGTGCACCGGGTTGTTATCCCCGGAGAGCCCGGCGAAGAGGACCAGATCCGCCTCGGTGACCGTTCGCGTGTAGGAGCCCGACATCCCCGGCTCCAGATCCTCCACGCAATAGCCCTGCAGCTCGTGCACCATGCCCTTGCCCCCGCTTGCCTTCGCTGTCCGGTCCGGTAAATACAGATGGTGAATGGGTTGTCACTCTGACACGGACCGGTGCACAAAGACCACAGAGACAGCGCGTCGGGCCGCCCAACCCGGGCGTTTGCGCCCACGGGGGCGCGTGCATATACTACCGTGCCGCTTTTGTCAGCGGGCGATCGACACCGGAGGCGCACCGCGCTCATCGGGCCGGCCGCCCCCCAAAAACGACCCCGCAGCATCCCAGAGGCGACCGTGACGTACGAAAACGCACCCGGCCTGTATCGGCCCAGCTTCGAACGAGACAACTGCGGTTTCGGGCTGATTGCCCACATGGATGGTAACCCCAGCCATTGGCTTGTCGAAACCGCCGTATCCGCCCTCGGGCGACTCACCCACCGCGGCGCCGTGGCCGCCGACGGCAAGACCGGTGATGGCTGCGGCCTGCTGCTGACCAAGCCCGACGCCTTCCTGCGCGCCGTGGCCGAGGAGGCGGGCCTGTCTCTCGACGATCAGTACGCCGTCGGCAGCCTGTTCCTGCACCCCGACGAGCAGCGCGCCGAAGCGGCCCGCGAGGCATTGCGCCAGGCGCTGCGCAGTCAGGGACTGGAGCCGGCCGGGTTCCGGGAGGTTCCGGTGGACACCTCGGCGCTGGGGGCCCAGGCCCTCCAGACCTGTCCCCGGATCGAGCAAGTCTTCGTCAACGCCGATCCGGGGATGGAAGCCCAGGACCTGGAGCGGCGGCTTTTCATCGCCCGCCGGCTCACCGAGAAGGCGGTCGACAGCGAGGACGAGGTCTTCTACGTGGCAAGCCTCTCGGGCCGGGTCCTCTCCTACAAGGGGCTGGTGATGCCGGATTACCTGCCCACCTTCTACCAGGACCTGCAGGACCCCCGCCTCGCCTCCTCCCTCTGCGTTTTCCACCAGCGCTTCTCGACCAACACCCTGCCCCAGTGGCGTCTCGCCCAGCCGTTCCGCTATCTGGCCCACAACGGCGAGATCAACACCATTCAGGGCAACCGCAACTGGGCCAACGCCCGCGCCTTCACGCTCCAGACCCCGCTCATCCCGGATATGGAGGCGGTGCACCCGCTGGTCAACAGCGAGGGCTCCGATTCCTCGAGCCTCGACAACATGCTCGACGTGCTCCTGCAGGGGGGGATGGACATCTTCCGCGCCATGCGCCTGCTGATGCCGCCGGCATGGCAGAACGTGGACTCCATGGACGCGGACCTGCGGGCCTTCTACGAGTACCACTCCATGCACTGCGAGCCCTGGGACGGGCCCGCCGGCATCGTCCTCACCGACGGGCGCCACGCCGCCTGCTCGCTGGATCGCAACGGCCTGCGCCCGGCGCGCTGGGTGATGACCCGGGACCGCCACATCACCCTGGCCTCGGAGGTGGGCGTCTGGGATTACGATCCGGCCGAGGTGGTGGCCAAGGGGCGGCTGAAGCCCGGCGAGATGCTCGCCGCCGACACCGAGACCGGGCAGCTGCTCACCCCGGAGCAGATCGATGACCGGCTGATGCGGCGCAAGCCTTACAAGGTCTGGCTCAGCGACCACCTGCGCCGGCTGGACCCGCTGCCCGGCTACGATAGCCGCACGCCGCAACTCGACGCCAAGGCCCTGGAGGTCCACCAGAAGCTCTTCGGCATCTCGTTCGAGGAGCGCGACCACGTCATGAAGGTGATGGCCCAGGACGGCCAGGAGGCGGTCGGGTCGATGGGCGACGACACCCCGCTGCCGGTGCTCTCGCGCAAGGTCCGCGCCCTCTACGACACCTTCCGCCAGCAGTTCGCCCAGGTCACCAACCCGGCCATCGATCCGCTGCGCGAGCGCATCGTGATGTCGCTGGAGACCTGCCTCGGGCGCGAGAAGAACCTCTTCGATGAGTCCGAGGACCACGCCAAGCGGATCACCGTCGACTCGCCGGTGCTCTCCGGTGCCAAGTTCGCGGCGATCCGGTCGCTGGAGGACCCGGAGTACGCCAACACGGTCATCGACCTGAGCTACGACCCCAGCCAGCTGAACCTGCGCGGCGCCATTGAGGCGGTCGCCGCCGAGGCCGAGGCGGCGGTCCGCGCCGGATCGACCCTGGTGGTGCTCTCCGACCGCCGGGTCGAGCGCGGCCGCCTGACCATCCATGCCCTGCTGGCCACCGGCGCCGTCCACCACCGCCTGGTGGCTCGGGGGCTGCGCTGTAACGCCAACCTCATCGTCGAGACCGGCACCGCCCGCGACCCCCACCACGTCGCCTGCCTGATCGGTTACGGAGCGACCTGCGTCTACCCCTACCTGGCCTACGAGGTGGTGGCCGAGATGGCCCAGGCCGGGCGCCTTGAGGGCGACGTCGAGGAGCTCTGCCTCAACTACCGCAAGGGCCTGAACAAGGGGCTGTACAAGATCCTCTCCAAGATGGGGATCTCCACCATCGCCAGCTATCGCGGTGCGCAGCTGTTCGAGTCGGTGGGCCTGGCCGACGAGGTGGTGGAACTGTGCTTCACCGGCACCACCAACCGCATCCAGGGCATGGACTTTTCCGACCTGGAGGCCGACGCCCGCGAGCTGGCCCGGCGCGCCCACCGCCCCACCGAGCTCCTCGACCAGGGCGGTGTCTTCAAGTACGTCCACGGTGGCGAGTACCACTGCTACAACCCGGAGGTGGTCTCCTACCTGCAGCAGGCGGTGGAGGACGGCGACTACGCCACCTACAAGCGCTTCGCGGACGAGGTGAACCAGCGGCCCACGGCCACCCTGCGCGACCTGCTCGGGCTCAAGGTCCCGGAGCAGGGCATCGATCTCGATGAGGTCCAGCCCATCGACGACATCCTCACCCGGTTCGACTCCGCCGGGATGAGCCTCGGTGCCCTCTCGCCGGAGGCCCATGAGGCGCTGGCCATGGCCATGAACCGCCTCGGCGGCCGGTCGAACTCCGGTGAGGGCGGCGAGGATCCGGCCCGTTTCGGTACCGACCGCGTCTCCAAGATCAAGCAGATCGCCTCGGGCCGCTTCGGCGTCACCCCGCACTACCTGGTCAACGCCGAGGTGCTGCAGATCAAGGTGGCCCAGGGTGCCAAGCCCGGCGAGGGCGGGCAGCTGCCCGGGCACAAGGTCAACGAGATGATCGCCCGGCTGCGCTACTCCAAGCCCGGGGTGGCGCTGATCTCGCCGCCGCCGCACCACGACATCTACTCCATCGAGGACCTGGCGCAGCTGATCTTCGACCTCAAGCAGGTCAACCCGCAGGCGCAGGTCTCGGTGAAGCTGGTGGCCGAGGCCGGCGTCGGCACCGTGGCCGC
>PULM01000096.1 GCA_003552345.1 Ectothiorhodospiraceae bacterium
CTGGTCGTCTCGCGCAACCCCGAAAAGGCGCGGGGCACACTGCCGCCGCGGACCGATGTCCGGCCCGCGGTCGCCGACTTCGCCGACAGTCAACCCGAGGCCATCATCAACCTCGCCGGCGAATCGATTGCCGAGGGCCGCTGGACCGCAGCAAAGAAACAGCGCCTACTCGACTCCCGGCTGAACATCACGCAGGCCCTCGTCGACCTGTGCGGACAGCTCGACACCCCGCCCAAGGCCCTGATCTCGGCATCCGCGATGGGGTATTACGGCGACCAGGGCGAGCGCGAGGTGACGGAAGAGACCCCCCCCAACCCGGAGTTCGTCCATGAGCTTTGCGCCCGTTGGGAGGAGACCGCACGACAGGCCGAATCCTTCGGGGTGCGCGTGGCCCTGATGCGCATCGGCCTGGTCCTCGATCGTGACGGCGGCACCCTGGCCAAGCTGCTCACGCCCTTCCGCCTGGGTCTGGGTGGCCCGCTGGGCAGCGGCAAGCAGTACATGCCATGGATCCACCGCACCGATCTGGTGCGCATCATCCTTTTCCTGCTCGATCAGGAAACACTCTCCGGCCCCTTCAATGCAGGCGCCCCGGAGCCGGTGACCAACGCCGAATTCACCCGGACACTGGCGCGCCACCTGCATCGCCCGGCGTTTCTGCCCGCTCCGGCTCCGGCCCTGCGCCTGGCCTTCGGCGAGATGTCCCGGATCCTGCTCACCGGGGCCCGCATGCGTCCGCAACGACTCCAAGAGGCCGGATTCACCTTTGAGTATCCAACCCTGGATGAGGCCTTGAGCGAGATCCTCACCCGCGGCTAGGCCAGTCCGGGCCCGGCCCTTAGCTGGCCGGGCCCACCCCCATTGGCACGCATCCTGCTTGGTGCCTCCTGTCAGGAGATAAGAAGGAGTAGCGCCGTGAACCGAAACGCAGCCGCCTTGGTCGCTCTCACCGGCCTCGTACTTCTCGGCCCCGCTCAGGCCGGGGACCCCACACGCATCGCCGCCGCCGCAGACCTACGCTTCGCCATGGATGAGATCGTCGAGCATTACCAACGCCAGCATCCGGATGACGAAATCGAGGTGATCTACGGCTCTTCGGGGCGTTTCCACAGCCAGATCGCCAACGGCGCGCCCTACGACCTCTATTTCTCCGCCGATATCGCCTACCCGGAATCACTGCACGATTCAGGATTCGTGCATGGCGACGTTATCCCCTACGCCATCGGCCGGGTGGTGATCTGGAGCAACACCGTCGACGCCGAGCAGCTGCGTTTGTCGGACCTGGACGACGAGGGGTTTCGCCGCGTAGCGATCGCCAACCCGAGCCACGCCCCTTACGGAGAACGAGCCCGGGAGGCGCTGCAGACCGCTGGCACCTGGGAGGCCGTCGAGTCCCGCCTGGTCTTCGGCGAGAACATCTCCCACGCCCTGCAACTGATCGAGACCGGGGCAGCAGAGGTCGGCATCATCGCCCTCTCCCTGGCGCGGAGCCCGCAGGTTCAGGCGCAGGGCGGCTATCACCTGATCGACGACGACCAGCACGCCCCGCTGCTGCAGGGCTTCGTCGTCACCGAGCACGCCGCGGATAACGAGGTGGCCCACCGCTTCGCGGAGTTCATGGACGAGCCGAAGCCGCGGGAGATCATGGAATCCTACGGCTTCATGCACCCGGACTCCTGAACCGAACCCGCCATGCTGTGGATCAGTGAGCCCGACTGGGTAGCGCTGCAGCTCACGCTGAAACTGGCGGTGATCAGCACCGCCATCCTGCTCGTGCTCTGCCTCCCCCTGGCCTGGTGGCTGGCTCATACCAACAGCCGGCTTAAGGTGGCGATCGAGGCGCTGGTCGCCATGCCGCTGGTCCTGCCGCCAACGGTCATCGGCTTCTACCTGCTCATCCTTCTAGGCCCTCGGGGAGCGGTGGGCGGCTTTCTGGACGATATCGGGGTGGGCCATCTTGCCTTCAGCTTTGCCGGCCTGGTGGTGGGCTCGATCATCTACTCCTTGCCCTTTGCCGTGCAGCCGATGCAAAACGCCTTCCAGGCCATCGGGACCCGCCCTCTCGAGGTCGCCGCCACCCTGCGCGCCTCGCCGTTCGACCGTTTCCTCAGCGTGGTCGCTCCCCTTGCCCGCAGCGGGTTCCTCACCGCGGCCGTCCTCTCTTTCGCCCACACGCTCGGAGAGTTCGGGGTGCTGCTGATGATCGGCGGCAGCATACCGGGGGAGACCCAGGTGGCCTCCATCGCCATCTACAACCACGTCGAGGCCATGGACTACGCCGCCGCCCACGGCCTGTCTCTGTTCCTGCTCCTGATGGCCTTCGGGCTGCTGGTGGCCGTCTACGTGCTGAACCGGCGGTTCAAAGTGGTAGGAGTGGCCTGATGGGCATCGAGGCGTCGTTCCGGGTCGAGCGCGGCGAATTCCAGCTCCATACCGAGCTGAACCTGCCCGGAACCGGCGTCACCGCCCTCTTCGGCCGCTCGGGATCGGGCAAGACCACCCTGCTGCGCTGCCTGGCCGGACTCGAGCGCGCCCGCCATGGCCGTCTCATCGTCAACGGCAACGTCTGGCAGAACGGGCGGACCTTCCTGCCCGTGCATCGACGCCCGCTGGGTTACGTCTTCCAGGAACCGAGCCTCTTCCCCCACCTCGATGTGCGCCGCAACCTCGAGTACGGGCAGCGCCGCACCCCGGCGCAGGCACGCCGGCTCGACTTCGCAGAGGTGGTCGACCTGCTGGGTCTGGAGGCGTTAATCCGCCGAGCCCCGGAGTCGCTCTCCGGCGGGCAGCGCCAGCGCGTCGCCATCGGTCGCGCCCTGCTCGCCAGCCCCCGTCTGCTGCTGATGGATGAGCCGCTGGCCTCCCTCGATGCCACCAGCAAGGCCGAGATCCTGCCCTACTTCGAGCGCCTGCACGCTCGGCTGAACATCCCGATCGTCTACGTCACCCACGCCCTCGACGAAGCCGCTCGCCTGGCCGACCACATGGTTCTGCTCGAATCCGGCGAGGTCCGTGCCGAAGGGCCGCTCCAGACGCTGCTAACGCAGACTGATCTGCCGCTGGCCCAGAGCGAGCACGCCTCGGCGGTCCTGGAGCTGCCTGTCGCCCAACACCACCCCGCCGACCACCTGACCGAACTCGACGCCGGTGGTGAACCGCTGTATCTGCCGCACCTGGATGCCGCCATCGGCGAGCCGGTCCGTGTGCGCGTGCACGCCCGGGATGTCAGCATCGCCCGCACGCCGCCGACCGGGGTCAGTCTGCTCAATCGTCTCCCGGCGCGGATCACCGCGATCGCCGATGACCCGACCCCGAGCCACGCCCTGGTGCGCCTGGAGGTGGCGGGCCAGCCGCTGCTCGCCCGCATCACCCGGCGTTCCTGCGCTGACCTGGAACTGGCCCCGGGGGTCGCCGTCCACGCCATGGTCAAGGGTGTGGCACTGC
>PULM01000011.1 GCA_003552345.1 Ectothiorhodospiraceae bacterium
CTGGCCTGGGGCACCGGCGACCTGCTCTTCATCAACGACCTCTTCCCCAAGGATTTCAACTCGTTTCTCACCGGCCGCGACGAAGACTATCTGCAGGGCCCGTCCGACGCGGTGCGCGGCACCTGGTACGGCGACAACGTGACCCTCGATCTGGTCTGGACCCCGGTCTTCGAGCCCGACGACTACCCCGACGGGGAGCGGCTGAGCTTCTTCGGCCCGGAGAGCGGGAGCCGAACGGTGGATGCGCCGCGCACCGACGACCCCGACACCTTCCCCGACGACGGCGAGCTGGCAGCACGGCTGACCCACCGCATCGGCAGCGCCGAGCTGGCCGGGTACTTCTACCGCGGCTTCTTCCCGCAGCCGGAGCAGCGGCTCAATGACCGCGTCACCCACGCCCGGCTCAACGCCTACGGCGCCAGCGTCCGCGACCGGATCGGGCCGGGCATCGCCAACGCCGAAGTCGGTTACTACGACTCGGTGGACAACCGCGACGGGGAGCGCAGCGACAAGGTACCGAACTCGGAGGCGCGCCTGCTGCTTGGCTACACGTGGGAGGCGGTCACCAATCTGGACGTGGGCCTGCAGTACTACTTGGAGTGGCTGCAGAACTACGACGAGTTGGAGGCAGCCTGGGCGGGGCAGAACCTTGACAGTGATCGGCTGCCCGAGGAGTACCGCCAAGTGGTCACCACGCGGCTGACTTACAGCATGTGGCGGGACAACCTGACCTGGTCGCTGTTCGCCTTCTACTCACCGGACGACGCGGATTACTACCTGCGTCCGTCCGTGCGCTACCGCGCCTCCGATGCGCTCACCTACTCCCTGGGCGGGAATCTCTTCGGTGGCGATAACGAGCACACCTTCTACGGCCAGTTTGAGCGGGACTCGAACGTCTACGCCCGGGTGCGTTATCGCTTCTAAGGGGCTGCGCCGCACCCCCTGCCCTCTCCGCGGAGCAACGAACGCAGGCGGAGGGGCGGGGGCGCCGTCCGTCTAAGATCTAAGGCTGGTGGCAGAAGAGTTCGTAGAGGCGCTCGAGCAGCGCCTCGGTTTCGGGGCTGGCCAAGCGGTAGTAGATCGTCCGGGACTCGCGCCGAGTCGCTACAATGCCCTCTTCGCGCAGACGTGCCAGCTGCTGCGACAGGGCCGGCTGCCGCATCTGCAGCAGTTGCTCCAGCTCTCCCACGGAACGCTCGCCGGCGACCAGATGGCAGAGGATCATCAACCGCCGCTCGTTGGCCAGTGCCTTGAGGAAGGCCGCGGCCTCGGCGGCCCGCGAGTCCATCTCCGTGGGATCCGGCACTGCCCCCTCTTCGGGGCTGCTGCTGCGGGCATCCGGCTGCAAGGTTTCCGTCGACATGGTCGGCTCCCGACTGCTTCGCGACTGCTACGCGGCTCTCAGCCGTCGATCACACTGAAATAGTACCCCAAATGGTCCTGCTTCTCGGGGTCGTCATCCACGAACCGCAGGGTCATGCGCAGGATGTCGGTATCCTGGCGCTTCTCCGCCGCCTGCAGGGCGTGGATATAGGCGTTCACCCGGGAAGTCCGCCCGTCCTCTTCGGTGGTGAAATCGAAGGTCGCCTGCTCGAGCAGGGTCGGCATGCGCTCGGGCCGCTTGAAGACCACCACCACCTGGTTGAAGTCGATCTCCTTGACCAGGCAACCAATGGTGCCCCCGGAATGGCGCACCTGAGCGATCACCTTATCCCGGGGCACCGCACGCTCTTTGCGCGCGCCTCCACTGCTGGGGCTCGTCTCCAGGCGCTCGGCGATGCTCAGATCCCCGGACAGCCCACCGGCAAGCACCGCGGCGGAGTCGCCTCCCTGGACCTGGGATTCACCCCCACCCAGTTTTTTCAGCGCCTTGGGCGAGATCCCCATGGACTTGGTCAGCGCGCGGGTGACCACCTCGTAGAGCTTCTCGTTGGTGAAGGGCTTGACGATGTAGTTGGTGGCGCCCCGCTCGACCGCCTGCACCACGTGCTCCCGGTCCCCGCGACTGGTGATCATCACGAAGGGGATGTCAGCCAGGTTCTCGTCGGCGCGCATCCACTCGAGCACCTCGAGGCCGCTGACCTCCGGCATCTCCCAGTCACAGAGCACGAGATCAAACCCACCGGTGGTCAGCTTCGCCTGCGCCTGCCGACCGTTGGCAGCCTCGTGCACGACGACGCCCGGGTAGCCGAGCTTGACCCCTTTCTTCACCAGATCCCGAGTGAAGGTCGCATCATCAACGACCAGTATGTGGAGCTTCTTCGGCATGGCGCCTCCTACGGATGCCGGGCCAGCTTACCAAATCCCCGACCCGTTGCCGTAGGAGCCGCCTGCCTGCCGCCGAAACCACCGCCCCACTTAGCCGAAGACCGCCTCCTGGGAGTATCCATCCCGTTCCATGAGCTCGCGCAACCGCTTCAGGGCATCGATCTGGATCTGCCGGACCCGCTCGCGGGTCACCCCCACCTGGGCCCCCACCTGCTCAAGGGTGCAGCGCTCATGGCCATTGAGCCCAAAACGCCGCTCCAGCACAGCCCGCTGCTTGTCGGTGAGGACCGACAGCCACGCCTGCAGGTTCTGCATGACCTCGTCGTCCTCAAGGGCGTCGCCGGGGACGCTCTGCGTCTCATCGGGGATGGCATCGAGCAGCACCCGGTCGGATTCCTTGCCGATGGGCACATCCACCGAGGCGGTACCCTCATTGAGCCCACGCATCCGCCGCACATCCTCTGCCGAGCGGCCCATGGCGTCGGCGATCTCGTCCACCGTCGGCTCGTGATCCAGCGTCTGCGTCAACCGGCGTTGGGTCCGCAGGTACTGGTTGATCTCCTTGATGACATGGATCGGCAGGCGAATGGTGCGTGTCTGGTTCATGATGCCACGCTCGATGGTTTGCCGGATCCACCAGGTGGCGTACGTAGAGAAGCGGAATCCGCGCTCGGGGTCGAACTTCTCCACGGCACGGATCAGACCCAGGTTGCCCTCTTCGATCAGATCCAGGAAGGCGAGCCCGCGGTTCATGTAACGCCGGGCGATTTTGACCACCAGGCGGAGGTTGCTCTCGATCATCCGCGCCCGGGCCGCCGCATCACCCTGCTGGACGCGGCGCGCCAGCATGACCTCCTCCTCCGCCGTGAGCAGGGAGGCGTGGCCAATCTCGTTCAGGTAGAGCTGGGTTGCATCCAGCGCCGTACGGCATTCAGAGCTGGATCGCTTGCGGCCACGGGGCCGACGCTGCGCCTCCGGCTCGCTGGCCTCGTCCACCCCCTCGGGCTGGATCAGCTCAATGGGGTCGTCCATCATCGGGGTATCCCGCTCCGTCTCCGGATCAGCGTAAGGGTCTACGCTGCCAACCGCGGTATCGAGGGTCATCTCGGACCTCCCAGTGGTCTCTGCACAACCGCTTGCCGGGCTTCCACTCCCGGCTCCTTGGGCAGCCGATGGGGGATCGGCTCCTTGTCAATTCACGGTGCCACCGCACCGCCCCCAAGAACCCCTGCCGAGGAGAGCTAACTCCTTGTTTTCAATCTTTTGTTTTAATCTGAGTCAACGTCTCTCAGGATTAAGGTATTACCAATCCCGCGCCAAAGCAATAGGAAACGTGCGCATTGTCTGCCCCTTTTCCAGTCATCAGTCCCGCGGGGGCAGGTAGTCCTCCGGATCCACCACCTCGCCATCGATGCGGATCTCGAAATGCAGGCTGGCCTCGTCGGCCCCGGGGGCACGCCCCATCTCGGCGATGGCGTCGCCCCCGCCGACCTGATCCCCCTCCTCCACGTTGAGCGCCCGGTTGTAGCCGTAGGCGGAGAGGAAGCGATCGTCGTGCATCACGATGACCAGGTTACCGTAACCGCGCAGACCACTGCCGCTGTAGACCACCTCGCCATCCGCGGCGGCTCGGACGGTGTCACCCTCCGAGCCACCGATCTGAATGCCGCTCTTACCCCCACTGTCGGTGGCGTACGAGCGGCGCACCTCGCCGTCGGCCGGCCACACCCAGTCGAGATCGTAATCGGGCGCATCATCCGGGGGCGGTGGCGGCTCGCTGGGGGGCGCCTCTTCCGGGGCCGGATCCGCCGGCTCAGGCTCCCCGACCCCGTCCTCGCCAGGCGGATTCAGGACCAGATACGACCCGGCCTGGATCTCGTCCGGGTTGGTCAACTCGTTCCAGCGCTGCAGCTGCTCCGGACGCAAGCCATGCCGCCAGGCGATGCGACCGAGGGTATCCCCGGGCTGCACCTCGTAGAGATAGATGCGCCGATGCCCATCCTCTTCCCAGTCCCCGTCCCAGAGCGTCGCGCAACCGGGCATCAGGAGGAAGATCAGTGCCCCGGCCAGCGCTCGCGACGAGGTGCCCAGCATGAGAGCGCTATCCGTACTGGACCCACAGCATCCCGAGCAGCAGCAGGACGACGCTGACCCAGCCGATCCGCTCGACGTGACGCAACAGCCAGGGCTCGACCCGGGCACCCCCCCAAGCCACCAAGCCGGCCACCAGGAAGAATCGGGCCCCACGCCCAAGCAGCGAGGCGAGCACGAAGGGCAGCAGGGCGACGCCGGTGGCCCCGGCCGCCACGGTGAAGACCTTATAAGGGATCGGTGAGAAACCGGCCACCAGCACCACCCAGAAGCCCCACTTGCCAAACCACTCCACGGCGGTCTGATAGGCCTGCTCGTAATCGGCGGCCTGGATCCAGGGCTCGACCAGGTACAGCGCGAAATAGCCCAGCGCGTAGCCAATCAAACCGCCCAGAACCGATCCGACCGTGGCGATCAGGGCGAAGGTCGCCGCCCGATTGGGGCGTGCCAGGGCCATCGGGGCAAGCAGGACATCCGGCGGGATGGGGAACACGGACGACTCCGCAACACTGAGCCCACCCAGGGCCCACGGGGCCCGGCGGTGCCCGGCCCAGCGCACCGTCCACTGGTATAGCGGCCCGAATACACGCACTCAGGTACGCCCCTTGAGCATCGGCACGAACGAAACCCCGGCCACCTTCCGCTGCTGGTACTCATCGCCATGGCGATCCACCACCAGCAATTCCTGATAGCCCGCCCCGCCGACCGGCGCCACCAACCGTCCGCCCTCGGCCAGCTGTTCGAGCAGCGCCTGCGGCAGCGCCTCCGGCGCCGCCGTCACGATGATCCCGTCATAGGGGGCATACTCCGGCCACCCCTCATAACCGTCCCCATGCCGGAGCTGGCAGTTGAACAACCGGGCGGCCTGAAGCCGCTCGCGGGCTCTGCGCAGCAGTGAGCCGATACGCTCGATGCTATAGACCCGCGGCACCAAGCGCGCCAGGACCGCCGCCTGGTAGCCCGACCCGGTGCCCACCTCAAGAACCCGCTCCGGTACGCCGGGCTCGAGCAAAAGCTCCGTCATCCGCGCCACCACCCAGGGCTGGGAGATAGTCTGTCCCTCGCCGATGGGAAGCGGGGTGTTCTCGTAAGCACGACTCTCCAGGGCCTCATCGACAAACAGGTGCCGTGGCACCTCGCGCAATGCCGTGAGCACCCGCTCATCCTGGATCCCCTGGGCGGCCAGCGCCTCGACCAGCCGGTCACGGGTTCGCTGGGAGGTCATGCCGATGCCCGTCGCATTGCGCTCGCGCATCACCAGCTCACCCCATCCAGCCAGCCGCGGACCTGTTCCAGGCCCTCATGCCGGGTCAGATCCACTTGGATCGGCGTCACCGAGACGAAACCGTTGCGTACCGCATAGAAGTCGGTGCCCGGCCCGGCGTCCTGCTCCGAGCCCGGCGGCCCCACCCAGTAGATGGTGCGCCCGCGAGGATCGTGCTGCTTGATTACCGGCTCGGCACGATGCCGGCAACCCAACCGGGTGGCGTGGAAACCCTGGATCTCATCCCAGGGAAGATCCGGCACGTTGACGTTGAGGATGCTATCCGATGGCAGCGGGTCGTCCTGGATCTGTTCGAGCAGCTTCACCGCCACCCGGGCCGCGGTGTCATAGTGCACCGGCGCCCAGGTGCCGGCCAGGGAGATCGCCACCGCCGGAAGGCCCAGATAGCGCCCCTCCATCGCCGCCGCCACCGTTCCGCTGTAGAGCACGTCGTCACCCAGATTGGCACCGGCATTGATGCCGGAGAAGACCATGTCCGGATCCTCCTCCAACAACCCGGTGAGCGCCAGGTGGACACAGTCGGTCGGCGTTCCCTGGACCCGGTAACGGTCGGGCTCGATCTGATTCACCCGGATCGGATCCTCCAGCGTCAGCGAGTTGCTCGCGCCGCTGCGGTCCCGCTCGGGGGCCATCACCGTCACACGTGCCACGGTGCCCAGGCGTTCAGCCAAGGCCAGGATCCCCTCGGCCTGGTAACCGTCATCGTTGCTAATCAGAATGTACATCTCGCTCCTGCAGGCACAGCCTTGAACACACAAGCCGCCAAGATTGGCAGTATAACGTTTCCCTAAGCGCCACCGTGGGGGTCGGCATGAGCAGCGGGCAAGACGGTAGCGGCGATGACCGTGATCCGGTGGACGAGACAGCCTTGTTCCGCCGGGCCATGGCCGACGTCCGGCGCTACGAGGACGATCGGGCCGATACCCGGCCGCCTCCGCCACCGCCCCGGCCGCTCCAGCGCGAGGCCGACGAGCGCCGGGTGGTCGAAAGCCTGCTCGAGCCCCCACCCGATCCCGCCGAGGTCGAGACCGGTGAGGAGCTTCTCTATTACCGCGCCGGCGTCCAGCGCCGCGTGGTCCGACAGCTGCGTCGGGGCCATTACCCGCCGGCAGCGCAGCTCGACCTGCACGGGCTCACCCGGCGCGAGGCGTACCGGGAACTCGCCCTCTTCCTGGCAGCCGCCGGCGAACGCGGCCATCGTTGCGTGCGCGTGATCCACGGCAAGGGGCGTGGATCGAGGCAACCGCAACCGGTTCTCAAGGTCTCCGTGGACCAATGGCTGCGGCGGCGCGACGACGTACTCGCCTTCGCCTCGGCCCCGGAGAACGACGGCGGCACCGGGGCTGTCTATGTGCTCCTGCGCAAACCCGGCTAAACCAGGCACCTCACCTTGGAGGCGAACGGCGGGGCCTCACCCCTCGGTCACCTCCAGCACCTCCGCGACCACGGTGGTGGCATACGCCCCGGCGGTCAGCGTGAAATCAAGCGAGAGCGTATCCGCGGCCGGCCAATGCCAGGCCAGCTGACGGGGCATCAGACGCAGTGGCCGCCGATCGGAGCGCACCCCGCGCTCGGCAAGCGCCTCCAGCAGCTCGGCCTCCTCCGCCAGGACCTCCTGCTCGAGCGCGGCCACCCCGCCCTTGGGACGGTCCCCACCGACCCCAGCCAACGGCCCGGTCGGGTGGATATCGCCGCGGGCGGCGCGGCGTCGCAGCGCGGCGTCAAGCGTTGCCACTGGAAAATGGCTGCCGGTCCCATCTAGCGCGGCCCGATCACCACCGAGTAGGTGATCCCAGGTCCCGGCCGCCACCCGACGGGCGAGCACACGGTTGAAAAGATCGGAGCGTACCGCCGAGATCAGCAGGCCGCGCACGGTCCGGCCCCGGACCGGCTCGCCGTCAAGCAACCAGGCGCGAGCCTGCTGCAGGTTGCGCCCGTCGCGCCCGAAACGCTGCGGGCCGAAATAGTTGGGGACCCCACGCCGGGCCATACCCAGTAGCCGACGCTCCACCGAGCGCCGCGGCGCGGCGACCTCGCGCAGGAGCAGGCGGAAACGGTTGCCTTGCAGCGCGCCACGACGCAGCTTGCGGGCGTTACGAGTGGCTTCGACAACCTCCACCCCGTCCTCAAGCCACCCCGGCGACAGCGCCGGGCAAGGCTGCGGCACATGGACCGAGAACCACTGCGTGGTGACGGCGTGCCGGTCTTTCAGCCCGGCAAAACTGACCGCACCTCGGCGGACACCGGCTCGGGACGCCAATAGCCGCGCGACGGCCTCGGTGGTCCAGCCCCGCTTACGGACCCGGAGCAGACAGTGCTCCCCGGCGCCCGAGGGCCGAAACGGGAGTTCCTCGTCGACGCAGAAGTCCTCGGGGCAGGCCCGCAGGCGGGCGCTCCCGAGCGCGCCGCCGAAGGCCCGGATCAACCCCGCCCCGGGGCTGATTCCACCAGAACCACCGCCAGCGCGGCGATCCCCTCGCCCCGCCCGGTGAACCCGAGCCGTTCGCTGGTGGTCGCCTTGATGCTGACCGCCCCGGGCGCCATCTCCATGGCATCGGCGGTGGCAGCGCGCATGGCGTCGATATAGGGCGCCAGCTTGGGCGCCTGGGCGATCACCGTGCCGTCGACGTTCACCGGCACCCAGCCGGCCTCGCCGGCCAGGCGCAGCGTCGATGCCAGCAGCCCGGTGCTGTCAGCATCCCGCCACCGGGGGTCGTCATCGGGAAAGTGGCGGCCGATGTCTCCCAGCCCGCAGGCGCCGAGCAGGGCATCGGTGATGGCGTGCAGGAGCACATCGCCATCGGAGTGGGCCTCCAGCCGCTTGTCGAACGGCACCGAGACCCCGCCGAGACGAAACCCCTCGCCCTTGCCCCCGAAGCGGTGGACATCGAACCCCTGGCCAATGCGAATCACGCCGTCTGCTCCTTCTCCGCGGCCGCCCGCTGCGCCGCCAGTACGGCACCTGCCAGATCCAGGTCGGCCTGATGGGTAATCTTCAGATTGCCGGCCTCACCAGCGACCAGCCGGGGATGACCGCCGTGCCACTCCACCGCCTGCGCCTCGTCGGTGACAGCGACCCCGGCATCCAGGGCGGCATCCAGCGCTGCCGCCAGACGCCGCAGCGGGAAGAGCTGCGGCGTCTGCGCCTGCCAAAGCCCGTCCCGCGCCACGGTGGTATCCACCTGCTCTCCGGCGGCCCGCTTCAGGGTGTCGCGCACCGGTGTCGCGAGCAGCGCCCCGTCGGCGCACGGCCCGCCCTGCTCGATCAGCCGATCCAGCTCCGCTGCGCTGAGGCAGGGTCGCACCGCATCATGGACCAGGACACGGTCCTCGGGGTCGGCGATGCCGGCCAGGGAGGTCAGCGCAGCCCGCACCGAATCCCGCCGCTCCGCACCGCCATCCACACGATGGACCGGCTTGTCGGGGATCTGCGCCTCGAGCCCGAGCCCCTCCCAGTAACCGTCGTCCGCAGCCAGTGCCACCACCGCCCCGGCCACCTCCGGGTGACCGAGCAGCCGCTCCAGGGCCCAGCCGATCACCGGTCGCCCCAACAGCAGACGGTACTGCTTCGGGCACGCACCGCCGCCCATGCGCCGGCCGACCCCGGCCGCCGGTATCACCGCCCAGTAGCGCGCCATCACTCCTCCACGACCTGGTAGAAGACCTCGTCGTCCCGGATCATGCCAAGCTCGTAACGCGCCCGCTCCTCCAGGGCCTCGGTGCCTTCCTTGAGGTTCTCCACTTCGGCTGCCAGGGCCTCGTTGCGCGCCTCGGCCCGGTCATTCTCGGCCTGCTGCCCGGCCACTGCGCCGCGCAGCTCGAACAGGCCCGGGAGACTGGCCTGACCGAACCAGATCTGGACCTGCAACAGGACCAGCAACAGGGCCAGCCCCCCGTTCACCCACCGCATGGCGCCTCCCGGCGACGGCCTCCGGTGGGCCTCACGACGCTACCCCTGCTCGGGGCGCAGCGCGTCTCGACCCACGTAGCGGGCATCATTGCCGAGCTCCTGCTCGATGCGCAGCAGCTGGTTGTATTTGGCCACCCGGTCGGAGCGGCACAGCGAGCCCGTCTTGATCTGGGTCGCCCGCGTGGCCACGGCGAGATCGGCGATCGCCACATCCTCGGTCTCCCCGGAACGATGCGAGACCACCGAAGTGTAGCCGGCCTCATCCGCCATGCGGATGGCCTCCAGGGTCTCGGTCACGGTGCCGATCTGATTGAGCTTGATCAGGATCGAGTTGGCGACACCACGGTCGATGCCCTGGCGCAGTATCTGCGGGTTGGTGACGAACAGGTCATCGCCAACGAGCTGCACCCGATCGCCAAGTCGCTCGGTGAGGATCTTCCAGCCATCCCAGTCCGACTCGTCCATGCCGTCCTCGATGGAAACGATCGGGTACTTGTCGACCAGCTGCGCCAGGTAATCGGCAAACCCGGCGGCATCGAAGTCGCGGTTCTCCGAGGCAAGGCGGTAACGGCCGTCGCTGTAGAGTTCGGAGCTGGCCACATCCAACGCCAGGACCACCTGCTCGCCAGGCTGGTAGCCGGCACGCTCAACGGCCTCGATGATCACCTCAAGGGCCGCCTCGTTGGAGGGCAGATCCGGTGCAAAGCCACCCTCGTCGCCGACGGCGGTGGAGAGACCGCGCTCATGCAGGACCTTCTTCAGGGCGTGGAAGACCTCGGCACCGCAGCGCAGGGCCTCGGAGAAGCGATCAAAGCCCAAGGGCATGATCATGAACTCCTGGATATCCACGCTGTTGTCGGCGTGTTCCCCGCCGTTGAGGATGTTCATCATCGGCGCCGGCAGCTGCGCCGCCGATCCGGCCTGCTGCAGGTGGCGGTACAGGGGCAGCCCCCGGCTGCGCGCCGCCGCCTGGGCAACCGCCATGGAGACGGCAAGGATGGCGTTGGCGCCCAGGCGGTCCTTGTTGGGGCTGCCGTCGAGCTCGATCAGCTGCCGATCCAGGGCGGCCTGATCGGCTGCGCTCACCCCATGCAACGCGTGAGCGATGGTGGTGTTCACGTTGTCCACCGCGGTGCGCACGCCCTTGCCGTTGTAACGTGCGCCGCCGTCGCGCAGCTCGACCGCTTCACGGCTGCCGGTGGAGGCCCCGGAGGGGACCGCGGCACGGCCGAAGCTGCCGTCCGCCAGCCACACGTCCGCCTCGACGGTGGGGTTGCCCCGGGAATCGAGGACCTCGCGGCCGATGACACGCTCAATGTTCGCCATGATTCAGTCGCTCCTACCTTGCTCAGCGAATCCCCGCTCCTTGACCACGCGATCGAGGGCGATCAGCGTCTCCAGGAGCTCGCGCATGCGTCCCAGCGGCCAGGCATTCGGGCCGTCGGACAGCGCGTGATCAGGATCCGGGTGGGTTTCCATGAACAATCCCGACACGCCGGCGGCCACCGCGGCGCGCGCCAGCACCGGGACAAACTCGCGCTGGCCACCCGAGGCATGTCCCTGACCGCCAGGCAGCTGCACCGAGTGCGTGGCATCAAAGACCACCGGCGCCCGGGGCTCGCGCATGACAGCCAGTGCCCGCATGTCGGAGACCAGATTGTTGTAACCGAATGATACCCCGCGCTCGCAGACCAGGATCCGCTCATTGCCGGTCGCGCGCGCCTTCTCGACCACGTGGGCCATGTCCCACGGGGCCAGGAACTGGCCCTTTTTCAGGTTCACCGGGAGCCCGCAGGCCGCCACCCGCTGGATGAAATTGGTCTGACGGCAGAGGAAGGCCGGGGTCTGCAGGACATCCACCACCGAGGCCACCTCATCGAGCGGCGTGTCCTCATGGACATCGGTGATCACCGGCACCCCGAACTGTGCGCGAACGCGCTCGAGCACCCGCAATCCCGCTTCCATGCCGGGGCCGCGGTAGCTGCCGGCCGAGGAGCGGTTGGCCTTGTCGAAGGACGACTTGTAGATCAGTGGGATGCCGAGCTCGTCGCACATCCCACGCAGCGCATCGGCGCTCTCCAGGGCCAACTGCTCGGATTCGATCACACACGGACCGGCGATCAGGAAAAGCGGCTGATCGATGCCGGCCCGAAAACCGCTGAGCTCAACGCTGCTCATGACAGGCCACCTGCGCGGTGCCGTCGCGATGGGCCACCGCCGCCCGCACGAAACTGGCGAACAGCGGATGCCCGTCCCGCGGCGTAGAGGTGAATTCCGGATGGAACTGGCAGCCGACAAACCAGGGATGCTCCGGGAGTTCAACCACCTCCACCAGCCGACCGTCCTGGGACCACCCCGAGAAGCTCAGGCCAGCCTCGGCCAGGCGGTCGCGGTAGTGGTTGTTGAACTCGTAGCGGTGACGATGGCGCTCGACGATGCGGTCCTTGCCGTAGACCTGGCTGATCAGGCTCCCGGCACCGAGTCGGCACGGCTGCCCGCCCAGGCGCATGGTGCCACCGAGGTCGTCGGCCTCGTCGCGCTGCTCCAGTTCCCCGTCGTCGGTCATCCACTCGGTGATCAGACCGATGACCGGATGGTGGGGATGACGGACGACCTCGGTGCTGTGCGCGTTCTCAAGCCCCGCCCGGTGGCGCGCGAACTCGATCACGGCCAGTTGCATACCCAGACAGATGCCGAGGTAAGGGATGCCCTGCTCGCGAGCATAGCGCACGGCCTCGATCTTGCCCTCGATGCCACGCTGGCCGAACCCGCCGGGGACCAGGATGGCATCCGCCCCCTCCAGGGCCGCACACCCCTCCCGCTCAAGGGACTCCGAATCCACGTAGCGGATGTTCACCCGCTGTCGGGTCTGGATGCCCGCGTGGCGCAAGGCCTCGTTCAGGGACATGTAGGCATCGGTCAGATCGACATACTTGCCGACCATGGCCACGGTCACCTCACCCTCGGGGTGAGACATGATCTCGACAACGCGGTGCCAGTCGCCCAGGTTGGCCGGCGGCAGCTCAAGCCCCCACTTCTCGGCGACGATGTGATCCAGCCCCTGCCGGTGAAGTTCCTCGGGGATCTGGTAGATGTTCGGGACATCCAGTGCGGCGATCACCGCGCGCGGCTCGACGTTGGTGAACAGCGCAATCTTGCGCCGCTCCTCCTCTGGGATCGGATGGGACGCCCGGCAGACGAGGATATCCGGCTGGATGCCGATCGAGCGCAGTTCCTTGACGGAGTGCTGCGTCGGCTTGGTCTTCATCTCCCCGGCGGTGCCGATAAACGGCACCAGGGTCAGATGCATGAACATGCACCGCTCGCGCCCAAGCTCGGTGCCCATCTGCCGGATCGCCTCAAGGAAGGGCAGCGACTCGATGTCACCCACCGTGCCGCCGATCTCCACCAGCGCCACGTCGACATCCCCCGCGCCTTCCTGAATACAGCGCTTGATCTCATCGGTGACATGGGGGATGACCTGCACGGTCCCGCCCAGGTAGTCCCCGCGGCGCTCCTTGCGGATCACGCTCTCGTAGATCCGCCCGGTCGTGAAGTTGTTGCGCCGGCTCACCGGGGCGCGGACAAAGCGCTCATAGTGACCCAGATCCAGGTCCGTCTCCGCACCATCGTCGGTGACATAGACCTCACCGTGCTGGAACGGGCTCATCGTGCCCGGATCGACGTTGATGTACGGGTCGAGCTTGATCAGGGTCACGCTCAGACCGCGGGCCTGCAGGATGGTCCCCAGAGAAGCGGCCGAGATGCCCTTGCCCAGGGAGGAAACTACGCCACCGGTAATGAATAGATAACGCGTCATGGACCGAGCCAGGGTAAGGGAAGGGTGAACCGGGAATCGGAATGGCGGAACCTTACCAGAAGGGGGGTAGGCCCACAACGCAGGGGCGGGTCAGAGATCCCCGCCACACGAGCTGTCGGGACCAACACGCTTGCCGAGCAGATGGACCAGCTGCTCCACTGCGGCCCGCGAGGTGACATCGAGCCGGCGGTAGGCCAGGAGCAGTTGTTTCTCGCGCTCGTCCAGGGTGAACGCGGCCTGGACCTCGTACCCCTGCGCCGCGGCCTCCCCCACCAACACCTCCTCGCCGGGGAACATCGGCCCCTCCCCGTACTCGAGCCATGCCTGACGTACGCCCAGCGTCTGGGCAAGGACGGCGATGTGCTCGCGGGTCGGCAGGTTGTGACCCTCCACCCAGGCGCGCGCTGCCTGCTTGGTCACCCCGACCACCGCACCCAGCCGGGCGTACTCGCGCCGACCGATGCCACAGCGATGCAACGCCTGACGAAGGCGCTCCGCGAACTGAGCCCGCGCCTGATCTCGTCCGGATTCGCGTGCCATCGCGGCAGGCTAAGCACGGCGGACAAAAAAGGCAGTTGTCCAAGCGACAAGAATCGCTTGTCGACCGGGTTCCAAAGCGCCGCCGACAGGCTGTAGGCCACTGCGCTATGCTGGCCGGATGCGCTGGTTCGCTCGCACGCTCGCCGTTTGCCTCTCTGCCGCCCTGCCGGCGGTGGCAGCCCCTGCATGGCCGGACACCCCGCAGGCGCAGCTGGACGTCCAGCTCGACCCGGACGAAGGCCGGCTAGAGGGCGGCATGACGATCCAACTTCCCGATGCGGATCCGCTCTCGCTAACCGTCGGCCCCGGATTTCGCATTGAGCGGGTCGAGCTCGACGGCGGCCGCAAGGAGACGCTGGGCGAGCGTGGCGTGATCATCCACCCCGAGGACGGGAGTCGGGCCCGGCTGCACTGGTCCGGCGGCGTCCAGGGCCGCGGCCGCGGCGCCGAGCTGACCCCGAGTGGCGCCTGGCTCGGCGCGGAGACCGGCTGGTACCCGCGCCCGGCCCCGCGACGGATGGGTTACCGGCTGCGGGTGGCCGTGCCGGACTCGCTCCAGGTGGTCGCCGAGGGGACCCGGGTCGGGGAGCGGCAGACGGAGGGTTGGCGCCACGTGGAGTTCCACCACCCGGCGCCGGCACTCGGCATCACCCTGTTCGCCGGCGAGTGGCAGCAGAGAGGCCTCGGGGCCGAGCACGGAATGGTGTACACGTTCTTCCCGGACTCCCTGGAGGCCCACCACGAGACCTACCTGGAACAGACCGCCCGCTATCTGGACGAGTACGGCGAGTGGATCGGCCCACCACCCCACGGGACCTTCTCCGTACTCGCCACGCCGCACCCGGTGGGTCTGGCTTTCGCGGGTTTCACCGCCCTCGGTGAACGGGTCATCCCCCTGCCCTTCATCCCGAAGACCTCGCTGGCCCACGAGGTGGTTCACAATTGGTGGGGCCGTGGGGTCTACACCGACTACGACGCAGGCAACTGGAACGAGGCGCTCACCTACTACATGGGCGATTACCACCAGGCCGTGCGGCGCGACCCGGAAGAGGCCCAGCGCCTGCGTGGCGACTGGTTGCGCGCTCAGGCCGCCCTGCCTGACGCCGCCGACTATCCGCTGCGCGATTTCCGGC
>PULM01000183.1 GCA_003552345.1 Ectothiorhodospiraceae bacterium
CGGAAAAGCAGTCGCCTTACGAGTGCGGCTTCGAGGCCTTCGAGGATTCGCGCATGAAGTTCGACGTGCGCTATTACCTCGTCGCCATTCTGTTCATCCTCTTCGATCTCGAGATCGCCTTTCTCTTCCCTTGGGCCGTTGTGTTGGACGATGTGGGGCTGTTCGGCATCTTGGCCATGGGCCTGTTCGTCGGGCTCCTCGTGATCGGTTTGCTCTACGAGTGGCGTAAAGGGGCGCTGGAATGGGAGTAGAAGGCATCCTGGAGCGGGGGTACGTGACCACCTCCGCCGACAAGTTGATCAACTGGGCGCGGACCGGCTCCCTGTGGCCCATGACCTTCGGTCTGGCCTGCTGTGCGGTGGAGATGATGCACACGGCGGCCGGTCGCTATGACATGGATCGCAACGGCCTGATCTTCCGGCCCAGCCCGCGGCAATCCGATGTGATGATCGTCGCCGGCACGCTCTGCAACAAGATGGCGCCCGCCCTGCGCAAGGTCTACGACCAGATGCCGGAGCCGAAGTGGGTGATCTCCATGGGCTCGTGTGCCAACGGCGGGGGGTATTACCACTACTCCTATTCGGTCACCCGCGGCTGCGACCGCATCGTGCCCGTGGATATCTACGTCCCCGGCTGCCCGCCCACGGCCGAGGCGCTCTACTACGGCATCCTGCAGTTGCAGAACAAGATCCGCCGGACCAACACCATCGCACGTTGAGGGAGAGTCATGGCTGAGCCCGAGAGCCTGTTTGAGCAGCTCCGCGGCCACTTCGGTGGTCGTCTGACCGATTGCTGGCTCGAGCGCGGCGAGGGGACGGTGGATGTCCGGCCTGCCGAGCTGCTCGCCGTGATGACGGAACTGCGCGACGGCGCCGATTGGCGCTTCGAGCAGCTGTCCGATATCGCCGGGGTCGACTACGCCGCCTACGGCCAGGGCGAGTGGATCACCGAGTCGGCCACCGGGTCTGGGTTCAGCCGCGGAGTGACCGATCCAGACTTCGGGCGCCTGGGCCTGACCGGGATCTACGGCACGCAGACCATCGAGGAGCGCAGTGGCCAGCGCTTCGCCGCCGTCTATCAGCTGCTGTCGCTGACCCACAATCATCGGTTGCGCGTGCGCTGCTTTGCCGAGGACGACGACCTGCCGGTGGTGCCGGCGGTCACCGGGCTGTGGCCCTCCGCGAACTGGGCGGAACGGGAGGCCTTCGACCTCTACGGCATCATCTTTGAAGGGCACCCGGACCTGCGCCGGATCCTCACCGACTACGGTTTCGTCGGCCACCCGTTCCGCAAGGACTTCCCGCTGATCGGCAACGTCGAACCGCGTTACGACCCCGAGAAGGGGCGGGTGGTCTACGGGCCGGTGGAGATCGAGCCGCGGGTGCTGGTGCCGCGGGTGATCCGCGAAGACAACCGCTACGCCGCACCGCGCAAGGCGGGCGGTACGGAGGGACAAGCCGATGGCTGAGTTCCAGAGTTACACCCTGAACTTCGGCCCGCAGCACCCGGCGGCGCACGGGGTGCTGCGCCTGGTGCTGGAGATGGAGGGGGAGACGGTGCGCCGCGCCGATCCCCACATCGGCCTGCTGCACCGGGCCACGGAGAAGCTCGCCGAGTCGAAGCCGTACAACCAGTCGATCGGTTACATGGACCGGCTCGATTACGTCTCGATGATGTGCAACGAGCACGGGTACGTGCGTGCCATCGAGAAGCTGCTCGGCATCGAGCCGCCGCTGCGGGCGCAGTACATCCGCACCATGATGGACGAGGTCACCCGCATCCTGAACCACCTGATGTGGCTGGGCGGACACGGCCTCGACGTCGGCGCCATGACCGCGTTCCTCTACACGTTCCGTGAGCGCGAGGATCTCATGGACGTCTACGAGGCGGTCTCCGGCGCGCGGATGCACGCCACCTACTACCGTCCGGGCGGGGTGCACCGGGATCTGCCGGATCAGATGCCCAAGTACGAGCCCTCGGCCTACCGCAGCGACAAGGAGCTGCGCGAGATGAACCGCGCCCGCGAGGGCTCGGTGCTCGATTTCCTCGATGACTTCTGCGAACGCTTCCCGGCCTGCGTCGACGAGTACGAGACGTTGCTGACCGACAACCGGATCTGGAAGCAGCGGCTGGTGGACATCTGCCCGGTTCCCGCCGAGCGGGCGGTCGAACTCGGCTTCACCGGGCCGCTGCTGCGCGGCTCCGGGGTGGCCTGGGATCTGCGCAAGAAACAGCCCTACGCCGCCTACGATCGCGTCGACTTCGACATCCCGGTCGGCGTCAACGGTGATTCCTACGACCGCTATCTGGTGCGGGTCGAGGAGATGCGCCAGTCGGCGCGCATCATCAAGCAGTGCGTGGACTGGCTGCGCGAGAACCCCGGTCCGGTGCGCATCGACGACCCGAAGGTCACGCCGCCGACCCGGGAAGAGATGAAGGATGACATGGAGTCGCTCATCCACCACTTCAAGCTCTTCACCGAGGGCTACTGCACGCCCCCGGGCGAGGTCTACGCCGCGGTGGAGGCGCCCAAGGGTGAGTTCGGCGTCTATCTGATCTCCGACGGGGCCAACAAGCCGTACCGGCTGAAGGTCCGGCCGCCGTGCTACTACCACCTGGCGGCCACCGACGAGATGATCCGCGGTTACATGCTGGCGGACGTTGTGACGCTGATCGGCTCGCTGGATGTGGTGTTCGGGGAGGTGGACCGGTGACGGAGCAGACGGTGGCAGCAGAGACCCTGAGCGCGGATCAGCGCCGGCGCATCGACCACTGGCTGGCCAAGTATCCGGATGACGAGCAGGGTCGGGCGTCGGCGATCATCCCGGCGCTGCATATCCTGCAGGACGACAACGGCGGCTGGCTGGAGCGGCGCCACGTGGTGGCGGCCGCGGACTACATCGGCATGGCGCGGGCCAGCGCCTTCGAGGTGGCGACGTTCTACTCCATGTTCCACCTGGACGAGCCGGTGGGGCGGCACAAGGTCAATTTCTGCACCAACATCTCGTGCTGTCTCAACGGCGCCGACGAGCTGGTGGCCTACGCCGAGGAGAAGCTCGGCATCCGGCTCGGCGAGACCACGCCGGACGGGCGCATCACGCTGGTGCGCGAGGAGGAGTGCCTGGCCGCCTGTACGCGGGCGCCGATGATGGTCGTCGACGGGCACTACCACACCCATCTGACCCGTGAGCGGATCGACGAGATCCTCGACGGGCTGAGCTGAGCCGCAGGGCGCGGAGAGGTCATGGTCAACCAAGTTTGTTATACGACCCTGGGCTATGACGAGCCGTGGAGCCTGGAGACCTACCGCAAGGTGGGTGGCTACAAGGCCCTCGAGCGCGTGCTGCGCACGCCCATGTCGCCCCAGGAGGTCATCGACGAGGTCAAGCA
>PULM01000079.1 GCA_003552345.1 Ectothiorhodospiraceae bacterium
GCCGAGGCCCACGACGTGCTGGGGACCTCGGCGGCGATGATGGAGGTCTTCAAGGCGTTGGGGGTGGCCGCGGCCAACGACCTCAACGTCCTGCTCACCGGCGAGACCGGTGTCGGCAAGGAGGTCTCGGCGGAGCTCGTCCACCGCCACTCCCACCGCGCGGATGGGCCGTTCGTGGCCATCAACTGCACCGCCATGCCGGAGAGCCTGCTCGAGGCGGAGCTCTTCGGTCACGCCAGCGGCGCCTTCACCGGCGCCAGCCGCGCCGCCGAGGGCAAGGTGGAGGCGGCCAACGGCGGCACGCTCTTCCTGGACGAGATCGGCGACATGCCGCTGGCCTTCCAGGCCAAACTGCTGCGCTTTCTGGAGGACAAGCGCTTCTATCGGCTGGGCGAGTCGACGCCGCGCCATGCCGATGTGCGCGTGATCGCCGCCACCAACCGCCAGCTCCTCGGCGCCGACGCCGGTCAGTTCCGCAGCGACCTCTACTACCGCCTGGCGCAGATCCCGGTGCACATCCCACCGCTGCGCGAGCGACTCGAGGACGTCCCGTCGCTGATCGAGGCCTTCATCCAGACCGCCAACCGCGAGATGAACCTGGATATCCACGGCATCACCCCGGCGGCGCGCCGCCAGGCCCAGGGGCACAACTGGCCGGGCAACGTCCGCGAGCTGAAGAACGCCGTCTACCGGGCCGCGGCCAAGCGACAACGCGGGCTGATCGACGCTCTGGAGCTCGCCACCGGGCAGGCTGGGCCGGCCACCGGTGACGACTTCGAAGCCGCCCTGGACGGCGCGCTCGACCGCGCCCTCTACCAGGGCGAGCTGCCGGAACTGCTCAACGAGATCGAGCGCCGCGCCGTGCAGCGGGCGCTGAAGCATTACAACGGCAACAAGAGCCGGGTGGCCGAAGCGTTGAACGTCTCGCGCAACACCCTTCGCGCGCGGCTGCAGGCCATGGAGGAACCGACGGAGTGAGGTGCTGGCTGCCGCGCAACATGGCGGTGCGCCTGGGCGCCACCTTCCTGCTGGTGACCCTGCTCGTGGCCCTGCCGCTGACCCTTTGGTTCGACCACTACGCCCGGGGCATGATCGAGGCGAGCGTGGAGCGCGCCGTACAGGGGGCGGATGCGCGCGTGATCCTCGACGCCGCGGTGGTCTCCGAGGCCTTCGACCGGGTACGGGGGCTGGCGATCCTGGTGGTCGGCCTGAGTGCGCTGCTGGCCGCCGGCATCGGCGCGCTGATCGCCGTTCGCTGGCGCAGGCGCATGCTCGGTCTCGTCGAGCAGGGCCACCGCCGCGCCCGGCGGGCCCAGGGCGGTGGCGCGCGCCCGGCCCACTGCCCCGGCACCCCGCAGCCGCGCTCGGGCGAGGATGAGCTGGACACCGTCGAGCGGCAGCTGCTCAACACCGTCGATCAGCTGGGGCGCTCGCAGTGGCTGCTCGACAGCGTCGAGGACCTGGTGATGCTGGTGGAGGCCGACGGCACCATCCGCCACGGCAACGCGGCCATCGGCACCCGCTGCGCCAGCTGCCCGGTCCCCGACTGCCAGGGGGCCACGGTGCCGAACATCCTCGGCAACGGGCTGTGGCTGCGCATCCGCAGCGGCGTCGAGCGTGCCGGCTGCGGCACCTTCGAGCAGGAGGTGCAGCCGGGCGAGCGCGCCTACCCGGCGCTGATCTCCTACCGGGCGCTGGGGGAGCTGATCCTGGTCAAGATCACCGACCTGACCGAGTACCGCCGGCTGTATGAACACGTGGAGAAGCTCCAGGCCCTCTCCACCCTGGGCGAGATGTCCACCGAGCTGGCCCACGACATCAAGAACAGCATCGTGCCGGTACGCCTGCTCTGTGACGTGGCCCCGCTGGAGACCGAGGATCGGCAGGCGATCTTCCGCTCCTTGGATCACATCCACGAGCTGGTCAACGATTTCATGGCCTTCGGCTGCGGCCGCAGCGATGAGCGACGCGGCGGCACGCTGAGCGGCATCCTGCAGGACTGGACCACGGTGCTGCGCAACGAGGGCCAGGCCAAGGGGGTGACCCTGGCCACGGAGATCGGCGACAGCGCGGTGGAGCTGCCCGGCGGCTTTCGCATCGTCTACGCCAATCTGGTGCGCAACGCCATCCAGGCGGTGCCCGCCGGGGGCCAAGTGCAGGTCGTAGCGCGGGTGGATGAGCGCGGCACGCTGGTGCTGACGGTCACCGACGACGGCCCCGGCATCCCGGAGGGGCTGCGCGATCGGCTCTTCGAGCCCTTTGCCACCGGCCGGGTGGACGGCACCGGATTGGGGCTGGCCCTGGTGCAGCGCTACGTGCATGAGGCCGGTGGCGATGTCAGCTGCGATTCCACGCCCGGCGCCGGGACCCGCTTTACGGTGCAGTGGCCCGGGGCCGGTGCCCGACCGGGAAGTGCACCGACCCCGTACCCGGGCGAGGCCGCCCCGGCGTGATGCGCCATCGGGCGGTTGCGCCCACCCCATGGCGCGCATACGCTCGGCTCCATTCCCGGATCAGCCGCCACCCTGCGACCGCGACTCGTGCCGAACCCGAACCACACCACTGCTCCCCGACGCCCGGATGGCCGGAGGCACCGACGAGGGCTGCGAACCCTCTTTTGGGGCCGCCCGGCCCGGGGCCTGTGGGGCGCCGTCGCCGGCTTGCTGCTACTGACCCGTACCGTCGATGCCGTCGCCGGCGAGCAGGAGCGCGGCTACGGCGGTGTCCTGGACGAGGGCTGGCGGGTGAGCGCGGCCACCGGGAGCCTGGAAGTGGCCGACGCTGCTGATCCAGGCACCGCGCACACGCTGAGCGTGGCCAACGGCGCCCATGTCATCAACGACCGCGGGCGGCACTGGGACTTCGAGGTCGGCCTCGCCTTCACCCGGACGGCCTCCCACCCGGAGGACGCCAATGGGGCATCGGTGCGGGCCAACCAGACCGATGTCTACTACCAGGCGCGGCGGCTGTTCGGTGAGTCACCCTGGTTCCTGGGCTGGCATGTGGCGCTGACACGCACCAGCATCCAGCCGACGGCGGGCGCCTCGGACCGCGATCTGGGGTTCACCGCCGGGCTCGTCGCCGGCTACCGCGGCCCGGGCCGAATCGGGGTTCAGATTGACGGCCTGGTCACCGACCCGGAGCCCGATGGCCTGTCGCTGGGTTATGAGACGCGCCAGTACCGGGGGGCGGTGCAGATCCGCTTCTAAAGCGCGTTCACAGCGTCCCCTCGACGCCGACGTGGAACCCATCGTCGCGGCGCGGTCCGGCCATCTCTAGACTGCGCGTCAGGATCTGCGCCGCGCCCTCGCGCGTGTCCATGACCGCGTCCAGCTCGTAGGCGCCTGTTGGATCCAGCCGCCACGTCCCGCCGAGTGCCAGCGGACC
>PULM01000120.1 GCA_003552345.1 Ectothiorhodospiraceae bacterium
ATCATCTCGGGCGATGCCAGCCCGATACGGATCGCGTCGAAGTCCTCCAGCTGAGCACCCGGCTGCTTGAAAAGGTTGAGAAGATCTCTCATGTCTGCTGCCCGCTCGCGCGTTGATCTCAAGTCGCCGCCGTTCGACCGGCGGCTCGGACCCCGGGGCCAGCGCCCCGGGCATCGGAACCCGTGCGCCGGCGCTCGGGCGACGCCCGGCCACGGTCCCCGGCAGGGTCACCGTGGCCGCCGCGCCCCCCGGCGCCGCGCTCCTGTCAGTCGTCCCTCTCCAGTTCGATGTTGATGCCCAGGGAACGGATCTCCTTGACCAGGACGTTGAACGACTCCGGCATACCAGCCTCCATGCGGTGGTCCCCGTCGACGATGTTCTTGTACATCTTGGTCCGGCCGCTGACGTCGTCGGACTTGACGGTGAGCATCTCCTGCAGTGTATATGCCGCACCGTACGCCTCGAGCGCCCAGACCTCCATCTCACCGAAGCGCTGACCACCGAACTGCGCCTTGCCGCCCAGCGGCTGCTGGGTGACCAGCGAGTACGGACCGGTGGCCCGGGCGTGGACCTTGTCATCGACCAGGTGGTTGAGCTTGAGCATATACATGTAGCCCACCGTCACCGGGCGGTCGAAGGCGTCGCCGGTGCGCCCGTCGTAGAGGGTGGTCTGCCCGGACTCGGGCAGCCCGGCGAGCTTGAGCCAGCGCTTGATCTCGCCCTCGTTGGCGCCGTCGAACACCGGCGAGGCCACCGGCACGCCACCGCGCAGGTTGCGGCAGAGCTCCTGTAGCTCTTCTTCGCTGAGGGTCTCGAGTTCCTCCTTGCGCCCGGAGGCGTTGTAGATCTCCGAGAGGTACCCGCGCAGCTCCTCGGCCTGGGCCTGTTGCTCGAGCATATGCCCGATCTGGTGGCCCAGCCCGCGGGCCGCCCAGCCGAGGTGGGTCTCGAGGACCTGGCCGACGTTCATTCGCGACGGGACACCGAGCGGCGAGAGGACCACCTCCACCGGCGTGCCGTCGTCCATGAAGGGCATGTCCTCCTCGGGGACGATCATCGAGATCACGCCCTTGTTGCCGTGACGGCCGGCGAACTTGTCGCCCGGCTGCAGGCGGCGCTTGACGGCCAGGTGGACCTTGACGGTCTTGAGCACACCGGGCGAGAGGTCGTCACCGGCGGTGATCTTCTCCTTCTTCTCCTGGAAGCGGCGCTCGAAGCGGTCATTCTGGGTCTCCAGCTGATGGCGCACCGCCTCCAGCTGCTGATTGACCTCTTCATCGCGCATGCGGATCTCGAACCAGCGCTCGCGCGGCAGATCCTGCAGGTACGCCTCGGTCACCTCGGCGCCGCTGCCCAGGCCCTTGGGGCCACCCTCGGCGACCTTGCCGACGAGCAGCTTCTCGAGACGGGCGTAGGCGTCGTCCTCGAAGATGCGCTTCTCGTCGTCGAGGTCCTTGCGCACCCGGGCGATCTCCTCACGCTCGATGGCGCGGGCGCGATCGTCCTTCTCGACGCCGTCGCGGGTGAAGACCTGCACGTCGATGACGGTGCCGTCCATGCCCGTGGGCACGCGCAGCGAGGTGTCCTTCACGTCGGAGGCCTTCTCGCCGAAGATCGCGCGCAGGAGCTTCTCCTCGGGGGTGAGCTGGGTCTCGCCCTTGGGCGTGACCTTGCCGACGAGGATGTCACCGGCCTTGACCTCGGCACCGATGTAGACGATGCCCGACTCGTCCAGACGCGAGAGCGCCGACTCGGAGACGTTGGGGATGTCGGCGGTGATCTCCTCGCTGCCGAGCTTGGTATCCCGGGCGACGCAGGTCAGCTCCTCGATGTGGACGGAGGTGTAGCGATCCTCCTTGACCAACTTCTCGGAGATGAGGATCGAGTCCTCGAAGTTGTAGCCGTTCCACGGCATGAAGGCGACCAGCATGTTCTGGCCCAGGGCCAGCTCGCCCATGTCGGTGGACGGCCCGTCGGCCAGGGCGTCGCCGCGCGCGACGTGATCGCCCACGTGCACCAGCGGCTTCTGGCTGAAGCAGGTGTTCTGGTTCGAGCGGGTGTACTTGGTCAGGTTGTAGATGTCGACGCCCGGCTCGCCCGGGGTGGTCTCCTCGTCATCGACCCGGACGACGATCCGACCCGAGTCCACCTGCTCGACCACACCGCCACGCTCGGCGGTGACGATCACGCCGGAGTCGCGGGCGACGGTGCGCTCCATGCCGGTGCCGACCAGCGGCTTGTCGGCGCGCAGGGTGGGCACCGCCTGGCGCTGCATGTTCGCGCCCATCAGCGCGCGGTTGGCGTCGTCGTGCTCGAGGAAGGGCACCAGCGAGGCGGCCACCGAGACGATCTGCCGGGGCGAGACGTCCATGTACTGGACGCGATCGGCGGTCGCCATGGTGAACTCGTTCTGGTGCCGGCACGAGATCAGGTCATCGGCCAGATGGCCGTTCTCGTCGACCCGGGCGTTCGCCTGGGCGATGACGTAGCGCGCCTCCTCGATGGCCGAGAGGTACTCCACCTGATCGGTCACCTGGCCATCGACCACCTTGCGGTAGGCGGTCTCCAGGAACCCGTAGCGGTTGGCGCGGGCGTAGACGGCCAGGGAGTTGATCAGGCCGATGTTCGGCCCCTCCGGCGTCTCGATCGGGCAGACCCGGCCGTAGTGCGTCGGGTGCACGTCGCGGACCTCGAAGCCGGCCCGCTCGCGGGTCAGGCCACCCGGCCCCAGCGCGGAGATGCGCCGCTTGTGGGTCACCTCGGAGAGCGGGTTGTTCTGGTCCATGAACTGCGACAGCTGCGAGGAGCCGAAGAACTCCTTGATCGCCGCGGCCACCGGCTTGGCGTTGATCAGCTCCTGGGGCATCAGCCCCTCGCTCTCGGCCAGCGACAGGCGCTCCTTGACGGCGCGCTCGACGCGCACCAGGCCGACGCGGAAGACGTTCTCGGCCATCTCGCCCACCGAGCGCACGCGCCGGTTGCCCAGGTGGTCGATGTCGTCCACCTGACCGTTGCCGTTGCGGATGTCGATCAGCTCGCGCAGGACGTCGAGGATGTCCGAGCCCTCGCCGTAGCGCTCGCGCAGCTCCTCGGCCTCCTTGTCGCCGGCACCGAGACCGGCGAAGTACTTGCCGTCGTAGAGGATCCCGGGGCCACGGACCTCGTCCCGGCCGACGCGCAGGTTGAACTTCATGCGCCCCACCGGCGAGAGGTCATACCGGTCGCTGGTGAAAAACAGGGTGTGGAAGAGGCTCTCGGCGGCGTCCTTGGTCGGCGGCTCGCCGGGGCGCATCATGCGGTAGATCTCGACCAGCGCCTCCATCTGGCTGCGGGTGGCATCCGCGGCCAGGGTGG
>PULM01000083.1 GCA_003552345.1 Ectothiorhodospiraceae bacterium
CGCCGGTAAGGAAGTACTGCAGGGCCTCTGCGGCGGGGATCGCCGCGCCAAGGGCGGGCTCCGGCGCCGGCCACAGGCTCACCGCCTGCGGGAAGGCGAGGACCACCGCCAGGTAGCCGACCATGGCCGGGTTGAAGATGTTCTGGCCCAGCCCGCCGTAGACCTGCTTGCCCAGCAGTACCGCCAGGGCGCCGGCCAGCGCCGGGATCCAGAAGGGCAGCAGCGGCGGCAGGGCGATGCCGATGATCAGCGCCGCCAGCGGCGTGCTGCCGTCGGCCAGCGCCGGACCCACCGGGCGGCCGCGCAGGCGCAGGGTCAGCGCCTCGGCGGCGACGCCGGCACCAAGGGCGGCGGCGATATTGAGCAGTACGCCCACGCCGAAGAGCCAGACCATGACGCCCGCCCCCGGCAACAGGGCGAGCAGGACCAGTCCCATGATCCTGGGCGTTGTGGGTGCCGCCAAGCTCAACCCTCCGTGGTCTCGCTCGAGCGGTTCTGCTCGGCCTTGGCGGCCATGGCCTCACGCTTGCGCCGGCGCGCCTCTTCCTTCTCGCGCTGGCGGCGGGCCTCGCGGGCCTGCCGGGCCTCGTGGCGCTGCCGGGCCCGCTCGGCCTGTTCCCGCTCGCGCATGCGCGAGCGTACGGCATCGCGGGCGTGGCCGGTGATCGCCGCCAGGGGGATGGAGCTGGGGCAGACGAGCTCACAGCTCGAGCAGCCGGTGCAGCGCATGGGGTCGATGTCGATGTGCTCGGCGGCCTCGCCGACGCCGACACCGGCGCGGATGCGCCGGGCCATCTCGAACGGCTGCAGGCCCTCGGGGCAGACCTCGGCGCAGCGCCCGCAGCTGATGCACGGCTGCTCGAACAGCGGCGCCTCGTCGGCGGACTCCACCACCACGCCGTTCATGCCGTGGGTCAGCGGCACCCGGCGGTCGGTGATCGGGGTGCCCATGATGCCGCCGCCGACGATGGTCCGGCAGCCCGGGGTGCCGGCCTCGCCGATGAGCTCGGTCAGCGGGGTGCCGACCCGGACCCAGTAGTTGCCCGGCTCGGCGATGCCGCCGCCGGTGACGGTCACCAGGCGCTCCACCGACGGCTCGCCCTGGTGGACGGCGCGGTGGATGGCGTCGAGGGTGGAGACGTTCTGGCAGACCACCCCCACCGCCGGCGGCCGCGCCCCGGCGGGCACCGTGCGGCCGGTGGTCGGGTAGACGATGTGGCGCTCGTTGCCGGCCGGGTAGTCGCCGCCGACGCGCACCACCTGGATGTTGGCCTCGGCGGCCTCGATGGCCGCCTCGGCCGCGGCGGCGGCCTCGGGGGCGGTGTCCTTCACGGCCATGAGGATGCGCTCGGCGCCGCAGGCCCGGGCGGAGATGCGCGCCCCGTCGATGATCGCCTCGGCGCGCAGGCGCAGCAGCGACTCGTCGCAGGTGAGGTAGGTGTCGCACTCGACGCCGTTGACCACCAGGGTGTCGACGCCGCTGCGCGCGGCGTCGGCGAGCTTCAGCGCCGAGGGGAAGGCCGCCCCGCCCATGCCGCGTACGCCGGCATCGGCGATGCGCCGCAGCAGGGTATCCGGCTCCGCCTGCAGCGGGGCCTCGATGGGCGGCATGGCGGTTTCGCGGCAGTCGGCGCCGTCGGCCTCGAGGATCAGGCACGCGGCGGTGCCGCCGGCCGGGTGGACGATGGGCCGGCGCTCGATGGCGCTGACCACCCCGGAGGTGGGGGCGTGCAGCGGCACGCCGCTGCGTCCCTCGCTGACCCGGGTGCCGCGGCGGACGTGCTCGCCCACGGCCACGGTGGCCGCGACCTCGGCCCCGGTGTGATCGAGCAGCGGCAGCACCAGCTGCGCCGGCAGGGCCAGGCTGCCGATCGGGCCGCTGCGCGAGCGGTCCTTGGCGCCGGCCACGGCCACGCCGCGCCGGCGCGGCTGCACCTGCTGGTGGCGCAGCGGGCCGGGGCGCTGCTCCGGCCGCGCGGCGGTGGACTGGGGCGTGGGCAGCGGCCGGATGCGGGCGTTCAGCGGCGGCTCCACGGACTCCATGGTGATGCAGTCCATGGGGCAGGCCTCGACGCACAGCCGGCAGCCAGTGCACTCGTCGGCGAGGACGGTGTGCACCTGGCGCTGGGCGCCGACGATGGCGTCCACCGGGCAGGCCGGCAGGCAGCGGGTGCAGCCGATGCACTGGCTCTCGTCGATAAAGGCAACGGCCGGGCCGGTGTTGTCGTCGGCCACCGGCTCGGGGTCGACCTGCAGGAGATCGGCGATGGCCCGCGCGGTGGCGTTGCCGCCGGGGGTGCACAGGTTGGTGGCGGCCTCGCCAGCGGCCACGGCCTCGGCGTAGGGGCGGCAGCCCGGGTAGCCGCACTGTCCGCACTGGGTCTGCGGCAGCAGCTCGTCGATGTGCCCGACCACCGGGTCGCGTTGCGCGGCCAGGCGACGCCCGGCAGCGCCGAGGCCGACACCGCAGAGACCGGCGATGGCTGTAAGGGTCAGGACCGCGCTGAACATAGGCGACAGGGTACCATGATCGTGAAAAGCCTCACGTATTGCCCGGCAAGAGGTCGAGCCGGGTCATGCGCAGGGAGTCGTCCCGCGGACGGGGCTGCTCCTGCTCCTCGGCTGCCTCGAGGACCTCGGGGGCGGCGTAGATGGTGGCCTCGGCGCGCAGCGCCAGGGCGATGGCGTCGCTCGAGCGGCTGTCGATATAGCGCATCTCGCCGCCCTCCTCGGGCTCGATGGCCAGGGCGGCGACGTAGGCCCCATCGACGATGGCGTCGATGTAGACCGCCTCGAGGCTGTAGCCGGTGGCGCGCAGCACGCTGCCGAACAGGTCGTGGGTCATCGGCCGCGGCGGCTCGACGCCGTGCAGGGCGTCGTGGATCGCCTGCGCCTCGGCCGGGCCGATGAAGATCGGCACCACCTGCTCGCTGTCCGGCTCGCCGAGCAGGACCACCGGTGCCGGCGCGCCGCCCTCCTCCAGGGCTAGGGTGGAGACCTCGACGACCACCATGTCATCCGGATCGCCGGCCAGCTTACGCTCGTTGGCCTGGGCCAGGCCGGCGAAGCCCATGAAACCCATGGAGAGGATTCCGGCGCTGACCAGGGCGATCGGCGCGCCGCGGAAGGCGCGCGGCACCTCGGCGCTCTCCAGGCGCTCACGCAGGGCGGCGAAGATCACCAGCACCAGCCCGAAGCCGGCCGCCGCCGCGGCACCATACACCGCCGAGGCGATCAGATCGTGCTCACCGCGCAGGTTGAGCAGGGCCACGCCGAGCACCGCGCAGTTGGTGGTGATCAGCGGCAGATAGAGCCCGAGCACCTGCTGGAGCATGGGGC
>PULM01000106.1 GCA_003552345.1 Ectothiorhodospiraceae bacterium
CCGGCCAGATCGGCGGTATCCGGCTGCACCGGCCGCGGCCGGTGCAGCGCCTCGCGCGCCCGGTCGCTCCGGTGTTCCGCGCCCATCTGGTGCTGTTCATGGATCTCCATCATGGTCGGCCCGTCCTGCGGCAGGATCGTGTCCTTGGTCGAGGCGCAGCCGCCAGCCAGCACGCTAATCGAGGCGCAGAGTGCGGTAATCGCGATCGGTTTCATGGGTCAGCCTCCGGCCGGTGGGTTCGGGGACGTAGTCGATCCGCAGCTCACGTTCTATGTGCAGGGCCACGGGCACGCCGGCGGCGGTGACCACCGCATCGAAACTCTGCTCCTGGCGCTCGGTCAGCCAGCGCACGACCTCGTCCGCGCCGCCCGAGATCGTGCGGCCGGCGATGAAGCGCCCCTGGTCGCCGGTGAAGGTGCCCATGCGCGTCCCCTCGGCCGTGACCGTCGTGGTGGTTTCTCCGGCGGCGACGGCCTCCCCGGCGGCCGCCAGGCCGATCAGGCCGGCGCGGGAGGCGAGGAACTGCGGCGCGTCGGTCACCCGCTTCCCGCTGATGCACGGGTAGCCGCGTTCGTCGGAGATCCAGCCGAGCGCTGTCTGATCCCCGGTGCCGTCACGCTCCTCGCCCGGGCCGGGACCGATGGCCGGGTCGTGGTCGGGGAGCGTGCGGATGGTGCCGTCCTCGAACACGAAGGTGACCGAGTCGAGCTGGCCGCGCACGCAGCTCAGGGTCCAGTCGCCGGTGGCGGTACCGCTCCAGACCATCCCCTCCACGCCGGGGATGGTCAGCCCGTTGGCCGCCAGGTTGTCGCGCCCCTGGATGATCTTGAAGCGCATCGGGTCCTCGACCGTCCCCTGGCGCGGGACGCGCCCGATCAGCGCGGTCATCGCGGTGGACCCGACCAGGGTGGCGTTGCGCGGCACCGTGTAGACCGGGCGCGCCGCCGCGTCCGCTTCATCGCCCGCGCGGACGCCGGGGACCGCTCGCACCGCGGCCTGCCGAGCCCGGGCGGCGGGGCGCTCCAGCCGCGGGGAGGACGTCGCGTCCAGCACGCGGGGCCTGGAAACCGCGGCTTGGTTGCCGCTACCGTTGTCATCCCAGCCGAGCGGCTCGACCCAGCGCAGCGGGGCCGCCGGACGCATCCGGGCGGCCGGCGCGTCGTCCTCCAGACCCAGCCCGATCGGGATTTCCAGCTCCGGGGGCGGCGACGAGCGCTCGGAAAGGCCCTCGACCCGGCCGGACAGCCGGTCGATGCGCTCCATCACGCCCTCGAGTCCACGCACGGGTGCGTCGCGATGCTCGGCGAGTTCCTCCTGCACCCGGCGACTCACCTCGCGGTCGAGCTCGCGTTCGCGGCGCTCCTGCTCCCGGCGCAACGTCTCGTTCTCGGTGCGCAGCACCTCGAAGGTCGCAGACATGTCCGCGACCTGGGCCGAGAGCGTGCGAATGGTTTCGGCCGGGGAGTCGTGGTCCGGCGCCGGTGCCTGCGGGACCTCGCGCAGGTGCACCGTGTCCTCGGTCTCGTCGCAGGCGCGCAGCAGCACGAACGCGGCCATCAGCGCCGCGGCGACGGCAATGATCGGTAACAGGCGGTTACCCCGGGCAAGCGCCATCAGCGCATCCCCGCGAAGGACTCGCCGAACGGTCGGCGCGACAGCAGGTAGACCGCCGTGGTGTCGGCCTCGTCGCCGTGGGCGAGCAGCCGCGCGTGCTGGAAGGTCGCGGCCAACCACTCGCCGCGCAGGTCGCGCGGATCCAGGACCGCGGGCTCGGGCGCCCGGTTTTGCAGGCGCACCACGGTCACGTACAGCCCACGGTGGCGCCAGCCGGTCAGCGGTACCGCCTCGACGGCCCCGCCGCGCACGAGCGCGACCGGTTCCCCGGGCACCGCCACCCGGCGAACCTCGGAATGCGCCGGGCGCAGCCGGGCCGGCGCGTACAGCTGTTGCGCGGCGAAGCGCGTGAGCGCCACGTAGTCGAGGTTCTGGTGCGGCGGCTCTTCCGACGCCGCGTCCCGCGCGGGCTCGGCATCACGGGTGCCCCGACGCAGGATCGCGAGCGGCACCGCCGGCGCGGATTCCCGGGCTTCGACATCGAGAAGGTAATGGCCACCACCGTCGTCGAGGCTCTGTACGATCACCCGTACCAGCGGGAACGCCGCCTCGGCCTGCCAGTACACCGTGCCGTCCATGCTCAGCGTGCGCAGCGGCAGGTCATCCGGCACACCGACCCGCACCGCGGAATCCGGAAAGTGCACCAGGCGCTCGTCCCCCACCGGCAGGATCACGCGGATCGGGCTGCGGTCCCAGACCACGCGGTCGGGAGCCGTGTTTTCCCCGGCATCAACGCCGAGCGGCACGCCCAGCAGCAGGAGCAGGAACAGCAACCCGGCGGCCGTGGGCCGTGTCGACTTCATGGGCGTTCCTCTTCCGCATCGGCATCGATGCGTACCGGGGCCGACGCAAAGCCCGCGAGTGCCAGGCCCCAGGGGTTCTTCTCGCGGTCCACCGCAAAGCGCACCACCCGCAGTGGGTAGCGCACACGCGTGTGCTTCACGTTCATGCCGCGCACCGTCTCGGTGAGTTCAAGATCCAGCCACACCACCCAGGCCTCGCCGTCGCGGACCACCTCGACCCTTCGCGGCTCGAAGCCCGCGCCGGAAACCTCGTGCGCGGCTCGCACCCGGCGTGCCAACTCGCCGCGCCGGCCGCGTTTCTCGAGGTCCTGCGTCAACTGCGCCCGGAACGCGGGCGTCAGGAACGCCGACAGGCGGAACACGTTGCGACCGTAGTCCTCGCTCCCGTCCTCCGGCCAGCGATTCAGTTGCTGCCAGATGTAGTAGGCAAAGGCGTAGACGTTCGCCCGCGGCACTTCATGCGCCGGTTGCGTCGACCCGGCGCGCAGGTCGGGCGGAATGTGCACGACGAGATCGCGGGGCGCGTTGTGCCAGCCCCAGCCCATGAACGCGGCGAGCAGGGTGACCGCCAGGAGGGCCAGGCGCAGCGTGGCGATGTGCGTGCGCACGTTGTGGAGCTCCCGGTGGTAGCTCAAGGCCAGAAGCTCCGGCCCAGGTCCCAGGTGCCCTCGCGACGGATGAACCCCGACCGGCGCAGTCCCAGGACGTCGAGCCACAGCAGCCCGCGGTGCCAGTAGTCGTGGTCCGGACGCCCGCGCTTGAGTCTCTGCAGGACGGTCGCGGAAACGAAGACCGACCCGATGATCGCGATCCCGGCGAACCCGATGCCCATGATCGGGGCGCCGACCAGGAATCCGAGCACGAAACCCAGGGGTACCCAGGTGACGAGCGCCA
>PULM01000202.1 GCA_003552345.1 Ectothiorhodospiraceae bacterium
AGGCCCGCGCGCAGGGGCACGGCGGCGAGGTACTCTGCTGGGTCTTCTAGACAGGACGGGCAATCATGTCGAGAGTCGCAAAGGCACCCGTGGAGGTCCCCTCCGGCGTGGAGGTGACGCTTCAGGGCAACGACATTCAGGTCAAGGGCCCCAAGGGTCAGATGGCGTGGCGCTGCCACCGCCTGGTTACACCGAACCAGGAGGACGGCACCCTCACCTTTGAGCCCCGGCAGCAGAGCACCCGCGCGGTGGCGCTGACCGGCACGACGCGGGCCCTGGTGAACAACATGGTGATCGGCGTCAGCGAGGGCTTCGAGCGTCGCCTCGAGCTCAAGGGCGTCGGGTACCGGGCGCAGGTGCAGGGCAACACCCTGAACCTGACCCTCGGCTACTCGCACCCGATCCACCACGAGATCCCCGAGGGCGTCACCATCGAGTGCCCCTCGCAGACGGAGATCGTGGTCAAGGGCGCCGACAAGCAGCAGGTTGGCCAGGTGGCTGCCCAGATCCGTGGCTATCGTCCGCCGGAGCCCTACAAGGGCAAGGGCGTGCGCTATGCCGACGAGCGGGTGGTCCTCAAAGAAGCCAAGAAGAAGTAGGCGGTGGGGACGAAGATGGACAAGAAGACAGCACGCATGCGGCGCGCGCGCAAGAGCCGCGGGCGCATCCGCGACGCCGGTGCCTATCGGCTCTCGGTCCACCGCACGCCGCGCCATATCTACGCACAGGTGCAGCAGCCGGATGGCGCGCAGACCCTGGCGGCGGCCTCGACGGTGGAGCCCTCCCTGCGTCAGCGCAGCGAAGGGACCGGCAACGTCAGCGCTGCCCAGGAAGTGGGCCGGCTGATCGCCGAGCGCGCCAAGGCGGCCGGTGTCGAAGAGGTGGCGTTCGATCGCGCCGGTTATCAGTACCACGGCCGGGTGCAGGAGCTGGCCGAGGCCGCGCGCGAAGCCGGACTGAAGTTTTAGGCTAGGGGCTAAGAAGCTATGGCGAACGGTGAACAACCCGGCGCGGACGGGCTCCGCGAGAAGCTGATCACGATCAACCGCGTGGCCAAGGTGGTCCAGGGCGGCCGCCAGTTCGGCTTCACCGCGCTGACGGTGGTCGGCGACGGCGAGGGCCGGGTCGGGTTCGGCTACGGCAAGGCCCGCGAGGTCCCCGCGGCGATCCAGAAGGCGATGGAGCGGGCGCGCGGCGGGATGCGCACCGTGCCGCTGGACGGCCCGACCCTGCGCTATCCGGTGACCCACTTCCACGGGTCGAGCAAGGTCTTCATGAAGCCGGCCTCGCCGGGTACCGGCATCATCGCCGGCGGCGCCATGCGCGCGGTCTTCGAGGTGCTCGGCGTGCAGGACGTGCTGGCCAAGTCGGTGGGCTCGCGCAACCCGATCAACGTGGTCCGCGCGACCGTCGACGGGCTGGCCTCGATGGACTCCCCCGAGGCTGTCGCGGCCCGGCGGGGTAAGAGTGTCGAAGAGATTACGGGCTGATCATGGCTAACCAGAAGAAGCTCCAGGTAACGCTGCGGCGCAGCGTCCACGGCCGGCTGCAAAAGCACCGTCAGTGTGTCCGTGGCCTTGGACTGCGCCGTATGCACCAGACCGTCCTGGTCGACGACACCCCGGAGAATCGCGGGATGATCCGGAAGGTGTCCTATATGCTGGAAGTTCAGGAGGCGTAAATGCGGCTCAATCAACTGTCGCCGAGTGCCGGGAGCCGGCCGGACGCCAAGCGCGCCGGGCGCGGCGCAGGCAGCGGCCTGGGCAAGACGGCCGGTCGCGGCCACAAGGGCCAGCACAGCCGCAGCGGCGGCTTCCACAAGGTCGGCTTCGAAGGCGGCCAGATGCCGCTGCAGCGCCGGGTCCCCAAATACGGCTTCTCCTCCCAGAAGGGGCTGCGCACCACCGAGGTGCGGCTGCACGAGATCGCCCGTGTCGAGGGTGACACCGTGGACCTGGCGGCCCTGCACAAGGCCGGCGTGGTGCGCAAGAACATGCGCCACGTGAAGGTTATCGCCTCGGGGAGCATCGACCGCGCCGTGACCGTGCGCGGGGTCAAGGTAACCCAGGGCGCCCGTAAGGCGATCGAGGCGGCCGGCGGCCAAGTCGTCGAGGAGGGTTAAGTTGGGACGTCCAGGTGGTGCTGCAGGGGCCCTCGGTGGGATGGGACGTCTCACCGAGGTTCGTCAGCGTCTGCTGTTCGTACTGCTTGCGCTGATCATCTACCGCATCGGTACCCATATCACCATTCCGGGTATCGATCCGGCCGCGCTCGAGCAGATGGTCGACGAGCAGCGCGGCACCATCCTGGAGATGTTCAACATGTTCGCCGGCGGGGCGCTGGAGCGTCTCTCCATCTTCGCCCTCGGCGTCATGCCGTACATCTCGGCGGCGATCATCATGCAGCTGCTCACGGCGGTGGTGCCGTCGCTCGAGCGGCTGAAGAAGGAGGGCGAGGCCGGCCGGCGGAAGATCACGCAGTACACGCGCTACGGCACGCTCGGTCTGGCCACCTTCCAGGGCATCGGCATCAGCATCGCGCTGCAGGGGCAGGGTGTTGCCGCCATGCCGGGGCCTGCGTTCATCTTCATCTCGACGGTGACCCTGGCCACCGGCGTGATCTTCCTCATGTGGCTGGGTGAGCAGATCACCGAGCGGGGCATCGGCAACGGCATCTCGATCATCATCTTCGCCGGCATCGTCGCCGGCCTGCCCGGGGCGCTGGGCGGCACCTTCGAGCTGCAGCGCACCGGCGAGCTCGGCACCGCCACCATCCTGCTGCTGCTGATCATGGCCGCGGCGGTGACCGCCTTCATCGTCTTCGTCGAGCGGGGACAGCGGCGGATCACCGTGCAGTACGCCAAGCGCCAGCAGGGGCGCAAGATGTATGCCGCGCAGCAGAGCCATCTGCCGCTGAAGCTGAACATGGCCGGCGTCATCCCGCCGATCTTCGCCTCGAGCATCATCCTCTTCCCGGCTACGGTCGGGCAGTGGTTCGGCGATGCCGAGGGGCTCGGCTTTATCGGGGATATCGCGGCCACGCTTTCGCCGGGGCAGCCGATCTACGTGGCGCTCTACGCCGCGGCGATCATCTTCTTCTGCTTCTTCTACACGGCGCTCGTGTTCAACTCGCGCGACACCGCCGACAACTTGAAGAAGTCCGGGGCGTTCATCCCCGGGATTCGTCCCGGCGAGCAGACCGCCCGGTACATCGATCAGGTCCAGAGCCGGCTGACCTTCGTCGGCGCGCTCTACATCACCGGCGTCTGCCTGATGCCCGAGTTCCTGATCCTGTACTGGAACG
>PULM01000087.1 GCA_003552345.1 Ectothiorhodospiraceae bacterium
ACCGGCACGGTGGAGACCGAGACCGCGGCGGTGGACTTCCGGGTCCTGGAGCCCCCGCAAAGACCTAGCAGCCCCGCGGCCCCGGATCGCCCCCTGCTCGCCAGCGGAGTCCTCCTGCTCGGCCTCGGTGCAGGGTCCGGCGTCGCTTTCCTGATCTCGCAGATCCGCGGGACGGTGGCCTCGCCAACGCAGTTGGCCGGGCTGACCGGTCGCCCGGTGCTCGGCGTGGTCAGTCGCGTGCGTACCCCGACCCGATATCGCCGACAGCGCCGGGAGATCGCGGTCTTCACCCTGGCGCTGATCGGGCTGTTGGTCGCGTTCTTCGGCGCCCTCAGCCTCTACAGCGGGGGCGGGTTGGGCGGGCTGCTCTGATAGCGTCGGCTAGCATTTGACGAGGCAAAGCGTTGCCTCGAAGACCTGATGCTCGTCGGGCCAGGGGCGCTCCAGTCCGCCCGCCCCAACCGACAGCGGGCCCAGACTGCTGGGGGCTGAACCTCTCATGTCGGACCGGGGCGTGGCCGGCGGACTGGCCGGCTGCAGGATCGCCCACCCGCCCGGGTTCAGCAGTCGCGCGGCGGACCCCGGGCACCCGAACAGGGTCCAGCGCGCCCGCAGACACCGCGATGGACCATGCCAGTCCATCTCTAGCCGCCAGTGGTGGCCAGACAGCCCCGCTGGCTTAATCCCGCGGCGCCGCTGCAGGCTGCCCCCCAGCACCCGCCAATCGACGGCATCCCGTAAACGGGCCCAGCCGCCCCCGGTGCCGGTTGCCCAGAGGGCCCGGGGGACACCCTCGCCCCACCAGGCGAGCCCCTCGGCACGGCGGGACCAGCCGGCACGCTCGAACTGCAGGGGGCCGTAAACGATCTCTCCCGAGGCCACCAGCAGCAGCCACCCGGCCTGCCAGGGCCTCGCCCGCCATTGGCTCGCCGATTGCCGCGCAGGGGGGCCCAGCACGGCTTCACCCTCAACTTCCACATGGAACGGCAGACCGGCCGATGCACGTAGATCGCCCTCACTACGGCTGTAGCCCTGAACTGCCTGCCCGTGCAGACTTACCCCCACGGACCAATCACGGCCCTCGACCCGAACCAGCCCGGCCTGCTCATCGACCCAAACGCTATCACCGCCTTCCCCGTTCCCCATCCCCAGCACCTGGCCCCGTCCCGGGGGGCGTCCGGCGGTGAGCAGCGGATCCCGGTTGGCCCCCACGCTCAACAAACCTGCCATCCAGGCGTTGTAGACGCTCAGGTGCATGTACCGATCCCAGCCGCCGGCCACGTCTTCGGCACCCGCCGGGGTCAGCCAGAACAGCCCATCCTCGCGGCGCTGGCCGTCCAGACGCCCCTCGATAGCCTCGCTCAGCCGACGCCAATGCTCAGCATCGCCGCAGCCCCGCTTCTCGCCGGCCCACCGCACGCCCTGGAGGACCGCGAGCAGACAGGCATCGCCGAAAAGGGCATGATTGCTACGCCCGAGACCGCCGCAATACCCACTGCGGGTCACCACCAGACCGAGCCACTCCATCGCCCGGCCCAAGAGGCGGTGGATGCGCGCCTCGTCCACGCAGCACGCTGCGAGCCAAAGACAGAGCAGCGCCTTGAAATGATACGCGGCCGGCGTGGCCGGGTGGTCGCCGGGCACAGCCGGGAAATCCACGAAACCGCCGGCCGGGGTCATCCAACCTTCGGCCAGCCGGGCCAGACGATGCGCCCGACGTCGCTTGGCGCGCGGCGTGGACGCCTCCAGCAGACGTACCGTGGCCGCCAGCAGGGTCCAGTTGTTCGAGGGGTAGGCCCGTCGCAGCGGGCACCCTTCCAGGGCTCGCTGGACCCGGTGTAGATCGTCAGCCGCCGCCGAAGATCGCCGCAGGCGCTGCTGCAGGATCAGAAGCCCCAGCCGATTGAACGGCTCGTGCCCCCGGCGCGCCCGCGGTAGGGAGGTCCAGGCCTCCAGGGGGCGGCGCCAATCGCCGTGCCAGGGACGCACCTGGAGGGCGAGCGCGGTAAACACCTGAGCGTAGTGATCATCCGGGGTGCGTCTGCGCGCATCCCCAGGCTCGACCAGAAAGCCGTGCTCGTCCAGCGTGGCAGCCAGACCACCGGTCAGCGTGTCGAGCCAGCCGGAGCCGCCCGCCGGACTCATGCGCCCTCCCGGCTCGCCCGCCCGGCCCCATCACACCCCGTCGCCGCGGCCTGCTGCAGCCGCGCCACCAGCGCCGGGATGCGCTCGGCCCAGCTGTTCCGCCGGGCGTAGTCGAGAATCGCGGCATGATCCCACTCCTGGGCCAGCGCATCGAGGATGGCCCGACGCAGAGCCGGGCCATCCCCGAACGGCACGAGCGAACCCAGGGGGTCGCTGCAGATGACCTCGCGATTGCCGCCGACATCGGTGGCGACCGCCGGCAGGCCGCAGGCGAAGGCCTCCAGAAAGACGTTCGCCCACCCTTCGAAACGGGTCGGCAGAACGAACAGATCGGCCGCCGAATAACAGTAACGAAGCCGCTCAGGCGGGACCGGACCCGTGAACACCACCCGGTCGGCCACCCCTTTTTGCTCGGCCAGCGCCCGCAGACGGCGCTCATCGTTGCCATCCGGGCTCCCCCCGCCCACCGCCAGGTAGTAAAGATCCGGTTGCTCCTGGAGCATCTGCGGGAGTTGCTCGATGACCCGGTGGAAACCCTTGCGCTCGTTGAGCGTCCCCACCGTGATCAGCACCCGAGCATCGGCCGGGATACCCAGTGCCTGACGGCAAGCTCGCCGGTCCTCGGGATGAAAGAGATCGAGGTTGATCCCGTTCGGCACCACCTCCACCGGCACGCGATCGGGCTCCATGGCCAGGGCAACCTGGCGCAGCGAATCGGAGACCGAGAAGACCCGGGCCGCCCCACGCAGCGCTCGGCGGGCCTGATAGCGCGCCAGCCGGGTGCGGGAGATACGCAGGATGGTCCCACGCAGCGTGATGGTGTAGGGGCAACCGAGCCACCGGGCAACCAGCCAAGCCGCCACGCCATCGGGGTAGATAAAATGCGCATCGATCAGATCCAGCTGCCCGGCGCGACGCAGTCGGCGCAGGGTAGGCAGGACCCCGAGCGCCTGGAACAGCCCGTCCAGGCTCTTGCCCACCCCGGGGATGCAGAGAAAGCGGGGGTGATGGACGTCGATCCCCTCGCGCTGCTCATGGCGCGGCACCCGGGGCCGGAACCAGGGCCGCCAGTAGCGGATCAGCCCCTCCCCGGGGAACCAGGGCACCGGCGCTACCACCACCAGGGGCAGATGCCGGGCAACACGGG
>PULM01000158.1 GCA_003552345.1 Ectothiorhodospiraceae bacterium
ACGGTGGATTTCGCGCTGGGGCAGATCAACGACGTCCGGGCCGATCTGGGTGCGGTGCAGAACCGCTTCGAGTCGACCACCAGCAACCTGCAGAACGTCTCCGAGAACATGGAGGCCTCCCGTTCTCGGATCCTGGATGCGGACTTCGCGGCCGAGACCGCCGCCATGACCCGTGCCCAGGTGCTGCAGCAGGCGGGTACCTCGGTCCTGGCCCAGGCCAACGAGACCCCGCAGAACGTCCTGACGCTGCTGCAGTAAGCGGGACCCGAGGCGGAGCCCGGCTTGACCCCCCGGGCTCCGCCATTGGCTCGCTGACCCCGAGCCCGGTGCCATGACCCGCAAGTGAACGATTTCTTTCGGACGGACAGGGCTAGAGAGGAGGTGCGAATCCGGACCATGACCTGAGCCCACGAGGGCTGATCCCGACGGTGACCGTTGGTGAACAACGGAACCGTTAAAGCTTCGCCAGGGGGCGCCGATACGTTTGGGCAAGAGCGCGAGACGCGAGCCCAAGCGAACAGGGCCGCTCGCGCTGGGGTCAGCGAAAAGGCGCCGCTGCGGCGTCAGACGTGAGGAGACGGGTCATGGCACAGGTGATCAACACCAACGTTGCATCGCTGAACGCGCAACGGCACTTGAATTCTTCCCGGGGCGACCAAGAGGTGGCTCTGGAGCGGCTCTCCTCGGGGCTGCGTATCAACAGCGCCCGGGACGACGCGGCCGGGCTGGCGATCAGCGAGCGCTTCACCGGCCAGATCAACGGCATGGATCAGGCCGCGCGCAACGCGAACGACGGCATCTCGTTCGCCCAGACCGCGGAAGGCGCCATGGAAGAGATGAGCAACCTGCTCCAGCGGGTCCGCGAGCTGGCGGTGCAGTCGGCCAACGACACCAACTCGCCGTCGGACCGCGCCGCGCTCGACCGTGAGGTCCAGGCCGCCGTGCAGGAGATTGGCCGGATCGCCGAGAGCACCCAGTTCAACCAGCAGAATGTGCTCAATGGCACCCTGCGCGAGCTGGTCTTCCAGGTCGGGGCGAACCGCGGCCAGACCATCAACGCCAGCGGCGTCGATGTGCGCGCCGAGAACCTGGGGGCCAACGTCGCCGAGGGGCGGGCTGTGCACCAGACCGCTGGCGGAGACGGCGTGCAGATCCCGGGCGGGCTGCAAGTCAACGGCCAGGAGATCGACCTCGGCGATGCCCGTGACCTCAACGATGTGGCTCGGGAGGTCAACGAGCGCCAGGCCGAGACCGGTGTGTCCGCCATGCGCGCCGACCGGGCCGAGACCCAGGCGGTGGAGTTTGACGGCCTGGGCGAGGGTGAGCGCGGCCAGCTGCGCATCAACGACCGCGCCATCGAGCTCGATGAGGAGGTCACGGACATGAGCGAGCTCGCCGTCCGGGTCAATGACCAGGCCTCGGAGACCGGTGTGCGGCTGGAAAACGGCGAGAACGGCTGGTCCTTCGTCTCCAACAGCGATTTCGAGCTGGAGTACATCTCGGAGGATGCCGAGGGGGCGATCTCCGTCGGCGGCACCGAGATCGGCCAAGGGCTGGATCGCAGTGATGAAGACAGCAACGGGCTGATCGTCGAGCGGGGGATCACGCTCTCCACCGAGATCGGTGGTGAGCTGCGGGTCGATCCGATGGACGGCGAGGAGGACGCCGACCTGGGTGCGATCGGCCTGAAGCACTGGCAGGAAGGTGGCGACTACGTCGACCTGCAGGCTGAGGAGTACACCATCGGTGGCGTCGATCCGGTGGACGTGCGCACCCGCGAGACCGCCTCCGATACCATCGTGGCGGTGGACTTTGCCCTGCAGCAGATCAACAACACGCGGGCCGATCTCGGCGCCATCCAAAGCCGGTTCGATGCCACCATCAACAACCTGAACATCTCCTCGGAGAACCTGAGCGCGTCCCGCTCGCGGATTCTGGATGCCGACTTCGCCGAGGAGACGGCCGAGATGACACGGACGCAGATCCTGCAACAGGCGGGAACCTCGGTGCTGGGTCAGGCCAACGAGATCCCGCAGCAAGTGGCACAGCTGTTGCAGCAGTAACGACGGCCGGGACCTCCGGGAAGCCTTCCGGAACCCGGCCCAGGGGCCTGGTAGCAGGGCCGGTCGGGAGGCTGTATGAGTGAAATGCACAAGGTGAGCTCCGTGGCCAACAGCATCACCTGGTCGCGGCCGGCGGAGCACGAGGATGGGCGACGCCTCGGTCCTGAACAGGGTCCGGCAGCCCCCATCCCTGCTGCCGAGACGGAGGAGCGTTCCCGCGTGCCTTTGTCCGAGCTCGAGCCGCTGGAGCACTTCAAGGCGGAGGATCCCCAGGCGCTCGCCCAGGCGGTGGAGCGCATGGAGCAGTTCATGCAGCGTGTCGGCCGGGAACTGGAGTTCCGGGTCGATGACACCACCGGCAAGACGGTGGTGACCGTCTACGTCCGCGGCACCGATGACGTGGTCCGCCAGATCCCCCCGGAAGAGATGCTGGCCATCGCCGCGCGCATGCGCGAGGTGCAGGGGCTGCTCTTCAACGGGGAGGCCTGAGCGGGGCCGGAACAGACGTGCCGCCGGCACGGTCTACCGGGCAGGAGCCGTAGCGACACCGCAAGAGGCGACCCGATATGGTCTCACCGCTGGATCAGATGCCGAACATGCCGAGCCAGATGGACGTCGGCTCCGGCATCGATACCAACAAGATGGTCCAGGACCTGGTCCAGGCCGAGCGGGCGCCGACCGAGGAGCGCCTGGGTCGGCGGGAGAAGGAGCTGCAGCAGAAGCTCGAGGCCATCGGGCAGATGCGCGGGAGCATTGGCGAGCTCCAGGAGGCCGTGCAGGGGCTGGGCGACCCCAGCGCCTATTCGGGCATCGAGGCGGAGTCGAGCAATACCGGCGTGGCCGGGGTGTCGGCCAGCGAAGAGGCGCGTCCCGGCCAGTACGACGTCGAGGTGGAGCAGCTGGCGCGGACCCAGCGCATCGCCACCGCCAGCGGGGCGTTTGAGGACAGCGCTGATCCGATCGGCACCGGCCGTCTGGTGATCACCGACGGTGAGGGCACGGAGCAGGCGGTCACCATCGACGAGGAATCGTCCACCCTGCTCGGTATCCGCGACGCCATCAACGCCCAGGCCGAAGGGGTGCGCGCGTCGGTGGTCGATGACGGTGCCGGGCCGCGGCTGGCCCTGGCCACCGAACAGACCGGCCAGGCCAACGCCATTGCCCAGATCCGCGCCGAGCAGGATCCCGAGGCGGATCAGGGCGATCTCTCGGCCCTGCAGTACAACG
>PULM01000065.1 GCA_003552345.1 Ectothiorhodospiraceae bacterium
ATCTCCACGCCGCGCTCAGCCGCGAGCCGGCGTGCCTTTTCCAGCCCCACGGCAGAGCCGTCCACCGCGGTAACGGCGTGGCCGCGCTCGGCCAGCCAGACCGCGTTGCGTCCCTCGCCCTCGGCCAAAAAGAGCACCGGGCCGTCGGGGATGCGCCCGGCCTCACTGGCGAAAAACGTATTCGGCTGCGTGCCGTAGGCGTACTCGTCGGGGTCTGCGTAGCGTTCGTCCCACATGCTCGCGCGCGCCTTTTCCGGATCCGTAGACCTGGAACGCTAACCGGGTCGGGGCGCGGCGTCCATGGCGCGGTTAATGAGGGCTCCACGACTCAAGAGACCGGCGTGCGTGCTATGGTTGGTGGGGTAATCATCCCGCATGGAATGCGGCTGTAGCCCCGGGGTGCCGTCCCCCCGAATCTTGAGATCGGCCACAGGCCCCAGTACCAACCCGCGCGCTCCGTGCCGGCTCCGGCGCGGCCGCCCGGGTTGTGCCCGCGAGCAGCCGACGCCCCCTTTGTCGTTATAACGGATTGGCTGGATTCAAATGAGTAAAAGACCCGAGATCGTGATCTCATCCCGCGACGCTGACCGGCTCGAGGATCTCATCGACTCGCTTTCAAAGGACGCCTTCCCGGGGAAGGCGGACCTGGAGAACGAACTGGCCAGGGCCCGGGTCGTTGCACCGGAGGAGGTTCCGCCCGACGTGGTGACCATGAACTCTACCGTCCGGTTCCGTGTGGAAGGGACCGACGAAGAGTTCACGCTGACCCTGGTCTATCCGAAAGATGCGGATCCCAACGGGGGATCCATCTCGATACTGGCCCCCGTGGGCAGCGCGCTGCTGGGTCTCCCGCAGGGCGGCGAGATCGACTGGCCCAAGGCCGGTGGCGGTGAGCACCGGGTCCGTATTGAGGAGATCGTCTATCAGCCGGAGCGCTCCGGCGAGCATCATCGGTGATCGCGGTGGTGCCGAAGGCCCTCGCCAGGCGGGCTCAGCCGACACTGCCGATCGTCGAGTGAGGTCGTGACCACCCGCTCGGGCTGCCCTTAGACTGAGAGCCTGGGGCGCTCGACCACCCGGGGACAGCAAGCAGGAAGGGGCACACAATGCCACGTAGGCTGCGCGTTGCGGTGACAGCGATTACGGTCTGCCTTGTCGGCCTGTCAGTGACGGCATGCATGGATCGTGATTTGGGAGAGACAGCCTCTCCCGAACTCCTTGCGGCGCTGGAAGAGACCACCTACGTCCGCGATGGCAGGGGCGAAATGGTCATCTACGCCGTGGTCGATACCGACTGTCCCTCGTGCACGGAGTTACGCCGAGCCGTGGCGGACCAGCCCACTCCCAACATCGAGTGGCGCTGGGTGCCGGTGGCCTACTTGGGCGATCAAGCGCGCGCCGGGGCCATCGAGTGGCTTGATGCGGAGCGTCGCCTCGATGATGCCGCGGAGGCTGTGGATACCAACACGGAAAAGGCACAGGCAGCCCGTATCGCGCAGGTGCCGCGACTGGTCTACGAGGATCCAGAAGGGGAGGTGCGCTCGCTAACCGGTGGGGGCCCCCATGAGGTCCGCCAACTCGAGGAACTCGCCGCCGAGATGCCGTAGCCGGGCTCCGAATTGGGGCGGAAGGCGGTGGGACGTGCAGGATTTGAATCTGCGACCGGCGGATGATCAGTCCGCGGACTGGAAAGTGAATGGTGTCGCGGGCTCAAACTTGCTCGAGACCTCACCGGAGAGCACGCGTTCCATGTCCATGCCAAGGTCGAGCTTTTGCACCTCGGCGCCTTCTGAGAGATCAAACTCATCGAGTTCGACCTGGAACACGCTCGGCGAGATCACCGATTCGACGTGGTAGCGGCGGTCCTTGTGGTCGGCCACGACGCGCCAGCGGGTGGTGGAGAGGTTCGGCTGGTCGGCGATGGAAATGCCCCAGGGCACTGAGGTCTGCCGGATGACACTGAATACAGAGGCGGCGGCGGTACGCGGATCTGGGCTTTGGACGACCGCGTTGATGTAGAAGTGAGCCCGAACAAACCGGTCTGAGGCGCGGACGGTACCGGGTAAAAATTCGCGAGGATTCACCGCTTTCCAATACTCCAAAATCGCCAGTTGGCGCTCGAAGGTCGGCTCGTTGGTCATCACCTGATAGGAGCGGGCGTGCCAAATCACCATCTCTCCATCAACGAACTCGATGATTGCACTGTCGCCCGTGGCGTCAGATAGGGACAGGTGCACGGTCGCTGTACGGCCGGGCGGACCGACTGGCACGTCGCCTGTGGCCACCTGCACCGGATTCTCACGCAGGTCGGCCACGGCCTCCTCGACTGTGCCGAAGCGATCGAGAAGGTATTGCGGGAACACGGACAGGGAAATCCGCGGCGTGACGCCGTCATCCTCAGGGTAGGTCGCCTCGACCTCCCACAGGAGATTCACGACCAGGCCGGCCTCGTTCATACCGTCCGCAGTGGCCAGGTCATAACCACTGACGATGACGCTGCCGTACGTAGCGGTCCATTCAGCCGAGCGCGGTCCGGCCGCCCCTTCGCGTTCCATACCGCGAGGGAAAGCCCAGAGGTTGCTGGCCATGGGCATCTTCCAGTCCATGCTGCGCCCCGTCAGGACTCGGTCTTCGGGGCCGAGGTACACAACGCGGGTGCAGGCATTGGCAGCATCGGCGGCCACCAGGGCTATCGCGAGGCAGCTCACGGTTAGGGTGTGGAGAAGCGGTCGCATCTGCCGGGGTACTCGCTTTGTCACGTCCGCACGGACGATGGCCAGAGGTGGCTGGTGGGCGGTGATGAACGAGGGTCGCGGTCACCGCCTTCACTCAACGTTATAGACCAAGCCGCGATGTTCGACCGGAAGCAGCGGCAAAAGCGGGGTGGACGTCGTGCAGTTGGGCGAGCGCTGCGAAGGGGGGTATCCTCCGCACCCCGTTTGCCCTGGACACCTCCCCCGGGGGTATAGTCGGGGCACCCTGACCCCTTGGCTGCCCCCGCCTGGACCAAGACGGAGGTGTCTGATGAGCAGCAAGAAGGCCGAGAGCAACCAGGGCAACGGCAAGCAGGATAAGGGCCGGTTCTCCTCCAAGCGCAAGACGGAAGTGGTCCTGCGCCTGCTGCGCGGGGAGGATCTGGAGGCCCTGAGCCGGGAGTACGGGGTGTTCTGGTCGAATGGTAGCGGACACCCCAGATAAGCCACACTGGCGACCTGGAGGTGTTAGCGATGAGCAAGAAGAAGACCCGGCGGAGCTTCAGCCAGCAATACAAGAGGATGGCTG
>PULM01000159.1 GCA_003552345.1 Ectothiorhodospiraceae bacterium
TCTCCATCTCGCGCACGTTGCCTGGCCAAGGGTGGGCCGCCATGGCGTCGATGGCCGCCTGGGAGAGCTCCAGGGGGGCGCGGTTGAGCCGCTGGCAGGTCTTCTCCAGCAGGAAGCGGGCTAGTTCGGGGATATCCGGTGCGCGCTCGCGCACAGGCGGCAGGCGGATCTCCATGACGTTGATGCGGAAGAACAGGTCTTCGCGGAAATCCCCGGAGCTGACCAGCCCCTTGAGGTCGCGGTGGGTGGCGGCCACCAGGCGGATGTTGACCCGTCGCGCGTGGGTGGAGCCGATGCGCCGGATCTCCCCCTCCTGCAGGACGCGGAGCAGCCGCCCTTGGGCCTGCTGCGGCAACTCGCCGATCTCATCCAGGAACAGGGTGCCGCCATCGGCCGACTCCACCAGCCCGGCGCGGGCACCCACGGCGCCGGTGAACGCCCCCCGCTCGTGGCCGAAGAGCTCGGCCTCGATCAGCCCGTCGGGGATCGCCGCACAGTTGACCGCCACCAGCGGCCCCTCATGCCGGGCGCTTTGCTCGTGCAGGGCGCGGGCGACCAGCTCCTTGCCGGTCCCCGACTCGCCGAGGATCAGCACCGAGGTATCGGTGGGGGCGACCTTGCGGATCCGCTCGAAGACCGCCCGCATCGCCTCGCAGTGGCCGACGATGCCGGTGACCGGATAATCGCGCTCGACATGCGCCTTGAGCGCGGCGTTCTGGCGCTGCAGGCGCCCCTCCTTGAGGGTCCGCTCGACGAGCAGCAGCAGTTCGTCGTGATCAAACGGCTTGGCGATGTAGTCCGCCGCCCCCTGGCGCATCGCCTCCACCGCCGACTGCACGCTGGCGTAGCTGGTCATGATGATCACCGGCGCCGTGGTGCGTGCGATGGCCTCGGTGCCGGGCTCGCCGGGCAGGCGCATGTCGGCGAGGATCAGATCGAAGGTGTCGAGATCCCAGCGCTCCAGGGCCTGCTCGAGGGAGTCGGCCTGGTGGACGCTGTAGCCGTGGCGGCTGAGCAGTCGCTCCAGGGCCTTGCGGATGACTGCTTCGTCCTCAAGTAGCAGCAGGTCGGCCATTGGGCTCACTCCTCCTTGGTCACAACGCGCTCTACCGGCGGCGCGTTATCGAGCACTGGCAGCGTGATCCAGACCGTGGTGCCGCCGCTGTCGGCGGTGATCGAGAACTCCCCGCCCTGTTCGCTGACGATGTTGTAGACCAGCGGCAGGCCCAGGCCGGTGCCCTGACCCACGGGCTTGGTGGTATAGAACGGTTCGATCACCTTATCAAGCAGTTCGGCCGGGATCCCCGGGCCGTTGTCCACTACGCGGATCTGCACGCGATCGCCGTAGCAGCGTGCCGAGATGGCCACACGCCCGCCGGGCTCGCAGGCGTCGGCGGTGTTCGAGAAGAGGTTGACGAAGACCTGGGCCAGCCGCTGACGGTCGCCGCGGACCTGGAGTTCCGGCCAGAGCTGGTTGTCGATCTCCAGATCCTGGCCGCGCTTGCTCAGCTGGACCAGTCGGCGGGCCTCCTCGACCACCTCGCTCAGCGGCACCGGGTCCGGCGTGCGCTCGTCGGCGCCGCCGGCGTGGGCGTAGCCGATCAGCGTCTGCACGATGTTGTTGATCCGCCGCGTCTGATCCAGGATCTCATCGACGCTCTCGCGCACGATCTCGGGGTCGGCCTCGTGGCGCAGGTTCTGCGCCAGGGAGTCGATGCCGGTGACCGGGTTGCCGATCTCATGGGCGACGCCGGCGGCCAGCCGCCCGATGGAGGCGAGCCGCTCGCTGTGGGCCAGCTCCCGCTCCAGGCGGCGGATGTGGGTGATGTCCTCGATGATCATCAGGGTATCGCCGGTGCGGCCGCGACCGGATTCGCGGATGCACGTCTTGTGCAGCGACAGCCAGCGCTGCTCGCCGCCGGCCTGCGGGACCTGCTCCTGATACTGCGGCTGCTCGATGGTCAGAAAGCGCCCCAGGACCTGGTCCCACGGCGCGGGCAGGTCGCAGACCCGCGAGCCCAGCGCGGTGCCCGCGGTGATCCCCGAAAGCCCCTGCATGGCGGTGTTCCAGCGCACGACGCGGCCGTGGGCGGTGGCCGCCACCACCCCCAGGGGCAGGTCCTCGAGGATCTGCCGGTGGTAGCGGCGCAGCCGGTCGAGTTCGGCGGCGAGGCCACGGAAGCGGTTGCGCGAGGACTCCAGGCGCTCCTCGATCAGGCGGATGTTGTGGGCCAGGGCGGTGCGCGCCGTGCGGTCGAGCTGCAGCCGCTCATCGACGATCATCCGTGCGAGCATCGGCCCCATCATCCCCGAGAGGTTGCGCTCGACCTGATCGCGCAGCGCGCGCAGGCGGTCCGGCCGGTCCTCGCTCCAGGTCAGATCCAGGTCGTTCAGTGCCTGTGCCACCTCCTGGCGCGCGGCCTCCTCACCGGTGACCGGGGCCAGCTGGATGACGAACTGTGACGGCGAGGCCGCCTGCAGGGTCCCGGCGCCGACGGCGGCGGTCTGATCGCGGCAGACCTCGGCGGCCTGGCGCTCCGCCGAGCGCTGCGGCGTGAACAGCGAGACGCCGATAAACAGCAGACCGTTGAGGGCCAGGGACCAGAAGGTGGCGATGCCGTAGAGCTCGGTGGCGCTCTCGCGGGCCTGGGGGAAGCCGAGCAGGAAGAACGGCTCGGTACCGGCCAGTGCGGGCAGCAGCACGGTGTCGAGCCAGATCAGCGAGCCGCCGAGCAGGCCGGCGACAAAGCCGTAGACCGTGGCCCGCTGCCAGTAGAGGACCCCGATGATCCCGGGCAGGAACTGGGCCATGGCCAGGAACGACATCAGCCCCCACTCGACCAGCGCCTCGGTGCGGTCGAGCAGTTCATAGAAGGTGAAGCCGAAGACGATCAGCATCGTGATCAGGAACCGCCGCGTCCAGCGCAGGGTCGCGTAGAGGTCCGGCTCCTGGTGGGGCAGCGACTTGATCAGCGGCATCACCAGGTGGTTCAGGGTCATCGACGACAGCGCCAGGGTCGAGACCACGATCATCGCCGTGGCCGCCGAGATGCCGCCCAGGTAGACCAGCAGGGTCAGCGGCTCGGAGCCGGAGAGCGCGGCCAGCGCCAGCACGTAATAATCCGGGGCGGTGTCGGCCTCCAGCGCCGTCCCGGCCCAGAGGATGGGCGGCACGGCCAGGGCCAGCAGCAGGAGCATCAGCGGGAAGGCCCAGCTGGCCCGGGTCAGGCTGCGCGGCGAGAGGTTCTCGGTGAACAGGATGTGGAACTGGCGTGGCA
>PULM01000227.1 GCA_003552345.1 Ectothiorhodospiraceae bacterium
GTCGATGACGCGCTGATGGGGATCACCGATGTCCTGCGGGGGGATGATCACCTTACGAACACCCCGCGGCAGTTGCTCATCCTCAAGGCTCTGGGGCTGTCGGCGCCGCGTTACGGCCACATGGGGCTGATCACCGGGGCCGATGGTGCGCCGCTGTCCAAGCGCAACGGCAGCCGTTCCGTCGGCGAGCTGGCCCAGGAGGGCTACCTGCCCGAGGCCGTGCTCAATTACCTGGCGCGGGTGGGGCACACCTGTGAGTCCGAGGCGCTGCTCGATCTCGCCGGTCTTGCCGAGGTCTTCGAGCCGGCGCGAATCAGCACGGCGCCGTCGCGCTTCGACCCGGATCACCTGCGCCACTGGCAGGACGAGGCCGTGCACGGCAGCCCGGCGCGGCGCCTGCGGCCGTGGATGGGGATCGATGCCCTGGTGCCCCCGGGGTATGCCGACGACCTGGTCAACGCCGTGCGCGACAACGTGCGCTTCCCGGCGGATGCGCGGGACTGGGCCAAACGGGTCTTCGCCGGGCCGCCGGAACTCGATGACGACGCCGAGGCGGCGATCGTCTCGGCCGGGCCGGGGTTTTTCGAGGCGGCGACGGCGGCAGCCGACGAGGGCTATACCCGGTTTAAGGGCCTGACCGAGGCGGTCAAGGAGCGTACCGGGGTCAAGGGCAAGCGACTCTTCATGCCGCTGCGCGCAGCGCTCACCGGTCGATGTAGCGGTCCGGAACTGCAGCCGGTGGTCGACCTGATGGGTGGCGAGCGGGTGGTTGAGCGGCTCAGGCGCGCCGCCACGCTCGCCGCCGAGCAAGGCGCGCAGGGGGAGTGATGCTCAAGATCCATAACAGTCTGACCGGTACCAAGGAGCCGTTCCAGCCCATCGAACCGGGGCGGGTGCGGATCTACGTCTGCGGTATGACGGTCTACGACCTCTGCCATCTGGGCCACGCCCGCGCCCTGGTGGTCTTCGATGCGGTGGTGCGCTATCTGCGCTGGCTGGGTTACGAGGTGACCTACGTGCGCAACATCACCGACATCGACGACAAGATCATCCGCCGCGCAGCGGAGAACGGCGAGCCGATGAGCGCCCTCACCGATCGCTTCATCCAGGCCATGCACGAGGACTGCGCGGCGCTGGGCGTCGAGCCCCCCGACCATGAGCCGCGTGCCACCGAGCGCCTTGAGTCGATGATCGCGCTGATCGAGGAGCTGATCGCCGGCGGCCACGCCTACGTCGGGGAGAACGGCGACGTCTACTTCTCGGTGGCCAGCTTCCCGGACTACGGCAAGCTCTCTGGGCGTCGGGTGGAGGAACTGCGCTCGGGGTCGCGTATCGAGCCCGACGAGGCCAAACGCGACCCGGTGGATTTCGTCCTCTGGAAAGCGGCCAAGAGCGGTGAGCCGGCCTGGCCCTCGCCGTGGGGAGATGGTCGGCCCGGCTGGCACATCGAGTGCTCGGCGATGTCCCGGGATCTGCTTGGTAGCCACTTCGATATCCATGGGGGCGGGGTCGATCTGCAGTTCCCGCACCATGAGAACGAGATCGCCCAGAGCGAGTGCGCCAGCGGCCACCGGTTCGTCAACTACTGGATGCACAACGGCCATGTGCGCATCGATGACGAGAAGATGGCCAAATCGCTGGGCAACTTCTTCACGGTGCGCGATGTGCTCGCCGAACACCCGGCCGAGGTGGTTCGCCTGTTCCTGCTCTCCAGCCACTACCGCAGCCCGCTCAACTACACGGTTGATGCGCTGGGCGAGGCCCGCGGTGGGCTGGAGCGGCTCTATAACGCCCTGCGTGGACTGCCGCAGGCCGAGCCGGCGCAGACTGGGGCGCGGGAGCGCTTCCGTCAGGCCATGGACGACGACTTCAACACCCGTGAGGCGCTGGCCGTGCTCTTTGAGAGCGCCCGCGAGGTCAATCGCCTGCGCGAGGGCGGTGACCAGGCGGGGGCTGCCGCGGCGGCTGCCGAGCTGCGCGAGCTCGGATCGATCCTCGGGCTGCTGCAACAGGACCCGGAGCGCTACCTGCACGGCGATGTGGCCGCTACCGAGGCCGAGGAGATCGAGGCGCTGGTGGCGCAGCGGGCGGCGGCCCGCAAGGCGAAGGATTTCGCCGAGGCCGATCGCATCCGCGACGAGCTTCAGGCGCGGGGGATCGAGCTGGAGGACACGCCGGAGGGGACCAAGTGGCGGCGAACCCGCTGACAAGGAGGGCCGCATGGCGTGGCTGATCGGCGTGTTGCTCGCGGCCCTGGCCGCTGCCCTGGTGGCGGCGGGGTACGCGGTGACTCGTGTGCAGCGGACTGCGGAGCGGGTTCGGCAGGCAGAACAGCGCATGGAGGGCATCGAGGCGACGACCCGGCAGATCCTTGAGCATTTCCGTGGCCTCTCCGCTGGTGCCGTGGGCCAGGGGGAGCATCTGGCGCGGCTGGAGCAGAATCTGGCCCGCTTGCGGCGGCGCCTGGATCAGGTGGCCGCCGCCGGCGGGACCGACGGCAGCCGCTTCAACCAGGCGATCCGCATGGCGCGCAAGGGCGCTGCGGCACGAGAGATTGCCGATACCTGTGAGATCAGCCAGGTCGAGGCGGACCTGGTGGTCCTGCTTCACGGCCCGGGGCGGGGCGAGGGCGACGGCTCGGGGTGATCCGGGGCCGGATCCTCGCCCGGGGGCTGCACCTCCTCCTCGACGGCCCAGAGGAACCCCAGCGCGGCAGCAATGGCCTCCGCGACCTCCGCAGGTAGCTCGGCACGATCTTCCAAGCCAGCCAGTGCTGCGGCCAGGTCAGGGTCGTCCGGGAGCGCGAAGCCCCGGGCCCTGGCCCGCTTCAGGAGCGTTCGTCCGAATTCGTCCGGCTCTGGCTCAGACCTGCTCATCGATGATTCCCGGGGTGGCCGTGGATGCGGGGGCGGTGCTGTCATGGGCTGGCCAGCCGTGATAGCAGGTGATCGCGCCGGGCTCAAGGCCGGCAGCGCGCAGGCGCTGCTCCAGCCCCGGGAGCGCGCCGGCCAGACGCTCTGCGCTGTCGCGCTGGGCCGCCCACCAGGTGAGGTCGGCACGACCGCCAGCCAGATGCACCGAGGCCGCCACCGGCCCCAGGCGCTCGAGCGCCAGCCGGGCCTCGATGGTCCACGCCGCACTGCCGGCGGCGCCGGTGGCGGGGCGGATGCGCAGTCGCACGGCATGCAGGGCGCCATCCTGGCGCACCGGAATATCCAGGCTCCAGTCCGGTGTCCCGTGGGCGTGGAGGGCGCGGTGGGCCTGGAGGGCCTGGA
>PULM01000150.1 GCA_003552345.1 Ectothiorhodospiraceae bacterium
AGTCGGGGCGTGGCGCAGTCTGGTAGCGCACCTGCATGGGGTGCAGGGGGTCGCAGGTTCAAATCCTGCCGCCCCGACCAAACACCGAAAGGGCCGCGGAACGGGGACGTTCCGCGGCCCTTTTTTGTGGGGAGGCCCCGATTGTTCCAGCACCCCCTCACCGGGCTCCGGCCTGCCTAGTTCGCCGGTGTACCCTCCGGCCGATTGCCTTCCCGGGCTTCTTCGGCCCGCTCCCGGCCCTCACGGGCGTCGTCTTGGACCGAACGGCCCTGCTCCCGGGCCTCTTCAGCCTGCTGGCGTGCCTGCTCAGCCTGTTCCCTAGCGGCTTCACGGGCCTCCTCGCCTCGCTCCTGGCCGGCTGCACGGGCTTGCTCCCCGCGCTCCTGTCCCTGACTGCGGGCCTCCTCGGCGCGTTCCTGGCCGAACTCCCGGCCGCCTTCGCGCGCCTCATTGGCCGTCTCCAGGCCTTCGGCCGCACGCTCCCGGGCCCGGTCGGCCGCCTGCTCCGGCAACTCGATCTCCTGCGCCACCTCCTCCTCGGTCGCGTCGTCGTCGAGCCGGCGCATGGTGGCATCCGGCAGCGTCTCGCCCTCGGACACGGCCTCCTCGACGTCCGAGGACCCCTCATCCTGGGCCTCGACCTCCTCGGCGGCCACCGGCACGCTCAGCGAGGCGATCAACAGCCCCACCGGCACAAGCAAGTAGCCTAACCGGCGACTCGCGTTTCTCGGCTTGGTCCTCATCGTTGCCTCCTCCTTCAGCTCAACTCGTCCAGTCTTGGGTGACGCATTTCAGGACTCGCGCTCATGTGGTTGGACGAGGGTGACCGGCAGGCGCAGCTCCTGGGACCGACCCTCGTGCTCGATGCGGGTCACCAACTCTCCCTGCTCGACCTCGGCCCCCGGTATACCGCGCACCGGCAGCGTCAGACGGTTGGCGCCCGGTTCCAGATCACCTTCCCAGCTGACCCGTCGCTGCGACGGATGGCCTTCCAGCTCGAATCCCTCAGGAACCTCGACCTGGAACCGTACCCCCTCCAGTCTTCGTTCGGCGTCGATCGCCAGCCGGAACTCCTGAACCTCGCCGTTTTCCGGGCCGGTCACCGGCGGATCCGTTTGTGCGGGCCGCCAGTCGTAGAGCGCCAGCCCGCCGCCAACGAGAATCCCCACCGCCGCGACACCGGCGACCAGGCGTTGACGCACCGTGGGCACCCCAGAACCGCTCCGCGCCCGCCGCAGTTGCGTCGCCACCCAGCCGGGCGAGACCGCCTCCTGGCCACCGATTTCTGCCAGTTGCCGACGCAGCCGTAGACCGTCCTGGTACCAGGCCCGACAAGCCGGACAGACGGCCAGGTGCGCATAGCACGCCTCGGCCTGTGCACTATCCAACTCGTCCGCCTCCAGTTCCAGGAGCGCTTCGCGGCAGCCCAGGCAGTCCATCGTTCGCTCCGTCATCGATCGGTCCCCTTGTCCGCCTCACACGCACCGGCCCCGACATCGGTTCCATCCATCAGGACCTGGCGAAGCCGGTCACGGGCCCGCGCCAACCGCGACTTCAGGGTCCCCTTGCCCACCCCGGTGAGCTCGGCCACCTCGTCCAGCGACAACCCCTCGATGTAATGCAGAAGCACGACCTGGCGCTGCGCCTCGGGCAAGGCGCCCAGGGCACGCTGCAACCGCTCGCGCGTCAGCGCCTGCTCGACCAGCTCGGCGGGGCCGTCGCCCGGCTCGGCAAGGGTGTACGGGACGTCCGGATCGTCCTGAGACTGGTCGTCCCAGGGTGGGCGGGCCTGAGTGCGGCGATGGCGATCGATCCATAGGTTGTAAAGCGAACGCGCTAGCCAGGGATAGGGCCGGTCGAGGGCGGCAATCTCGTCACCACGGGGGTAGAGCCTACTCAGCAGTTCCTGGATGAGGTCTTCGGCCTCGGCATCGTCGCCGCAGAGCCGGCGCGCGAAACCGTAGAGGCTACCCAAGTGGTGGCCGATGACGGTCTCGAACGCGCCCCGCCGGCCACGGCGGCTCCAGAGGGTCAATAGCGTACCCATGCCCTCTCCCACGCACGGAACGCCCCAGTGGTTCCGCCTAAAAGCTGCGATCGACCAACAGACTCACCTCGGTGCGCCGCGCGGTGTAGGTCTCCAGCTCACGCTCTTGCCAGTCGATCCGCAGATCGTCGATAGACTCGAACCGCAGCTGCACCCCAAGCCGCCAAGCCCGCCCGGCAGGCTGATGAATAGCCGTCAGATCGAGGCGATAGCGGGTGTCGTCTCGGCGCTGACGATCGTCATCGACCACGTGGCGATCCCGGTACTCGGCATAGACCCACTCCGGACGCACGGTCAGTGACCAGGACGGCACACCCTGCCAGGTCACCCGGGCACCGAGACGCTGACGCAGCGGCGAGTAGCTGATGAAGGCGTTCTCGTCCGACCAGTCGTCGCGGTCGTGATGCTCGATCTGGTAATACGCCATCCAGCGCAGTGCACCGGCCCGATCCTGGAAGCCCAGCCTCAACCGATGCTCCACCCCATCGAGATAGTCTCGGCCATCACCACCTCGGTGGGCGCGCAGGCGGTAGCGCGCCAGGAGCCAGCCGCGACCCGGGCTGTGCCAGCGCCCCTGGAGCTGCCCCTCCGCGCGTCCATCGACGCCGCCGATGCCCCGGCTCAGAGCTCCGACACCGAGACCGTAGCCGAGCTGGGAGCGCCGGACGGTCCTTTCCGCCAGCACGTCCAGGGCAACGTCGGTGAAGTCGAAATTCCCCTCGCTGGCGTAGCCACGGTGATAGAGACTGCCCTGGGCCGACACCCCGTCGCCCCGGCTCCCGCGGGCCTGCCACGCGGCGTGACCAAACAGATCGAGGAACGAATCACCATCGCCGCTGAAGGCCCTGGCGTTATCCAGTGTCAGGTTGGAGTCGTACCCGATCCCGGCCTGCAGATAGCCGGTCAGGGCCGGCCGGCCCTGCTGGAGTTCGTCCAGACGCGTGGCGACCAGCCGCTGGAGGCGCTCGGCGCGCGCCTGCCGCTGCGCCAAGCGCCACCAGTGCTCCGCGGCGGCCCAATCCCCGCGCTGGCCCGCGGCGCGCCCGAGATTGAACGCGGCCAGTGCGCCGAGTTCCGGATCGCCGATGACCGTCGCGAACGCGCACTCGGCGGCGCGGTAATCACCGGCCTCGTAGAGGGCCACCCCCTGATTGAAGGCCTCGGTCGGGCGCTCCTCCGCCCCAGCCGGCACGCCGACCGCCGCCGCCACGACCAACAGCAGGATC
>PULM01000052.1 GCA_003552345.1 Ectothiorhodospiraceae bacterium
CTGGTGAACAAGGAGATCGTCAATCTGATCAGCGCCCAGGGCGGCCGTGCCGTGGGGCTGACCGGCAAGGACGGTGGCCTGATCCGGGCCCGTAAGCTGGAGGTCGAGCAGCCCGGGCCCGAGAACCAGGTGCCCGAGATCATCGACATCGGCCACGTGGGCGAGGTCGATCACATCGACCCGGCCGTGGTGGAGATGCTCGACTCCGGGGAGTTCATCCCGGTGGTCGCGCCCATCGGTGTGGACGAGCGCGGCACCTCCTACAACATCAACGCCGACCTGGTGGCCGGCCGGATCGCCGAGGTCCTCGACGCCGAGAAGCTCCTGCTGCTGACCAATACCCCGGGGGTGCTCGACGGCGCAGGCAATCTGCTCACCGGGTTGAGCCCCGAGCGGGTCGACGCGCTGATCGCTGACGGCACCATCGCCGGCGGCATGCTGCCCAAGATCCGTTGCGCCCTGGACGCCGTGGCCGGCGGCGTGCGCAATGCGCATATCATCGATGGCCGCGTCCCCCACGCCGTCTTGCTCGAGCTGTTCACTGACAAGGGCGTGGGCACCCTGATCCGTCGCCAGCCCGACTAGCCCGCCCGCGTGGCGCCCGCCTCGCGGGCGCGCAGCCCCCAGATCCAGTACCCGGCCAGGCCGAGCACGGCGGCCAGGGAGCCTACGTAGGCTTCCCAGCCGAGGCCGTGGTAGAGGTAGCCCGGCAGCCAGGAGCCCACCGCACCGCCGGCGTAGTAGAAGGCGATGTAGAGGCCGTTGATCACGCCGGTCTCACCCTCCACCTCCTGGTTGAGGTACCCCGGTGCCAGGGCGTGGAGCAGGAACATCCCGGCGCAGAAGACGAACATCCCCGCAAACATCACCGCCAGCCACGGCCCCAGGAACATCGCCAGCGAGGCGCCGAAGATGGCGATGCCGAGCAGCATGGTGTTGACCACGCCGCCGATGCGATCGGCCACGCGCAGGGCGCTGAGCGCGGTGACCACGCCCATCAGATAGCCGGTGTACATCAGCGAGATGCCCAGATCGCTCAGCCCGGTCTCCAGCTCCACCAACCGGAACGGCAGGAAGGTCAGCAGCGAGAGGAAGACGAAGAAGGCACAGAAGATGGCCCCGTAGATCCGCAGGGCCCGGGGCTGGCGCAGGATCCGGCCGACGGCCTGGCGTTCCAGCCGACCGAAGCCGGCCTGCGGGTCGGCATCCAGGCGCAGCAGCAGGGCGGTGCACAGCAGCTGCGCCACGCCGAAGAGCAGGAAGGCGGCCTCCCAGCTCGCGGCGGTGGTCACCGCGCCGGCGATGGCCCGGCCCAGGAAACCGCCCAGGACCGTGGCCGCCACGTAGCCGGCCATGACCCGGGTGGTGTGTCCCGGTCGGGCACCGGCGGCGAGGTAGGTCATCAGCGCGGTGAGGATCGCCGGGATCAGCAGGCCCTGCACCAGCCGCAGCCCCAGCAGCACCTCGAAGTTGGGCGCGGCGGCCACCGCCAGCTGGGTGCCGGCCAGCAGCGCCGAGGCCACCACCAGCATCTGTCGCGACGATACGCGCTGGAGCACGAAGCCGTAGGCGATGGGCGCAATGGCCAGCGGCAGCAGCGTGGCGGTGAGCAGCAGCGAGGCCTTGGGCTCGCTCACCGAGAAGGCGGCCTGCAACGTCGGCAGCAGCGGCTGCGGGGCGTGGATCGCCGAGAAGGCGAGGATTGTGCAGTAGATGGTGATCAGCAGCTGGGCAATCGGCATGGGCGTGCAGTGGTTGGTTCGCGGGGCGGGTGAGCGCCGCGCAGGCTAGCGCGCGGCGCGGTGCAAGAGGGCGTAGAGCACGGGCACCACCCCGAGGATGAGCACCGTGCCGAAGGCCAGGCCGGACATCACGGCGATCGCCATCGGCGCCCAGAAGGGACCGGAGAGCGCCAGCGGGATCATCCCCAGGATGGTGGTGGCGGCGGTGAGCAGCACCGGGCGCATCCGTCCGACGCCGGCCTCGACGATGGCCGGGTGGACCGCCATGCCGTCGGCGCGGTGCAGACGGATCTGCTCAACCAGCACGATGGCGTTGCGGATGAGCATGCCGGCTAAGCTCATGGCGCCGAGCAGGGCGATGAAGCCGAACGGCTGGCGGAAGAGGAGCAGCCCGGCGACCACCCCGATCAGCCCCAGCGGCACGGTGAGAGCCACCACGGCGGCATCGCGCAGGCTGTTGAACTGCGCGACCAGCAGCAGGGCCATCACCGCCAGCACCAGGGGTACGAAGACCAGCACGTCGGCCCGTGCCTGCCAGGAGGCCTCGGCCTCGCCCCCCCAGGCAAGCTCGAGCCCCGAGGGCAGGTCGAGCTCGGTGAGCTTCGGGTCGAGGCGCTCGACCAGGCCCTCGGCGGTGGCCCCCTCGGCCAGGTCGGCCTGGATGGTGACCGTCGGCACCCGGTCCTGGCGCCAGATGCTGCGCTCCTCCCAGGTCGGCTCCAGGCTCGCCACCTGGCGTAGGGGCACGGGCTGCTCGGCGTCCCGGGGCCAGATCTGCAGGGTATCGAGCCGTGACAGGTCACCGCGCTCGACCTCGGGCAGATACCAGTGGATGGGCAGGTGGCGGTCACCGTCGATGAGCACGCCGATGGGGCCGTCGTCGTAGGCCATCTCCAGCGTCTCGGCTACCTCCGCCGAGGAGAGCCCGGCGGCCCGGGCCCGCTCCTGGTCGACTTCGACATCCAGGGACAGGGCCTTCTGGCGCCAGTTGTGCCGGGTGCCCTCGGTCTCCGGCTGAGCGGCCAGCCAGTCGCGCAGCTCGTCGGCGACCTCGCGCAGCTGGACCGGGTCCCGGGGCCCGGCCACTCGCAGCTCCACCGGGTAGCGCACGGGATCACCGAGCATCATCGGCCGCACGCGTGGCTGGGCGTCGGCGAAGCGCCCGTCGAGCCAGTCGCGGGCGTCGTCCATGACCGCATCCAGGTCGCTGTCCGGGGCCGTCTCCACCAGCAGCTGGGCGTAGGCCGGGTTGGGCAGTTCCGGGATCATGGGCAGGTAGAAGCGCGGCGCCCCCTCGCCGACAAAGGTGGTCACACCGGCCACCCCCTCGTGCTCGCGGAGGAAGGCCTCGATGCGCTCGGTGTCGGCGGCCACGGCCTCGATGCGGGTGCCCTCGCTGCGCCAGTGGTCGATGAGGAACTGGTCCCGGTCGGCGGCCGGGAAGAAGATGCGCGGAACCAGGGTGAAGGCTGCCACGGCGATGGCCACCGTGAGCAGGACCCCGATCAGGCTGCTGGTGCGGTAGTGCAGCATCGTGCCCAGGGCCCGCCGGTAGAGGCGGTGCACCAGCGTGTCGTGGGGGTCGCGGGCCTCGCCCTCGCTCGGTGCCGGCAGGAAGCGGTAGGCGAGCAGCGTGGTGAAGGTCACCGCCAGGATCCAGCTCAGCCCCAGGGCAAACGCCACCACCCAGAAGAGCGAGCTCGTAAACTCGCCCACCGCCGATGGCGTGAAGCTGATCGGCGAGAAGGCCAGTGCGGCGATGGCGGTGCCGATCAGCAGCGGTACGGCGGTCTCGCTCACGGCCTGGCGCGCCGCCCGGGCGCGCTCGACGCCCCGCTGGATGCGGGTCATGGTCAGCTCGGCGACCACGATGGCGTTGTCGACCAGCATGCCCAGGACCACGATCAGCGCACCCAGCGAGACGCGGTGCAGATCGATGCCCGTGACCCACATCACCAGGAAGGTGCCGAGGATGGTCAGCGGCACGCTGGCGCCGACGATCACCCCGGTTCGCCAGCCCAGGGCGATCAGCAGCACGGTCAGGACGATGGCCACGGCCGTGGCCAGATTGGTGACGAACTCGGCGATGGCGGTGCGCACCGTCTCCGGCTGGTCGTTGACGGTGTGCAGCTCCATGCCCACCGGGCGGTCGCGCTCGAGCTCGGCCAGGCGCTGCTCGATGCGCTCGCCGAGCTCGACGACGTTGGTACCGGGGGCCGGCGACAGGCCCAGGGCCACACCCGGTTCGCCGTCGTGGCGGAAGATCCGCTCGGGCGGATCGGCAAAGCCGCGGCGCACCTCGGCGATGTCGCGCAGGTAGATCCGCTCGTCGGTTTCCGGGTTGCGGATGGACAGCGCCTTGACGTCCTCGACGCGGTCGAAGGTCCCGGAGACGAACAGGCCCACCCGATGGTCGTCCAGGTCGATGGCGCCGGCCGGGGCAACCACGTTCTGGCGCTGCAGGGTCTCGACGATCTGTCCGGGGTGCAGGTTGAGGGCGGAGAGCCGCTCGCGGCTGATCTCGATGAAGATGCGCTCGCCCTGGCGGCCGAAGAGCTCCGCCCGCGCCACGCCGGGGACACGCAGCAACTCCCGGCGCAGTTCGTCGGCGTAGTCGTCGATCTCGCGCAGGCCGTAGCCCTCGCCGGTGATCGCGTAGAGCAGGCCGAAGACGTCGCCGTAGTCGTCGTCGACCACCGGGCCGCGGACCTCATCCGGCACCTCGCGGGAGGCGCGCTGGACCTTCTTGTTCAGCTCGTCCCAGATCTGGCGCAGCCGCGCCCCGCTGTAGCGCTCGTCGACGTCGACGTAGATCACCACCTCGCCGTCGCGGCTGATCGACTCGACTTCCTCGAGCTCCTCGAGCTGCTGGATGTGGCGCTCTAGGACCTCGGTGACCTCCGCCTCGACCCGCTCCGCCCGGGCCCCCGGGTATTCGGCCTGGACCAGGGCGGTGTGGATGGTGAAGTCGGGATCCTCGAGCTGGCCCAGCTGGCCGTAGGCCCAGATGCCGGAGAGCCCGAGCAGGACGGTGGCGAAGACGATCAGCCGGGCACGCGCCAGGCTCCAGCCGCCGATGCTCACGGTGCCTCCGGATCCATCCGCCGGGTGGGCTGACCCTCGGCCAGATGGTGCACGCCGGCGGTGACCACCTCGTCGCCGCTGTCCAGACCGTCACCGATCAGGGCGCTGTCCCGGTCGAGGGCGAGCAGTTCGACGCGCTGGCGCTGGACCCGACCGTCGTCGTCGCGCAGCCACACCCGGGGCTCGCCGTCGTGCTCGTGGAGCGCGGTCAGCGGCACGCGGAACCCTTCTCCGGGGCCCAGATCGGCCTGAAACACCGCCTCGGCGGTCATCCCGGGGAGCACCCGGTCGTCGGGATCGGCCAGGGCCACCTGGACCGGGTAGGTCTGGCGCTCGGGGAGCACGTCGATCCCGACGGTGCGGATCCGCCCGGGGAAGACTGCGTCGAGGGCCGGGACGCGGACCTCCACGTGGCGCAGGCGGTCCTCGTAGATCCTGAACTCCTCGGGGATGCCGACCTCCAGCTCCAGCTGCGAGAGGTCCTCCAGCAGGTAGACCGGCTCCTGGGGCGGTACCGCCTCGTGGGCGTCGAAGCGGCGCTCGGCGATGGCCCCGTCGAAGGGGGCCCGCAGGCGGGTGTAGGCCAGCCGGTCCCGGGCCAGCGCCAGCCCGGCCTGCAGCGAGGCGGCCTCGGCGCGGGCCTCGTCGCGCTGGCGGGCGGCCTGATCGTATTCGGAGCGCGTGATGGCCTCCTCCTCGACCAGCTCGGCGGCGCGCAGGTACTCGGTGGCCGCGTACGCCTCCCGGGCCTGGGCTGCCTCAAGTTGCGCCTGTAGCTCGTCCACCTCGCGGGCGTGGTCGGTGTCGTCCAGCTCGGCCAGGCGTTCGCCGGCGGCGACGCGATCGCCGATCTCGGCGTGCACGCTCTCCAGTTCGCCGCCGACGCGGAACGAGACCCACGCCCGGTGCCGCGCCTCGATCCGGCCGGTGAAGCGGCGTTCGGCGAGGCGGTCGGGCTCGTCGAGGACCAGGGTCTGGACGGGGCGCGGCTGCTCCTCCGGGGGCTCTTCGGTGCCCGGGTCGGTGCAGCCGGCGAGCAGGGCGAGGCCACCGGCGATGAGCAGGGCCGCCCGCGTCGATAGGCCGGGAGCGTGGTGGAGGCGCACGTCCATGGCGTTCCCAGAAAGTGATGAACGGATCAGGTATCCGGCCATCCTATCCGGCCGGGTCATCGCTGGCCAGCCGCGGCGCGGCTACGCCGCCCCGTAGCGGTTCCGGTACTGGCGGATGGCCTCGAGGGTCTCGCCCTTGCCGCCGTGCTCGGCCAGGTACGCCTCCAGGTGATCGAGGGTGACGATCGGCACCACCGGGGCGCCCAGTGCCTGCTCGACCTCGTGTACGGCGGAGACCTCATTGGCGCCGCGCTCCTTGCGGTCGAGGGCGATGGCCACGGCGGCGACGCGGCCGCCCTCGGCGGTGATCAGCTCAGCGGCCTCGCGGATCGAGCCGCCCGAGGAGATGACGGCGTCGACGATCACCGCCTGTCGCCCCTCGACCGGTGCACCCACCAGCCGTCCCCCCTCGCCGTGGTCCTTGATCTCCTTGCGGTCGAAGGCGTAGGGGACATCACGGTTGCGAGTCTCGGCCAGGGCCATGCTCAGCGCCGTGGCCAGCGGGATGCCCTTGTAGGCGGGGCCGAAGACCAGGTCGAAGTCGATCTGCGCCCGCGCCAGGGCCTCCACGTAGCAGCGGCCGAGCTTGCTCAGGGCCGCGCCGCTGTTGAACAGCCCGGTGTTGAAGAAGTAGGGGCTCTCGCGGCCCGATTTGAGGGTAAAGCGGCCAAAGCGCAGCACCCCGCGGTCGAGGGCGAAGCGGATGAAGTCTTCCTGGTAGTCGTACATGGCGGTCTATCCCGTGTTGCGCATGCCCGCCGCGATCCCGTTGATGACCACCTGCAGGCCCCGGCGCAGGGAGTCGTCCTCGCACATGCGCGAGCGGCGCAGCAGCTCGACCTGCAGCAGGTTGAGCGGGTCGACGTAGGGGTTGCGGACCTCCACGGCGCGTTTGACCACCGGGAAGTCCGACAGCGGCTGCTCGTGCCCGGTGACGGTCAGCACGGCGTTGCGAGTGCGGGCGAAGCGCTCGCGCAGCTCATCCCCCACGCCGCGCAGTTCGTCGGGCACGAGGGCGTGTTCGTAGAGGCGGTTGACGCCGGGTTCGGCCTTGGCCACGACCATCTCGACCATGTCGAGAAAGGCCTCGAAGAACGGCCAGCGGGCGAACATCTCCTGCATCTCCTCGGTCAGCCCGTCCTCGATGGCCTCCTCCAGGGCCTCGCCGACGCCTAGCCAGGCCGGGAGCATCAAGCGGGTCTGCGTCCAGGCGAAGACCCACGGGATGGCGCGCAGGCTGTCCACCGTCATCTGATCCGGCGAGCGCTTGGCCGGGCGGCTGCCGATGGTCAGCCGCGAGATCTCGTCGATGGGGGTGGCAGCCCGGAAATAGTCCATGAACTCCGGGCGCTCCTTGACCGTATCGCGATAGGCCTGCATGGCCCGGGTACTGAGTCGATCCAGGATCTCGCGCCAGCGCCGCGGCGGCGGTTGGGGTGGGCGCACCGTCGCCTCGAGCACCGAGGGGGTGTAGAGCTCCAGGTTGCGCAGGGCGATCCCCGGCAGTCCAAACTTGGCCTGCATCACCTCACCCTGCTCGGTGACACGCAGGGTTCCGTCCACAGAGCCCGGCGGCTGGGCGAGGATGGCGGCGTGGGTCGGGCCGCCACCGCGGCCGATGCTGCCGCCGCGGCCGTGGAACAGGGTCAGATCGATGCGCTGCCGCCGGGAGAGGGCGACCAGCTGCTCCTGGGCCTGGTAGAGCGTCCAGGTGGAGGTCAGGTGACCGGCATCCTTGGTCGAGTCGGAGTAGCCGATCATGATCTCCTGGCGCCCGCCGATGCGCTGGCGATACCAGTCGCTTTCGAAGAGCACCTCCATGGTGTCCGCGGCCCCGGCCAGCGTGTCGCGGGTCTCGAACAAGGGCACCACCCGGATGGGGTGGCTGAGACCGCACTCCTTCTGCAGCAGCTCCACGGCCAGGATGTCGGAGGGCTTCGCGGCGTGGGAGACGATGTAGGCGCCCACCGCGTCGGGGCCGACCTCCTCGAGCACGCGGATGGTGTCGAGCACCTCCTGGACCTCGCGCTCGGGGTTGAAGTCCAGGGGGATCAGCGGACGACGGTGGGAGAGCTCCTGGAGCAGCCACTGCTGGCGGGTTGGTTCGTCCCACTCGGTGTAGCTGCCCAGGCCCACGGCCTGGGTGATGGCGTCGAGCACCGCGGTGTGGCGCTCCGCGTGCTGACGGATGTCCATGGGCATCAGGGTGAGCCCGAAGCAGCTCACCCGGCGGATGGTGTCGAGCAGCTCACCCTCGGCGACCACACCGGCGCCGACGCGCTGCAGCGAGTAGTAGCAGCGCAGCAGCGGCTGGCGCAGGTCCTCGACGTCGGTGAGGATGTCGCTCTCCGGCGGGCGGCCGCCCTGGAGCTTGGCCTCGGCCCAGCGCATGGTCTGGCGCAGGCGGGCGCGTAGACGCTTGAGCACCACGCGGTAGGGTTCCCACGCCTCGCCGCCGACCTCCTCGCGCAGCTCGTCGTCGCAGATCTGCAGCGACAGGGTGGAGACCAGACGCTGGATGTCCCGCTCGTAGAGGTAGGCGGCCATCCAGCGCGAGAGGATGGCCACATCGCGGGTCACCCGGTGGGTGACGTTGGGGTTGCCGTCGCGGTCACCGCCCATCCACGAGCCGAAGGTGATCGGCGCGCAGTCCAGGGGCAGCGGGCGGCCGGTGTGCTCGCGCAGGGTGTGATCGAGGCTGCGCAGGTAGCGGGGCACGGCATCCCAGAGCGTCTGCTCGACGACGGCCAGGCCCCAGCGGGCCTCGTCCTGCGGGGTGGGCCGGCGGCGGCGGATCTCGTCGCTGTGCCAGGCCGCGGTGATCTCGCGCTTGAGCGCCAGGCGGGTTTCCGCCACCTCGGTGGGCGTCTGGCCGAAGCGGTCGCGGTTATCCAGCAGCCCGGCGATGCGGTTGTACTTCTGCAGCATCGTCCGCCGCTGCACCTCGGTCGGGTGTGCGGTGAAGACCAGGTTGATGTCCATGCTGCAGATGGCCTCGTGGAGCTGCTCGGGCTCCATGTCGGCGGCCAGTCGGGGCACCGTCTCGGCCAGCGAGCCGAACAGCGGCTGGGCCTCGGGGGTGCGGGCCCACTCGCGGCTGCGCCGCACCCGGTGGTGCTGCTCGGCGATGTTGGCCAGATTGAGGAACTGCGAGAAGGCCCGGGCCACCGGGGTGACCTGCTCGGGCGGCAGCCCGGCGAGGGTCCGCTCCAGCTCCTGGGCGGCCTCGTCATCCCCGGCGCGGGCCGTCTTGGCCAGCACCCGGACGCGCTCGACCGTCTCGTAGAGCTCGGCGCCCGCCTGCTCACGCAGGGTGGCGCCGAGCAGTTCGCCGAGGTCGCGGATGTCCTCGCGCAGGGCGCTGTCGCTGTCCTGATGCTCTTCCATGCCGTTGCGCCCCGCCTGCTAGGGGTGGATGCGTACCCGTCGGCCTATTCGGGCAGGCCGAACTGCTCGACGCTGGCGAAGATGTCGGTATCGGAGATGATCCCGATCGGCCGCCCCTGGGTGTCGATGACCACCATGCGCCGGATGTTCTCTGCCCCCATGCGCTCGGCGCAGTCGAGCAGCGAGGTGTCCTCGGGCACGGTGATCAGCGGCCGCGTGGCCACCTCCGAGATGCGCACCTGGCTTGGCTGCTTGGTGGCCGAGACCACCCGGCTGATGACATCGCGCTGGGTCATGATGCCCATGCCCTCGGGCTCGTCGGCGGCGGGTTGGACCACCACCGAGGAGATCCGCCGCTCGCGCATCAGGTGCATGGCGTCCTCGACGCTGGTATCGCCGGACATGGTCACCAGGTTCGGGTTCATCAGGTCGGCCACCGTGTGCGGCACCCGCCCGGAGGCGACCATCTCCTCAAGGGGGGCGACCACCCGGCGCTGCTCGCGGGCCTGACGCTCGGCCTCGATCGCCGCCTCGCGCTCGCGCTGGATGCGGTCGATGTCGATGGTCCCGTGCATCTGATCGATCAGCGCGTCGGCGAACTGGCTCGTCTTCACCTCGGTGGCACCCTGCAGGGCCCGGGCGAAGTCATAGGTGACGATGCCGGCACCGACCACCTTCTCGTAGGCGGCGCGGATCAGGTCGGCCGCCTCGCTCCAGCCGATATGCTCGAGCAGCATGACGCCGGAGAAGAGCAGCGAGCCCGGGTTGACCTTGTCCTGGTTGGCGTACTTCGGCGCCGTGCCGTGGGTGGCCTCGAACACCGCCACGTTGTCGGACATGTTGGCGCCCGGGGCGATGCCCACACCACCGACCTCGGCGGCGATGGCGTCCGAGAGGTAGTCGCCGTTGAGATTCATGGTGGCCAGGACGTCGAACTCGTTGGGCCGCAGCAGCATCAGCTGGAACATGATGTCCGCGATGCGGTCCTTGATGACGATCTTGCCCTCGGGGCGCTTGCCGCCGTAGGTGGCGTAAAGCTCCTCCTCGGTGATCGTCTGGTCGGGGAACTCTTCGCGGGCGACCTCGTAGCCCCAGGTCCGGAAGGCCCCCTCGGTGTACTTCATGATGTTGCCCTTGTGCACCAGGGTGACGCTCTCGCGGTCATGCTCGATGGCGTACTCGATCGCCTTGCGCACCAGGCGCTTGGTGCCGAAGGGGCTGATCGGCTTGACGCCGAGACCGGCGCCGTCGAAGAACGTCTCGCCCATCTCCTCGCGCAGGAAGCGGGCCACCTTCTCGTTGTCGGCGCTGCCGGCCTGGTACTCGATCCCGGCGTAGACGTCCTCGGTGTTCTCCCGGAAGATCACCACGTCGATGTCCTCGGGCCGCTGCAGCGGCGAGGGGACACCGGCGTAGTGGCGCACCGGACGGACACAGGCGTAGAGGTCCAGTTCCTGGCGCAGCGAGACGTTCAGCGAGCGGAAGCCGCCGCCCACCGGCGTGGTCAGCGGCCCCTTGATGGAGATGAGCACATCCTTCAGGGCCGCCTTGGTCTCGTCGGGGAAGTAGTTGCCGTCGTAGAGGGCCGCCGCCTTCTCGCCCATGAACAGCTCGGCCCAATGGATCTTGCGCCGCCCCCCGTAGGCCTTTTCGACCGCCGCATCCCAGATGCGCATGCAGGCGCGGTTGATGTCCGGCCCGATGCCGTCGCCCTCGACGTAGCCGATGATCGGGTTGTCCGGGACCTGCAGTCGGCCGTCGGACCCGACGGTGATCTTCTGGCCGCCCTCGGGGTATTGGATTTGTTGGCTCATGGCTCCTCCCGCTTGATGTCCTTTCGGCGGCGCGTGGCCGGCTCGGCTTTTGGCCGCGGTCCCGGCGCCCGTGGAAAACGCGCTCTATTCTCAATCACCCCCCAAGGGCGATCAAGAATGGGCAAGCCGCTCCAGGTAGCGTTCCGCGTCCAGTGCGGCCATGCAGCCGGTCCCCGCCGAGGTGACCGCCTGTCGGTAGATGTGGTCGCAGACGTCGCCGGCGGCGAACACACCTGGGACGCTGGTGGCCGTGGCGTTGCCGTCCAGGCCGCTGTTGACTCGCAGGTAGCCACCGGACATGGCCAGCTGCCCCTCGAACAGTCCGGTGTTGGGGGAGTGCCCGATGGCGATGAAGACCCCGGAGACTTCGCGCTCGGCGATCTCATCGCTCTGCGTGTGGCGCAGGCGGACGCCGGTCACGCCGCTGTCGTCACCGACGACCTCGTCCAGGGTTCGGTTCCAGCAGATGTCCACACGACCCTGCTCGACCCGCTCCATGAGTTGGCGCTGGAGGATCTTCTCGGCGCGCAGATTGTTGCGTCGATGCACCAGCGTGACGTGGGAGCAGATGTTGGCCAGATAGAGCGCCTCCTGGACGGCGGTGTTGCCGCCGCCGACCACCGCCACCGGCTGGTTGCGATAGAAGAAGCCGTCGCAGGTGGCGCAGGCCGACACGCCCTTGCCCATAAAGCGCCTCTCCGACTCCAGGCCGAGGTATCTGGCACTGGCCCCGGTGGCGATGATCAGCGCATCGCAGGTGTAGCGGTGCTGGTCGCCCTCCAGGGTGATCGGCTGGTCCGTCACGCGGGCGGTGTGGATGTGGTCGAAGATGATCTCGGCCTCGAAGCGCTCGGCTTGGCGGCGCATGCGGTCCATGAGCTCCGGGCCCTGGATGCCTTCCGGCTCGCCGGGCCAGTTGTCGACCTCGGTGGTGGTGGTCAGCTGGCCGCCCATCTCCACGCCGGTGACTAGCACCGGCTCGAGGTTGGCCCGTGCGGCGTAGATCGCCGCGGTATATCCGGCCGGGCCGGAGCCAAGGATCAGCACCTTGCAATGCTTGCTCTGTTGCGCCATTGGGGTCACGACTCATCTGGTTGCAGGGATGGAAGAAGCGCCGCGTGCCTGATGCGCGGCCGAAGGCCATGTTAGCGCTCTTGTGGGGGCGGCTCCACGTCGTTGCGCCCCGGCCGGCGGATGCGGTCGGGATGGGCGTAGCGGAGCAGGAGCAGGGCCAGGACGATGGCGGGTAGGCCGGCGGCGGCGGAGATCATGAAAAAGTGCCCCCAGCCCACCTGCTCGGCGAGGACCCCGGTGAAACCGCCGAGGAACTGCCCCGGCAGCGTCATCAGAGAGCTGAACAGGGCGTACTGGGTGGCCGTGTAGGCGGTGTTGGTGAGGCTGGCCAGGTAGGCGAGGAACACGGCGATGGCCATACCGCCGGTGACGTTGTCAGCCACGATGGCGGCGATCAGGCCGTAGACCTCCGGGCCCAGGGTGGCCAGCCACGAGAAGGTGAGGTTGGTCAGCGGCGCCAGGATGGCGGTGGCGATGAGCATCGGCGCGATGCCCACACGGCTGACCATGACGCCGCCGACAGCCGCGCCGAACAGGGTCATGGCCAGTCCGAAGGCGGCGGCGATGTTGGCGATCTGCTCCTTGGTAAAACCCAGATCCAGGTAGAACGGGTTGGCCATCACGCCCATGACGATGTCGCTGATCCGGAAGGTGGCGACGAAGAGCAGGATGACGATGGCCACCGGCAGCCCGAAACGCTTGAAGAAGTCGGCGAAGGGGCAGAGCACGGCGCCGATCAACCAGGCGGTCAGGCGCCGGCGCAGCCCACGGTGCCGGGTCCGCTCCAGGTAGTCGAGCACCCGCTGCTCCAGCTGCTGGGTGTCCGGGCTGATCGCCACCTGCGGCTCGCGGATGAGCAGCGTGGTGGTCAGGCCCACGCCCATGAGCAGCGCCATGCCGGTGTAGGCCAGGGTCCAGTTGCCCCAGGCGGCCAGGTGCAGCGCCCCGGCGCCGGCGGCGAGCAGGGCGATGCGGTAGCCGAAGACATAGGTGGCCGCCATGGCCGCCTGCCGATGGCGGGCGGCGGCCTCGACGCGGTAGGCGTCGATGGCCACGTCCTGGGTGGCTGAGCCGAAGGCGGCGGCGACGGCGAACACGGCCACCAGGCCCAGGTACTCGGTGGGGTCGGTCAGTGCCATGCCGAGCAGGGAGCTGGCCACGATCAGCTGCGCGAGCAGCATCCAGGAGCGGCGCCGCCCCATCCAGGGGCCGAGCACCGGCAGGGTCAGGCGATCGACGAAAGGCGCCCAGACCACCTTGATGCTGTGGGCGATCCCCACCCAGCTGAGAAAGCCGATGGCGGCCAGCTCGACGCCCATGTCCTGAAGCCAGGCGGTGAACGTGCCGCCGACCAGCAGCAGCGGCAGCCCGGCCGAGAAGCCGAGGAAGGCCATGGCGATAACCCGCGGGTGCAGGTAGACCCGCAGCCCGGCGTAGCCGTTGCGCTCGTCCGGCGTGGCGGGGGCGGTCTCGCTCATCGGCGCTCCCCCAACCACCGCCAGATGGAGCCGTCCGGGCGCTGCTCGCCGGTGGTCAGATAGCGCAGCGTGTTGCGGTGGAACAGGGTCCAGCGCAGCTGCGCCCGCGCCTCCGAGGTCCCGCAGCACAGCAGCCGGTCCCCGGGCTCCAGGGGCACCTGCAGGTCGGGCAGGGGGACCACGGCTTCGGGACGGACCAGCAGCAGGGCGACGGTGTTCATGCCCTGGCCGCTCTGCTGCGGGTCAGCCAGGATGTCACCGATGGTCACCTCGTCGCCTTCCCCGCGCAGTTCTAGGATCGCCGGGCTGTTGGTCTCATCCACCTCGAGCGTCCAGATCTCCGGGACCCGGCCGCCGCTGACCTCGCGGATGCGCCGGGCCACCGCGGCGTGCCAGCTGCGATCGAAGCCCCGGGCAATGCGCAGGAACTCCGGCAGCAGCGGCGCGGTGATCAGGCTGAGCATGCGCGTGGCGATCAGGTAGCTCGGTTCCACCGGCATCTGCAGCTGTGCGGCCTTGAACAGCGGCCGGTGGGCCATCTGGTTCTCGCGCGCGGCGAGGTAGAGGTCCGGCTTGATGTCCCGCGCGGTCATGACGATGGAGAGGTTGTCGGC
>PULM01000061.1 GCA_003552345.1 Ectothiorhodospiraceae bacterium
AAGAGCACGGCCAGCACGGCCAGGGCCGCCCAGGCCGCCTCGCGGACCAGATAGCGATCGATGATGGTCAGACCCAAGGGTGACGGCCCCGCCCCGCCGTGCGCTGCAAAAAAGCCACACATTTCCGTAGACTGTGCGTCGGCGCAAGACAACCGACGCGGCGCGGCCGAGCATAACCGAGCCGGCGCGCGGTGACGAGGGTACGGGAGGCTTCATGGAACTCAGGACCAAGAGCGGCGACCCGGCACGACAGCGCACCGCCTGCGTGGTGGTGGGGGTCTACGAGCGCCGCCGGATGAGCGAGGCGGCGCGGGCCGTGGACGCCGCCAGCGACGGCTACCTGAGCCATCTGCTGCGCCGCGGCGACCTCGACGGCGAGGCCGGGCAGACCCTGCTGCTGCCCGACTGCCCCGGCGTGCGCAGCGATCGGGTGCTGCTCGTCGGGTGCGGGCGTGAGCGCGAGTTCAGCGAGCGCACCTACCGCAAGGCCGTCTCCGCTGCCGCCCGTGCGCTGGAGCAGGCCGGCACCGGCGAGGCCACGCTCTTCCTGCCCGAGCTGCCGGTACGCGGCCGCGACGTCGCCTGGCGTGTGGCCACCGCGGCCGAACTCCTCGAGACCACGCTTTACCGTTTCGACGCCTTCAAAAGCGAGCCGCGCCCGCCGCGCCGCCCGCTGCGCCAGGCCACCCTGGCCGTGCCGCGGCGCGCCGACCTGCGCCGCGCCCAGCCGGCCCTGGCGCTGGGCCAGGCGACCGGACGCGGTGCCAATTTCACCCGCGACCTGGGCAACACCCCGGCCAACGTCTGCACCCCCGGCTACCTGGGCGAGCAAGCCGAGGCGCTGGCCGAACGCTTTGACAGCGTCCAGGCGGAGGTCCTCGGCCCGGCGCAGCTCGAGGAACAGGGGCTGGCAGCACTGATGGCCGTCGCCCGGGGCGCCGAGGCACCGCCCCGGCTGATCGTGCTCCATTACCGCGGCGGCGCCGACGACCAGGCGCCGGTGGCCCTGGTCGGCAAGGGCATCACCTTTGACAGCGGCGGCATCTCCATCAAGCCGTCGGCGAGCATGGACGAGATGAAGTACGACATGTCCGGCGCCGCCGCCGTCTTCGGGGCCGTCCACGCCGCTGCCGAGGCGCAGCTGCCGCTGAACCTGGTGGCGGTCATCCCGGCCACCGAGAACATGCCCGATGGCCGCGCCACGCGCCCGGGGGACATCATCGACAGCCTGGACGGCCAGCGCATCGAGGTCCTGAACACCGACGCCGAGGGCCGCCTGGTGCTGGCCGACGGCCTGGCCTACACCCGGCGCCTGGAGCCGAGCGAGGTGGTCGACGTGGCCACCCTCACCGGCGCGGCCATCGTCGGCCTTGGCCACCACCGCCACGCGGTGATGGGCAACGCCCCGGGGCTGGTGCGCGACCTGCTGCAGGCCGGCGAGCGCGCTGCCGACCGCGGCTGGGAGCTGCCCCTGGACGAGGAGTACGACGAGCAGCTGCGCTCGCCCTTCGCCGATGTGGCCAACATCGGCGGGCAGCCGGCCGGCACCATCACCGCCGGCTGCTTCCTGCAACGCTTCGCCCATGGGCTGCGCTGGGCGCATCTGGATATCGCCGGCACGGCCTGGAAGGGCGGCGAGCACAAGGGCGCCACCGGCCGCCCCGTCCCCCTGCTCACCCATTTTCTCGCCGCACGCGCCGGCTGGACCCTGTGAGCCGGGTGGATTTCTACATCCTCGGCGGCCCCGGTGCGGCGCTGCGCGAGCGCTTCGCCTGCCGGCTCGCCGAGAAGGCGTACGAGAGCGGCTACGGCGTGCTGCTGCTCACCGAGGACGACGAGCAGAGCGAGCGGCTCGACGCCCTGCTGTGGACCTTCCGCCAGGGCAGCTTCGTCCCCCACGCCACCCTCGCCGCCCGCGATGGCGAGCCGGTGGCGGTGGGCCGTGACGAGCACGCCGCCGACGACGCCGTGCTGGTCAACCTGACCGAACGCACCCCGGCCACCTGGCAGGCGCGGCAGCGGGTGGCCGAGGTGGTGGACCAGCGCGAGGCGGTGCTGCGGGCCAGCCGCCAGCGCTACCGCCTCTACAAGGAGGCCGGCTGCGAGCCGCACACCCATCGTATCGAGGAGGGGCGCCCATGAATCCGCCCGACGATCAGCCGCAACCGCCGCTGCTCTACGACGTGGTCATCCCCGGCGAGCAGGTGCTTGCCAACGGCGGCCCGTGGCTGCACGCCGAGGAGCAGGACGGCCCGGGCGACACCCCACCGAAGCCGCCCTTCCGGGCCCCGGCTTCGGCGGCCTCCGCGCCCGCGCAGGAAGCCCCGACGCCCGGGCGCAGCACCGAGACGGAAGGCGCCGCAACAGCGGCGGCACCCACCGCGGCGCAGCGTGCCGAGATCGAGCGCCACGCCACCCGCGAGCTGGCCCGGTACCTGCGCAGCGAGCTCGAGCGCCGCCTGCCCGAGGCGCTGCGCGAGGCCGAGGCGCCCATCCGCAAGGCGGTGGACGATGCGCTGATCGACGCCGTGGCGGCCAGCCGCCGCCAGCAACCGTCGGCGCAGCCGCCGGGCGGCGAGGACGAGACCCGCCGGGCCGGCGAGGCAGAGACCCCGAACACGAAACCATCCGCACCGAATCGTTGAGGATCGAGGCCCAGATGGAGAAGACGTACGACCCGAGCGCCATCGAAACCCGGCTCTATGAGCAGTGGGAGCAGGGTGGCCACTTCGCCCCATCCGGCGAAGGCAGCCCGTACTGCATCATGATCCCGCCGCCGAACGTCACCGGCACGCTGCACATGGGGCACGCCTTCCAGGACACGGTGATGGACGCCCTAATCCGCTATCACCGCATGGACGGGCACAACACCCTCTGGCAGCCGGGCACCGACCACGCCGGGATCGCCACGCAGATGGTCGTCGAGCGCCAGCTCGAGGCGCAGGGGCTGAGCCGCCACGACCTGGGCCGCGAGCAATTCCTGGAGCGTGTCTGGCAGTGGAAGACCGAGTCCGGCGGCACCATCCAGAACCAGCTGCGGCGCATGGGCGCCTCCGTGGACTGGAGCCGTGAGCGCTTCACCATGGATGACGGCCTCTCCGAGGCGGTCAGCGAGGTGTTCGTCCGCCTCTACGAGGAGGATCTGATCTACCGCGGCGAGCGGCTGGTCAACTGGGATCCAGTGCTGCACACCGCCG
>PULM01000028.1 GCA_003552345.1 Ectothiorhodospiraceae bacterium
CCGACGTCCTCGGCCAGGGCGCGGGCGACGTCGTCACGGATGGTTTCGCGGGGAGGGAGCGGGATGGGCATGCTTGATCAGGGTTCCGTGGACACGGCGGACAGGGTGCAGCGTACCCGGGATCAGGGCAAGCTGGTGGCGATCACGGCGCGCAGGAACAGCGCCTTGAGGTAGTCGGTCTCGGGGATGGCCGGGTGGATCGGGTGGTCGGCGGGAAGCCCGCCGCGCTCGAGGATGCGCACGGAGCGATCCAGGTGCCGCCCGGCGGCCAGCAGGATCCCGGACAGCCGCTCCTCGGGCAGATGGGCCGAGCAGGAGCAGCTGAGCAGTACGCCGTCGCGGCCGAGCAGGCGCAGCGCGGCCTCGTTGACGCTGCGGTAGCCGCGCTCGCCGGCCTTGCGGTCGCGGCGGCGCTTGATGAACGCCGGTGGGTCCACCACCGCCACGTCGTAGCGCTCCCCCTCCTGCCGGGCCACGGCCAGGTAGTCGTTGACCTCGCCCTCGATCACCGTCACCCGGTCGGCGACGCCGTTGCGCTCGGCGTTGGCGGCGATCCGGTCGCAGGCCTCGGCGGAGCGCTCCACGGCCACCGCCTCGCGGGCCCCGGCCACGGCGGCGGCGATGGCGAAGCCGCCGGCGTAGGAGAAGGCGTCGAGCACCCGGGCATCGCCGGCGTAGGCCGCCAGGCGCTGGCGGTTGCCCCGCTGATCGTAGAACCAGCCGGTCTTCTGCCCGCTCACCGCCGGCACCTGGAAACGCAGGCCCGCCTCGCGGACCTCCAGCTCCTCCGGCCCGGGGGCGCCGAGCCACTCCACCCGCCGGTCGAGCCCCTCGCGCTCGCGCACGTTATTATCCGCCCGCCAGAGCACATGCGCCGGGCCGACCACCTTCGCCAGGGCATCCAGCACCTCGGCCTGCAGCCGCTCGATGCCGGCGGTGTTGGGCTGGACCACGCAGCAGTCGCCGAAGCGGTCGATGACCAGCCCGGGCAGGCCGTCGGCCTCGCCGTGGACCAGCCGATACCAAGGCTCGGCGAAGAGGCGCTGGCGCATGGCCAGGGCCACCTGCAGGCGGTGGACCAGGGTGGAGCGATCGAGCACCACCTTGGCGTCGCGGCTGACCAGCCGGGCGCAGATCAGCGAGTTGGGATTGACGTAGGCGCAGCCGAGGGCCTTGCCCCGGGCATCCTCCACCACGGCCTGCTCGCCGGGGGCGAAGCCGCGCAGGGGGGGGCGCTCGGTGTCCACCTCGTTGCTGAAGATCCACAGGTGACCGGCGCGCAGGCGTCGCTCCTCGCCGGTCTTCAGGCGCAGTACGGGTCGCTGCTCCATGGGGGCCTCCTGGACAGGGCCCGGTATTCTGCGGTGCGCGGACGCGGCACGCAAACGCACCCGATCTTCGCCCGCGCCGACACCCCACCATCCGCGGGACGCTTCTTGTTAGACTGACGCGATCGTATTGGCCAAGCTGGAGCGACACCCGTGCGCATCAAGTCCGCCCCCGTCGTCATCCTCTCCGCCGCCCTGGTCACCGCCCTGCCGGCGACTTCCGTCACGGCGCAGACCGCCTACGTCGGCGATGAGATCAGCATCTCCTTTCGCGGCGGTGCCGGCTCGCAGTACGCCATCGAGCGCTTCCTGAGCACCGGCGCCCCGGTGGAGATCCTCGAAACGCCGGAGGATGCCGAGGAGCAGTACGGCGAGGCCGCCCTGGACGACTGGATCTACGTCCGCGACGACCGCGGCGACGAGGGCTGGGTGCAGGAGCGCTACCTGATGGCCGAGGCACCGGCCCGGGTGCGCATCGGCCAGGTTGAAGAGGAGCGCGACGCCGCCCTGGAACGGATCGCCGAGCTCGAGGACGAACTGGCCGAGCAGGCCGACGAGAAGGACGCCGTGGGCGAGGAGCTGGCCGACGCCGAGGCGCGCATCGAGGAGCTGGAGGCCGACCTGGAGGCCGCCAGCGACGGCTATGAGCTGGTCGAGACCAACGAGCAGCTCCAGGAGCGGCTGGCCCGGCTGCTCGAGCGCAACGAGCAGCTGGAGGAGCAGAACACCGCCCTGGCCGAGCGCAGCCGTCAGGAGTGGTTCCTGGCCGGCGCCGGCGTGCTGGTCGGCGGCCTGATCCTCGGGCTGATCCTGCCCTACCTGCGCCCGCGCCGCCGGGACAGCTGGGGCGGTGGCGGGCTGTAGCGCCGTGAGCACGCCGCTGCCGGCCCTCCACGAGATGATCGCCGAGCTGGTCGCCGAGCCGTCGGTGAGCAGCGTCGAGGCGGAGCACGACCAGGGCAACCGCGGCATCACCGAGCGGCTCGCCGGCTGGCTGGAGAATCTCGGCTTCGACTGCCGCATCGAGCCCCTGCCCAACGCGCCCGATAAGACCAATCTCACCGCCACGCTGGCCCCCACGCGGGGGCCGGCGGCCGGAGGGCTGGCCCTTTGCGGGCACACCGACACCGTCCCCTGCGATCCGCAGCGCTGGTCCGGCGACCCGTGGCGCCTGCGCGAGGTGGATGGCCGCCTCTACGGGCTGGGTGTGACCGACATGAAGGCGTTCCTGGCCCTGGCCGTGGAGGCCGCCCGGGACGTGGACCCAGCACGGCTACAGGCGCCGCTGACCCTGCTCTGCACGGCGGACGAGGAGAGCGGCATGGACGGCGTCCGCGCCCTGCTCGACGCCTACCCGGAGGGCCTGGGCCCACGCCATGCAGTGGTCGGCGAGCCGACCCGCAACCACCCGGTGCACGTGCACAAGGGCATGATGATGGAGGCGCTCCACATCGAGGGGCGGGCCGGGCACTCCAGCGACCCGCGCCTGGGGCGCAACGCCCTGGACGCCATGACCCGGGTGCTCAACGCCCTGATCGCCTGGCGCGAGGAACTGGCCGCCAACCACCGGGACGAGCGCTTCGCCGTGGCCCACCCGACCCTCAACCTCGGGCACATCCGCGGCGGCGACAACCCCAACCGCATCTGCGGCGAGGCGGAGCTACACATCGACCTGCGCCCGCTGCCCGGCATGGACCCGGCGGCACTGCAGCAGGAGCTCGACCGGCGCCTGGCCGAGGCCCTCGGCGACGACGCCGTGCACCTGACCCGCCGCCCCCTGTTCCCGGCCCATCCGCCCATGGCCACGCCGGCGGACGCCGAGGTGGTGCGCTTCGCCGAGTCGGTCACCGGCCAGCCGGCCGG
>PULM01000063.1 GCA_003552345.1 Ectothiorhodospiraceae bacterium
AATCTGGTGGCTATGGGTGGAGTCGAACCACCGACCTTCGCATTATGAGTGCGACGCTCTAACCAGCTGAGCTACATAGCCACGTCGGGAACGAGTATTGTCCGAGCCGGCGGATGCCGTGTCAAGGCTGCGGCGCCGGTGTGCGGGGGCCTTGGTACGCCGCGCCGAGTCGGTCAGAATACGCACTGGGGCGCTCGGAAGCGGCACGGCCACACCGTGCGCCGGCAACAATCCATCATGAACGACCTGGAGGGAGATTCCGCATCCATGCAGATTCAGATCAATCCTGGCGCCGGCGTGCACGTATCGGACGCGCTGGAAGAGAGCATCCGTGAGGCACTGGGCGCAGTCGACCGGCGCTTCGGGGAGCAGTTGACCCGCATCGAGGTGCACTTCCAGGACACCAACGGCCCCAAGGGCGGGGTCAACAAGCACTGCCGTATCGAGGCCCGCCCGCGCGGCCTGGACCCAGTGCTGGCCGAGAACACCGCTGAAGACGCCTACGACGCGGCCCGCGGCGCTGCCAAGAAGCTGGAGCGTGTGCTCGACGGCCGCCTGGGCAAGCTGGCCGACAAGCAACGCAAGGGCGACCGCAACGCGGAACAGCCCGAGTAAGGCTTCGGGCGCGGCGCCTCCCGCCGCGCCCGCCTCGCCGCCGGCGAAGGGGCGTCAGACGTTGAAGCGAAAGTGCACCACGTCCCCCTCGGTGAGGACGTACTCCTTCCCTTCCAGCCGCCAACGACCGGCATCCTTGGCACCCTGTTCGCCGCCGTGGGACACGTAGTCGTCGTAGGCGACCACCTCGGCGCGGATGAAGCCGCGCTGCATGTCGGTGTGAATGCGGCCGGCCGCCTCGGGGGCGGTCGCACCCCGGCGCACGGTCCACGCCCGGACCTCTTTCTCGCCGGCGGTAAAGAAGGTCTGTAGGCCGAGCAGCTCGTATCCGGCGCGGATCACGCGGTTGAGCCCCGGCTCCTCCAGCCCGTACTCGGACAGAAACTCGTCACGCTCGGCCTCGTCGAGCACCGCCAACTCCGCCTCGATGGCGGCACAGACCGGGACCACGCGGGCGCCCTCGCTCTCCGCCAGGGCCTGGACGTCGGCCAGCAGCGGGTTGTCGCTAAACCCGTCCTCGGCCACGTTGGCGATGTACATCAACGGCTTCAGGGTAATCAGGTGGTAGCCCTGCAGCGCCCGGCGCTCGTCGTCGCTGAACTCTTGGGTGCGCAGCGGTTGCCCATCGTCCAGGGCCTGGCGTGCCCGCTCGAGCAGGTCGCGCAGGCGCACCGCCTCCTTATCACCGCTCTTGGCAGCCCGCTCCTGGCGCTGTAGGGCGCGGGATACGGTGTCCAGATCGGCCAGGGCCAACTCGGTGTGGATGGTCTCGGCGTCGGCGCGCGGGTCCACACGTCCCTCCACGTGGTGGACGTCCTCGCTCTCGAAGCAGCGCAGGACCATGGCCACGGCGTCGGTCTCACGGATATGGGCCAGGAACTGGTTCCCCAGCCCCTCGCCCTTCGACGCCCCGGCGACCAGCCCGGCGATGTCGACGAACTCCATGGTCGTGGGGATGGTCCGCTCCGGGCGCACGATCTCTGCCAGCCGCTGCAGCCGCGGGTCCGGCACGGCGACGATGCCGACGTTCGGATCGATGGTACAGAACGGGTAGTTCTCTGCCGGGATGTCGTTCTGGGTCAGGGCGTTGAACAACGTCGATTTGCCGACGTTGGGAAGCCCGACGATGCCGCAGTTAAAGCCCATGGCGCGATCCTGAAAGAGGTTGGGTGACTGGGCGGTGGCCCCACCGAGCCGTCGTAGCGGACCCGCCCGGTCAGGCGTGCAGCTGCTGGCAGGCGCGGTCCCACTCCCCGGCGAGCAGCCGCGGGATCTGGTCGGCGGCGTCATCGATGGCCCGCTCGAGCTGGCGCAACTCCTCGGGGGCCGGACGGGCGAGGACGTGCGGGACCACCTGGTCCTTATGCCCGGGGTGTCCGACGCCGATGCGCAGCCGCGCGAACTCGGCGGTGCCGAGGGGCGACTGGATATGGCGCAGACCGTTGTGACCGCCATGGCCACCACCGCGCTTGAGCCGTACGCTTCCCGGCGGCAGATCGATCTCGTCGTGGGCGACCAAGATCGCCTCCGCCGGGATCCTGAAGAAGTTCGCCAGCGCGCCGACCGCCTGGCCGCTGTGGTTCATGTAGGTCAGCGGCTTGATCAACCGGCAGTCGTACCCATCAATGAGCACGCGGGCGCAGTCGCCGCGGAACTTGGACTCTTCCCGCAGCTCGCCCCCGTAACGGCGAACCAGCTCATCAATAAGCCAGAACCCGGCATTGTGCCGGGTTCCCGCGTACTTGCTGCCAGGGTTGCCGAGGCCCGCGATGAGCCGGAACTGGCCTTCCCGGCCGGCCACGTCGGCGTTACTCGGACTCGGAGGACTCGGCCTCTTCGTCGTCGCTGCTGCTGGCGCCTCGCGTCTTACGAGTTGCCTGAACCGAGACCACAGGCGCATCGTGACCCTCACCCTGCTGAAGCGCCGCCGACTGCACACCCTCGGGCAGCGTCAGCTCGCTGATGTGAACGGCCTGGCCCACCTTGAGGCTGGAGACGTCGACGTCGATGTACGGCGGCAGATCCTTGGGCAGGCAGACCACCTCGAGATCCAGCAGATCGTGGTGCAGCACGCCGCCCTTCTTGACACCCGGGGACTGCTCCTCGCCGTGAATGTGCAGCGGCACATGCACGGTGATCGGCTGGTCCTCGCGCACACGCTGCAGGTCGATGTGCTGGACCAGCGGCTTGAACGGGTGGCGCTGCAGATCCTTGACGATGGCCTGCTCGGTCTCGGAGCCCATCTGCACCTTGAGGATCGTGGAGAAGAAGGCCTCCTCCTCCAGCAGCCGGTAGAGCTGATCGTTCTCGAGCGCCACCGGTTGCGGCTCTTTGCCGGCACCGTAGACGACGCCCGGGACGCGCCGGGCACGACGCAGGCGACGCATGGCGCCGCGGCCGGTCTCCGTGCGCGGATGCGCGTCGAGCCTCATTTCCACCGTCATGATTGGTTCCACTCCTGGTTGGGAATCACTCCACGAAGAGCTCGCTCACCGACTCGTCGTTGCTGACCCGACGCATCGTCTCGGCGAGGATCTCCGCGATACTCAGTTGTCGAATCTTCGGGCACGC
>PULM01000071.1 GCA_003552345.1 Ectothiorhodospiraceae bacterium
CGAGCCGAAGTACCTCAACTCCCCCGAGACCCCGGTATTCCACAAAGGACGGGAGATCTACGGGCTCTATCAGGCGCTGCAGGCGGAGCGCCGCCCCGGGCGGCTGATCGTGGTGGAGGGGTACATGGACGTCATCGCCCTGACCCAGCAGGGCATCCCCGGCGCCGTGGCCACCCTGGGCACGGCCACCACCGCCGAGCAGGCCACCCTATTGCTGCGCTCGGCGGACGAGCTGGTGCTCTGTTTCGACGGCGACGAAGCTGGCCGCACCGCAGCGCTTCGGGCGGTGGAAAACCTGCTACCGGTCCTCCAGGGCGACCGCGAGGTCCGCGTGCTGCTGCTGCCCGAGGGCAGCGACCCCGACGATCTGGTGCGCGGTGAGGGTCGCGAGGCCTTCGAGGGCCGCCTGAAGGCGGCGGCCCCGGTGGTGGAATTCTTCCTCGCCCGCCTCGGTGAGGAGTGCGACCTGGCCACCGCTGATGGCCGCGCGCGGCTGCTCGAGCGCGCCAGCGGCCCGCTGCGCCGGCTGCCCCAGGGGATCCTGCGCGAGACGCTGATCAGCCAGCTGGCGGAACGCACACACACCGAGCCGGCGCGCATCGATCGCATCCTGGCCGGGCGGTCCGATACACCCCGCAACGACGACGCCCCGGAGCAGCGGCGCAGCGTCCCGCACACCCCGGAAGCCAGCCTGCAGCGCACCCCCGTACGCCACGCCATCGCCCTGCTCCTTCGCCAGCCACAGCTGGCCACCGACGCCGGCGACCCGGATCGCTTCGCCGATCGCGACATTCCTGGACTAGACTTGCTGCAACAACTGCTTGAACTCGCGCGCACGGAACCCCAGATCACAACGGCAAGGATCCTTGAGCGCTTCCGTGACACCCGGCACGAGGCACCGCTGCATCGCCTGGCCGCCTGGCAGCGGGCCGCGCTGGCTGATGGGGACCATGGACAGGAGTTTCACGACGCCCTGATGCGGATCGAGGAGCAGATCATCCACAACGAGCAGGAGCGACTGGTCGGCGCACTCGAGCACTCCCGGCCGGATGACCCGGATATGGACCGCGAACAGGAGCGCCTACAGAAGGCCCATCGGCTGCAGTTGCTGATGGACCGACTCAAGCGTGGCCGGATCAGCGCCGATGAAGAGCAGGAGATGCAGGAACTTCGCGCGGCTTTTCGCCTCTAACACCCAGCGCGCCCTTGATAACAACCGGACCCGGACGCTAGACTGTACGGTTCCGCCCAGCGGCGCCTTCCCCGAGCAACCGCGGATCAGACCGATCGCCTATGTCACAGGATCAACAGTCGCAAATCAAGCAGCTCATCGCCAAAGGCAAAGAGCAGGGCTTTCTGACCTACGCGGAGGTTAACGACCACCTCCCGGACGATATCGTCGACCCCGATCAGATCGACGATATCATCGGGATGATCAACGACATGGGGATCAACGTCCATGAGACGGCCCCCGACTCGGACGAGCTGCTGCTGGCCGAAACCACTGTGGCCACCGACGAGGACGAGGCCGAGGAGGCCGCTGCCGCCCTCGCCGCGGTGGACGCAGAGTTCGGGCGCACCACCGACCCCGTACGCATGTACATGCGTGAGATGGGCAGCGTCGAGCTGCTCACCCGCGAGGGCGAGATCCAGCTGGCCAAGCGCATCGAAGACGGCCTCGACCGCGCCCTGATGGCCCTCTCCTCGTACCCGGAGGCGGCCCGGCAGCTGATCATGCTCTACGACCGCGCCCAGGAGGGCGAGGCCCGGCTGACCGATATCGTCGCCGGCTTCCGGGATCGGGACGATGGCTCCGAGCAGCCGCCGGAGGCCCCGGCCGCCCCCGAGGCCGCCGCCGACGATGAAGAGGAAACCACTGCTGCGGACACCGGGCCGGACCCGGAGGCGGTGGCCGAGCTCTTCGAGCGCCTGCGCGCGGCCTACAGCGAGATGCAGGAGGTCCTGGCCAACGAGGGCTCGGCGGCCCCGCGCATCGGTGAGCTGCGTGAAGAGCTCGAGGACATCTTCCTGAGCGTGAAGTTCACCCCGAAGGTGGTGGATGCCGTGGCCGACCGCCTGCGCGGCACGGTCGACACCATCCGCTCCCGCGAGCGGGAGATCATGAACCTGTGCACCCGCGAAGGGCGCATGGCCCGCAAGGAATTCGTCAAGAGCTTCCAGGACCGCGAGACCGATCCCTCCTGGCTCGACGATCTGCTGGCGGAGGGCGGCGAGCGGGCCGAGCGGCTGCAGCCGCACGCCGAGACCATCCGCAACGCCCAGCTGGAGCTCAAGGAGATTGCGGACAAGAACGGCCTCTCCGTCGCCGAGATCAAGGAGATCAACCGCCGCATGTCCATCGGCGAGGCCAAGGCGCGGCGGGCCAAGAAGGAGATGGTCGAGGCCAACCTGCGCCTGGTCATCTCCATCGCCAAGAAGTACACCAATCGCGGCCTCCAGTTCCTGGACCTGATCCAGGAGGGCAACATCGGCCTGATGAAGGCGGTGGACAAGTTCGAATACCGGCGCGGCTACAAGTTCTCCACCTACGCCACGTGGTGGATCCGCCAGGCGATCACCCGCTCCATTGCCGACCAGGCGCGGACCATCCGCATCCCGGTGCACATGATCGAGACGATCAACAAGCTCAACCGGGTGTCGCGGCAGATGCTCCAGGAGATGGGTCGCGAGGCCACCCCCGAGGAGTTGGCCGAGCGCATGGAGATGCCGGAGGACAAGGTGCGCAAGGTCCTCAAGATCGCCAAGGAACCGATCTCCATGGAGACGCCCATCGGCGACGACGAGGACAGCCACCTGGGCGACTTCATCGAGGACACCAGCGTGACCTCGCCGGTGGACTCGGCCACCTCCGAAGGCCTGCGCGAGTCGGTCCGTGAGGTGCTCTCCGGGCTGACGCCCCGGGAGGCCAAGGTCCTGCGCATGCGCTTTGGCATCGACATGAACACCGACCACACCCTCGAGGAGGTCGGCAAGCAGTTCGATGTCACCCGCGAGCGCATCCGTCAGATCGAGGCCAAGGCGCTGCGCAAGCTGCGCCACCCGACCCGCTCCGAGGGGCTGCGCAGCTTCCTCGAGGAGTAACCCGCCCAAGCCAATCCCCGGGGTGCCGTTGCCGGTGCCCCGGGGTTGTGTTTTGATCCCTGCGGGAATCCGATC
>PULM01000213.1 GCA_003552345.1 Ectothiorhodospiraceae bacterium
GACAGATGGGGCTGAAGACGGTGCCCGTCCATCTGGGGGCGCAGAACGCGGCGCGCCTGGCCTGTGTGGTCATGGCCCTGCCTCAGGCGGTGGTCATCGCCCTGCTCCTGAACTGGGAGCAGCCCTGGCACGCGCTGATCGTCGGCGGGCTGCTGGCGGCGCAGCTGCTGCTCATGGTTCGCCTGCTGCGTGACCCGAAGGCTTACGCCCCCTGGTACAACGCCACCGGGACCACCCTGTACGTACTCGGCATGCTGGCCACGGCCTTCGCCCTCGGCGGCATGCTGGGAGGCAGCGCATGAGCGCTCCAAACATCGGCTGGCTGGGGATTCTCCGGCTTGGCCTCGTCCAGACCGCTCTGGGCGCCGTGGTGGTCCTGACCACCACCACTCTCAACCGGGTGATGATCGTCGAGCTGGCCCTGCCGGCGATGCTCCCCGGCATGCTGGTGGGCTTCCATTACGCCGTACAGATCCTGCGTCCGCGCCTGGGTTACGGGTCCGATGTGGGTGGGCGGCGGACCCCCTGGATTCTCGGCGGCATCCTCGTGCTGGCCGCCGGTGGCATCACCGCCGCCTTCGCCACCGCGCTCATGGAGACCAACACCGCCGGCGGCGTCGCCCTGGCCACGGTCGCCTTCCTGATGATCGGCGCCGGCGTCAGCAGCGCCGGGACAGCACTGCTGGCCCTGCTCGCCACGCGCGTGGCCCCGGAGCGCCGGGCACCGGCGGCGATGGTCACCTGGGTCATGATGATCGCCGGCTTCGCGGTAACCGCAGGGACCGCTGGCCACTTCCTCGATCCGTTCTCGATGGAGCGACTGATCGCGGTGACCAGCGTCGTCTGCGCCATCGCGGTGGTCCTGGCCTTTGTTGCCGTCTGGGGCGTCGAGGGCGAAGGCCGGGAGCGCGTCGGCGCCAACGCACCGGGGACACCGACCACACCGTTCTTCCAGGCCCTCGGACAGATCTGGGACGAGCCCAAGGCGCGGCGCTTTACCATCTTCGTCTTCTTCTCGATGCTCGCCTACAACTCCCAGGATCTGATCCTGGAGCCGTTCGCCGGGCTGGTCTTCGGTCTGACACCGGGGCAGTCCACGCAGCTTGGCGGCTTCCAGAACGGCGGCGTCCTCACCGGTATGCTGTTGGCCGCCCTGGCCGGTCGCGGCAAGCTGGGTAGCCTGCGTACCTGGACCATCGGTGGATGCATCGCCTCATCCATCGCCCTGGCCAACCTGATCGTCGTCGCCGGCGTACAAGAGCTCTGGTGGGAGAGTGTCGCCGAAAGCGGCCTTTGGCGCGTGGGGCTGCCGGTCTTTCTCCTCGGCGCAGCCAACGGCGCCTTCGCCGTGGCCGCCATCGGCTCGATGATGCGTCTTGCCAGCGAGGGCCTTGAGCGCCGCGAGGGCGTGCGCGTCGGCCTTTGGGGCGCCGCGCAGGCGATCGCCTTCGGTCTCGGTGGATTCCTCGGGACGGTCGGCGTCGATGCGATCCGCTACCTGGCCGGTGACGAGACGGCCGGCTACTCCATGGTCTTCGGGCTTGCCGCCCTGCTCTTCCTGGTCTCGGCCTGGCTGGCCGCCCGGGTGGATCGGGCCGGCGAGTCGGACCGGAAATACGGCACCGCCACAGCAGGGAGCTGATGCCCATGAACAACCCGCACAAAGCCGAGCGCTACGACGTCGCGGTCGTCGGTGGTGGCCCGGCCGGCGCCACCGCCGCCCGACATCTGGCACAGCAGGGCCACGCCGTGCTGCTCCTCGACCGTCCTGGCCGGATCAAGCCGTGTGGCGGGGCGATCCCGCCCCGCTGCGTGCAAGACTTCGAGATCCCCGACGAGATGATCTGTGCCACCGTCGGATCGGCCCGCATGGTTTCCCCGTCGGACCGCCACGTGGATATGCCAATCCAGGACGGTTACGTGGCGATGGTCGATCGCGACGTCTTCGACGAGTGGCTGCGCACTCGGGCCGCTGAAGCCGGCGCTCAACGCGTCGAGGGCACCTTCAAGCAGCTTGAAGAGGACGCCGACGGCGTCTGCCTGAGCTTTGCCGAAGGGCGCGGCGGTCCGCAGGCCGAGACCCGGCAGGTGCGGGCGCGCGTGGTGATCGGCGCCGATGGCGCCAACTCCGCCGTCGGGCGCCAGGCCATCCAGGGGGCGAACGACATACCTCAGGTGGCGGCCTACCACGAGATCATCGAGGCCCCGACGCCCGGGGACGACCGCTTCGATCCGCGCCGGGCTGATGTCTATTATCGCGGCTCCATCTCACCGGACTTTTACGGTTGGATCTTCCCGCACGGCGATACGGTAAGTGTTGGCGCTGGCAGCGCCGTCAAGGGCTTCTCGCTGCGCTCGGCCGTGGAGCGGGTGCGCCAGGACGCAGGGCTCGAGCAGGCCAAGACGCTGCGCCGCGAGGGCGCCCCGATCCCCATGCATCCGCTCAAGCGCTGGGACAATGGCCGCAACGTCGTGCTGGCCGGCGATGCAGCCGGCACGGTGGCTCCCGCCTCCGGTGAGGGCATCTACTACGCCATGGTTGGTGGGCAGTACGCCGCCGAGGCCGTCGACAAGAGCCTGGCCGCTGGCGACGGCGCCGCCCTGGCCGAGGCCGAGAAAGCCTTCACCCGTGACCACGGCCAGGTCTTCCGGGTCCTCGGTGTGATGCAGCGCTTCTGGTACACGAACAACAATCGCCGTGAGCGCTTCGTGCGGATCTGCGCCGACCCCGATGTTCAGGCTCTGACCTGGGACGCCTACATGAACAAGCGCCTGGTCCGTGCCCGGCCACTGGCGCACATGCGCATCTTCTTCAAGAACATCGCGCACCTGACGGGGCTGGCCCCGGTTCGCTGAGCCTGCACCCAGGGAGCGGCGGGGCGGCAGCGTTGTCTGCGCCCGTCGCTCCGTGCCTGGGCCCTCGGTCTGCCTCTAGACGCGGTATTCACCGCCTCGTCCATCTCCCACCCAACCCCCTCTCTCTTCCCTGGCTGCCTGCACGCCCGCTTCGCGCGTCCGCATACTTGCTGCGTATAGCGGCTGGGAACCTCCCTCCTAGACTGGCCGACTAAGTGGCCAACCAAGACCAGCACACGTCTCGTATCAGGGTGCGCTGCGCGCCGTGCCCGGCGCGCCCTACAAAAAAAA
>PULM01000103.1 GCA_003552345.1 Ectothiorhodospiraceae bacterium
CGTCCCGGCGAGCAGACCGCCCGGTACATCGATCAGGTCCAGAGCCGGCTGACCTTCGTCGGCGCGCTCTACATCACCGGCGTCTGCCTGATGCCCGAGTTCCTGATCCTGTACTGGAACGTGCCGTTCTACTTTGGCGGTACCTCGCTGCTGATCAGCGTCATCGTGGTCATGGACTTCATGGCGCAGCTGCAGTCGCACCTGGTCTCGCACCAGTACGAGCCGCTGATGAAGAAGGCCAACCTCAAGGGGCACACCCGGCCTGGCGGCGGGATGCTGCGCTGAATCGATAAAACTGGCTGCGGGGTGGCATCCGGGCGCGCGGACTGGTATCCTTTCGCGCCTTTGGGTCGCCCGTGAGCGGCCGCGCTCGGAGTATTGGAGAGACGACGATGAAAGTCAGGGCATCGGTCAAGCGGATTTGCCGCAACTGCAAGATCGTGAAGCGGCGCGGGACCGTGCGGGTCATCTGCACGGAGGCCCGGCACAAGCAGCGCCAGGGCTGATCCCCGACCGGCGAGCACCGGCGGATCGACCCGGCACCTCATTAGCGCGAATCACGGGAGAGTTGGCCCCATGGCCCGAATCGCAGGAATCAACATACCGACACACAAGCACGCGTGGGTCGCGCTGACCTCGATCTACGGGATCGGCCGCACGCGCGCGCTGAGCATCTGCAAGGCCGCCGGCGTCCCCCAGGACCGCCGCGTCCGCGATCTCAATGACGCCGAGGTCGAGGCGCTGCGGCAGGAGGTCGGCAACTACATCATCGAGGGTGATCTGCGCCGCTCGGTGGCGATGGACATCAAGCGCCTGATGGACCTCGGCTGCTACCGGGGCATGCGGCATCGCCGTGGCCTGCCGGTGCGTGGGCAGCAGACGCAGACCAACGCGCGCACGCGCAAGGGTCCGCGTCGGGGCCCCGCCAGCCGCTGATCGGGTAGGCAACATACAACGCGTGGGCCGGATCGGCGCCGCGTTCTGAGCGAACACGGGAACAGAGACCTATGGCGAAGGCATCCAGCCGCGGTGGCGGCAAGAAGAAAGTCAAGCGCACAGTCAGTGATGGTGTCGCGCACATCAACGCGACCTTCAACAACACGCTGATCACCATCACCGACCGGCAGGGCAACGCGTTGTCCTGGGCGAGCGCCGGCGGCAGCGGCTTCAAGGGGTCGCGCAAGAGCACGCCCTTCGCTGCCCAGGTGGCGTCCGAGACCGCCGCGCGAGCCGCGCAGGACTACGGTCTCAAGAACCTGGAGGTCCGCGTCAAGGGGCCGGGCCCCGGGCGCGAGTCCGCCGTGCGCGCGCTCAACGCCGTCGGGTACCGGATCACCAACATTTCCGACGTCTCGCCCATCCCGCACAACGGTTGCCGGCCGCCCAAGAAGCGGCGGGTCTGAGGAGGAAGCGCTCGCCATGGCGAAGTATATTGGTCCCAAGTGCAAACTGGCGCGCCGCGAGAAAACCGACCTGTTCCTGAAGAGCGGCGTCCGGTCGATCGACACCAAGTGCAAGCTCGAGCAGCCCCCGGGGCAGCACGGGCAGCGCCGCGGCGGCCGCATGTCCGACTACGGCCTGCAGCTGCGTGAGAAGCAGAAGGTCCGTCGCATGTACGGCATCATGGAGCGGCAGTTCCGCAACTATTACAAGGAAGCCGCCCGCCGTAAGGACGCCACCGGCACCGCGCTGCTGCAGCTGCTCGAGAGCCGCCTGGACAACGTCTGCTACCGCATGGGGTTTGGCAGCACCCGCGCCGAGGCGCGGCAGCTGGTCAACCACCGCGGCATCCTGGTCAACGGTCGGGTGGTCAACATCCCGTCCTACCAGGTGAAGCCCGGCGACACCGTCTCCGTCAAGGAGAAGGCCAAGAGCCAGCTGCGCATCCAGGCCGCCCTGGAGCTGGCGCAGCAGAACGGCTGGGCGTCCTGGGTCGACGTCGACGCCAGCAAGATGGAAGGCGTGTTCAAGCAGGCCCCGGATCGCGCCGATCTGTCCCAGGAAATCAACGAATCGCTGATCGTCGAGCTGTACTCGAAGTAACAGCCGCAACTGCAAGGTGTCGTCCATGAAGGGGTACCTGAAGGACTTTCTCAAGCCGCGCTCGGTGGAGATCGAGCCGCTCTCGGACAACCGCGCCAAGGTCGTCCTCGAGCCGCTGGAGCGGGGCTTCGGCCATACGCTGGGCAACGCCCTGCGGCGGCTGCTGCTCTCGTCGATGCCCGGGACCGCGGTCACCGAGGTGGAGATCGAGGGCGTACAGCACGAGTACACGGCGGTGGAGGGGATCCACGAGGACACCGTGGATATCCTGCTCAACCTCAAGGATCTGGCCGTGCGCCTCAACGAGCGCGACTCGGTGACGCTGAGCGTCGAAAAGCAGGGCCCGGGGGCCGTTACGGCGGCGGATATCACCACCGATCACGACGTGGAGATCAAGAACCCGGATCTGCACATCGCCACGATCACCCATGATCAGCCGTTCAAGGCGTCGCTGAAGATCGAGCGTGGCCGCGGCTACCTGCCGGTGACCGCGCGCGAGGAAGAGGACACCCGCACCATCGGCCACCTGGCCCTGGATGCGAGCTTCAGCCCCGTGCGCCGCGTCTCCTACGCGGTCGAGAGCGCCCGTGTCGAGCAGCGCACTGACCTCGACAAGCTGGTCCTCGACGTCGAGACCAACGGCGTGGTCACGCCCGAGGAGGCGGTCAAGTTCGCCGCCAGCCTCCTGCGCGATCAGCTCTCGGTCTTTGTCGACCTGGAGGGTGGCCTGCTGGAGGCCGGCGACGAGCAGGAGGAGCCGGAGATCGACCCGGTCCTGCTGCGCCCGATCGACGACCTGGAGCTCACCGTCCGTTCGGCCAACTGCCTCAAGGCGGAGAGCATCCATTACGTCGGCGACCTGGTCCAGCGCACCGAGGTGGAGCTGCTCAAGACGCCGAACCTCGGCAAGAAGTCGCTCAACGAGATCAAGGACACCCTGGCCGAGCACGGGCTGTCGCTGGGCATGCAACTCGATAACTGGCCGCCGCCGTCCCTCGGGGACCGCGCCCGTATCGCCGGCTAAACCGTCAAAGGATCAACGTCATGCGCCATCGTAAAGC
>PULM01000024.1 GCA_003552345.1 Ectothiorhodospiraceae bacterium
AACCTGCTCTACCACGAGGCGCTGACCACGCCAAAGACCCTCGAGGAGGGTGACGTCATCTCCTTCGCGGAAAACGCCGTCATCATCCGCCTCGACTGACCCTCTGATCCATGCTCAACCGGCAAGCAATCAACTCAGCGGCGCTGGGCACCTCGCCGCGGCGGCTGCGTGTGTGGTCGGCGTCGGCCGCCCTGGCCGTCTCGGCGAGCATGTCCGTCGCCGCCTGGGTGGATCGCTCCGGCGGCGCCGAGGCCACGGTCACCTCGACTGCCCCTTCCGCCGCGTGGGTTGATCGCGTCGGGCACACCGAGGCCCTCGTCTGGGCCCGGATGGACCCGCCCTGGCCGTATGATCTCGCTTTCGCCGATGGCTTGGCGAAGTCCACGGTCACCGCCTCGGCCTGGGTGGATCGGTCCGCGGCTGCGGATGGGCGGGCCGAGGCATCGGTCGAGGCCAGCGCCACCCGGCACACCGTCTTCGCTGACTTCGAGGCCCGGTCAGCGCTGACGGCCACCGGCCTCCGGTACACCTACGCTGAGGTGGCCCTGGACGCCGCGGCCGAGTTCGACCCGCGCGACCAGCGCTTCGAGCTCGGCCACGTAGAGGCGGTGGCTAAGGCGTGGATGGAGGAAACGAGCCGGATCCACGCCGGCGGGTTCGTCTACGTCGACGGCGGCGCGCACATGTCCGCCGAGACGGGCGTCAACGGGGTGTACACCGCCTACGCCGAGGGCGATGCGGCCAGCACCATGGCCGCCAAGGCCGAGAAGCTCCATGGCGGCCGGGCCCACGCCGACGTGATCGCGGAGTTCCGGCCCAAGCCTCTGCCCGGGCGGGGCGCCCTGGTCGAGACCATGTACCCGGCGGCCGAGGCGCAGGCCCGGGCCATCGTCTACCGCCCAACTTACGCCGAGCCGGCAGTCACGGCCGAGATCGACGCCAACCCCCGCTTCGACCGCGGAGGCTTCGTCTACTTCGACGGGCGCGCCGAGATTGAGAGCACGGGTGGCTTTTACAAGGGGGTACGCCGGACGCTCGACGTAAAGGCAGAGGTCGACGCCCGGTCGTGGAGGGTTCGCACGCCAGGGCCAGTCAAGGGCGCAGCCTTCTCTGACATGCGCGCTCGGGCGCAGCGAACGCTCTACCCAGAGATCGGTATGCAGGCCTGTGCGGGAGCCTCAGCCGAGGCGCTGCTCAACTTGACGGACCCGGCCCCGGAGCACCGGCGGATGACGGTGTCAGAGCAGGATCGCGTGATGGTCGTCAACCGAGAGGACCGTGTCATGACAGTGAGGGCGCGCTGATGGCCGTACTTGGCACCTACACCATGCAGCCCGCCGACGAGTGGGACTTCGACATCGACTACAGCAAGTGGCTGCCCGACAGCGACGGCCTGTCCGAAGCGCAAAAGCCGGACGTCACCGCTGACCCCGACGACGATGACGACGACCTAGACATCGTAAGCGTCACCCCCGATTACGAGCGCAAGCGCGTGAAGATCTGGGTGCGCGGCGGCCGGGCCGGCAAGCGCTACCAGGTGACCACGGTCATGCGCTCACGAGAGGGGCGGGTGCGCCAGGACCAGTTCTTTATCGCCGTGAGGTAGCCCGATGGAGATCTACGCCAACAACGCAAGCGGCGAACTCGCGGCCAGCATCGGCCCCGATGAAACCGTGATCGAGCTGCGTGAGGGGCACACATTCCCCGCCCCATCGGGCGATGAGTGGTTCCGCGCCACCATCTTCCGCCGCGAGTACGGGCACGCAGGCATTGTCGAGCACGACCACGAGGTGGTGCGGGTCAATCAGGTCGACGGCAACGCGCTCTATGTCGAGCGCGGCATCGAGGGCGAGCGGCGCAGCCATGAAGAGCTGACGCCGGTAGAGCTCCGCCTGACCGCCGGCAGCATGCGCGCGGTCCATCGAGAGATCCGCGACAGCCGCGCCCACGCCACAGCCATGTCCATCATCTTCGGGAGCAGCTAGCCCATGTTCCGCAACGCGATTACCACCCTGACCAGTGAGCGCCAGGCCATCGCGCAAGCCCCGGTCGACAAGGAGGGCAGCGTCCACACGCTGCACCTGTACAACGATGGCGACACGGCCGCTGTGACCCTGGAGCTGTATCGCGCCGAGGATGGCGGCCGCGATCGCTTCCGGGAGGTCACGCTCGATACCGGGGAAGACTACCGCGGCCCGGTGGTCAACCTCGGCCCCGGGGATCGCGTGGAGGCTCACGCCGACGGTGGCGACGTGCGGGCGCTGGTCAGCCTGTACATCGACAGCGACAGCGGCGCGAGCGCCGTGCTCAACCCGCGCTCGGAGTACGATCCGGAGGCGACGTACAACCGCCTCGACCTGGTTCCGCACCAGGGGAGCCTGTTCATCGCCAACGAGGACGGCATCCAGGGCGTCGAGCCCCGGCGCGATGCGGACGAGTGGGCGCTCGCTTCGGCCGGCATGCACCACGCTGGTGAGTGGGAAGATGACCGGAGCTACGGTCTGATGGCCGTGGTCAAGCACCAGGGATCGACGTATGTAGCCCCGGAGGGAGCGGACCCCGGCGACGAGCCCGGAGCCGCCTCGACATGGAAGATGGTGGCCGAAAAGGCGGACATCACGACCCAGGCAAGCGAGATCCCGAACGACTCAGAGGTCGATGGGGACACGGTCGCTGAAGCGCTCGCCAACGCTTCGGCGCCGAGGGTGCGCCGCCCTGAGATCCTGTCTCCTGCAGACGGGGACGAGGAGGTCGTACCGTCGGTCACCATCGAGGGCAGCGAGCTGGCCATCCTCTATTCCGTCGACGAGCGCGACTATCGGCGCGTCATCGCGATCTACGACGGCGGCGACTGGGACGATCCGGATCACGAGTGGAGCGAGGACGCGGACAGCATCGAGGTGATGCTGCCGATCGACACTCAGCTGCACCTTCGCATCCAGGACGTGCTCACCGACGGCACCCGCTCTGAGATGAGCGAGACGGTGAGCCTCCACACGGCTGACAGCTACGTCGAGGCGCCATCGATCAGCTCCCCTAGTGAGGACGAGACGGGCGTCGCCATCCGGCCCACGATCGAGACGGATGCGTTTTCGGTGGCGAAC
>PULM01000016.1 GCA_003552345.1 Ectothiorhodospiraceae bacterium
CCCCAGGCCGACGGCCACCACCTGCACCACGGTGGCCCCGGGACGCCGGCTCGGCCCGGTGAGCCAGAGCAGCCGCGAGCCGCTGCGCGCGCGCAGCCAGCCGGCCAGGCGCACGGCGGCGTAGGCCGCGATGGCCAGGGCGGCCAGGGTGGCCGCTGTGGCCGCCAGGACCACACCGGCCAGGGTGAGATCGCCGGCGCGCCAGACCATAAGGCCGGCGATCACCGCCGCGGCCACGGCGTAGGCCCCGGAGGTGCGCACGACGCTGGCGCCCGCCGTGCGCCGCAGCACGCGCATCGGCGGCACATGGCGCAGCCGCGCCGCCGTGGGCAGCGCAAAGCCGGCCGCCGCGACCACGCCGAGGCCTACCCCGTAGACGGCCGGCAGCGGCCCCGGGGGTGGCAGGTTGGGCGGCAGCACATCGGCCAGCAGGGCGATCATCACCGCGTGCAGGGCGAAGCCGATGGCGGCACCGAGCACGCCGGCGGCGAGCGCCACCGCACCGAGGACCATGGCCTGGATGGCCACCACCCGCCCCTGCCGGGCGCCGAGCACGCGCATGACCGCCACGCGGTCGAGCTGCGCCTCGGCGTAGTGCCGGGCGGTGAGCAGCACCGCGGCGGCGGCCACCACCACCGTGATCAGCGCCGCCAGGCCCAGGAAGCGCTCCGCCTGACCGACGATCTCCTGGATGGCCGGCTGCGCCTCGGTCCCGGTGAGCACCTCCGCCTCGGGTCCCTCCGCCTCGCGCAGCCACTCGGCGAAGGCGTCCAGCTCGGCATCGGGGCCGGCGAGCAGCAGGGCGTGGCGCACCCGGGCGCCCTCGCCCACCAATCCGGTGCCCTCAATATCCTCCCAGGCCATCAGCACCCGCGGAGCCACGCTGCCGAACATGCCGGCACGATCGGGCTCGGCGGTGACCAACCGCGCTATGGGCAGTTCGCTGTCGCCGACCTCCAGGGATCCGCCGAGTTCGGCACCGAGCAGGTCAAGCAGTCGCGGCTCGACCCAGACCTCCCCCGGTGGCGGGCGCTCCTCGGCCACCCGATCTCTGCCGTCGCGCGCCTCGGCGTAGCGCAGCTCACCGCGCAGGGGGTAGCCGGCCTCCACCGCCTTGGCGGAGACTAGGCGCGTGCTACCGTCGGCAGCCACCACGGTGGGGAACTCGACGGTGCGCGCCGCCTGCAGGCCGCGCTCGCGGGCCTCGTCCAGCCACGCCTGCGGGGCGGCGTCGTCGGTGCGCACCAGGCGATCGGCAGCGATCAGCTCCGCCGCCCGCTCGGTGGTGGCCGCCCCCACCCGGTCGCCCAGCCATCCCACGGCGGTCACCGCGGCGACGGCCACCACCAGTGCGGCGGCGAGGATGCCGAGCCGACCCGCGGCCAGGTCGCGGCGCAGAAAGCGCAGGGCCAGGCGCAGCGTGGCCCCGGTGGCAGCGGTCGGCGCGCTCATCGGGTCAGCACCCCGTCACGGAAGCGGTAGACGGTCTCGCACCGCTCGGCCACCGACGGGTCGTGGGTCACCAGGACCAGGGTGGTGCCGTGCTCCCGGTTGAGGGCGAAGAGCAGTTCCACCACCTGGGCGCCGGTGGCGTCATCCAGGTTGCCGGTGGGCTCATCGGCCATCAGCAGTCGCGGCTCGGTGACGAAGGCGCGGGCGATGGCCACCCGCTGCTGCTCGCCACCGGAGAGCCGCTCGGGGGTGTGCTGCAGCCGGTGCCCCAGCCCCACCCGCTCCAGCGCCGCAACCGCCGCCTGGCCGTCGCCGCCACGGCCGGAGAGCTCCAGGGCCAGGCGGACATTCTCCAGCGCCGAGAGCCCGCCAAGAAGATGGAAGGCCTGGAAGACGAAGCCGATGCGCCCGGCGCGGGCGGCTGCCCGGCCGTCCTCGTCCAGGGCGGTCAGCTCCTGGCCGTCCACCCAGATCCGGCCGCTGGCCGGCTGTTCGAGACCGGCGAGCAGCCCGAGCAGGGTCGACTTGCCGGAGCCGGAGGCGCCGAGGATGGCCACGCTCTCACCCGGGCGGATGGTAAGATTCAGGTCATCGAACAGGGCGACCTCGCCGTCGGGACCGCGAAAGCGCATCCCGAGACCGCGGGCTTCCAGCGCCGGGTGAGGGGTGCCCGCCGCGGCGGGGGCGTCGGCTTCTTCCTTCAGCATCGGGGGTTCGCTCCTATGGCTGCTACCAGCTGCATTGCGCGCGCTCTGCGCCGGGCGGCATGCGCCGCCGCTGTGGCCCTCCTCCTGGCGTCGGCGGCGGCCGTCGCCGAGCGCCCCACCATACTCGTCTTCGGCGATTCACTCTCCACCGCCTACGGCTTCGACCGCGACGAGGCGTGGCCCGTTCTGCTCGAGACACGCCTGGACGAGGCCGACCTGCCCCACCGGGTGGCCAACGTCAGCCGCAGTGGCGAGACCACCAGCGGCGGGACCCGACGCCTGCCCGACGCCCTCGAGGAACACGAGCCGGAGATCGTCCTGCTCCAGCTCGGCGGCAACGACGGCCTGCGCGGCCAACCGCCGGAGCGGATCCGCAGCAACCTGGCGCAGATGATCGAGCAGGCCCGCGAGGCGGACAGCCAGGTCGTGCTGATCGGCATCCGCATCCCGCCGAGCTACGGGCGAACCTACACCGAGCAGTTCGCGGCGATCTACCCCGAGCTGGCCGAGGAGCACGACCTGCCGGTGATCCCCTTCCTGCTCGAGGGGGTCTGGGACCAGGACGGGATGATGCAGGCCGATGGGGTCCACCCCACCGCCGAGGCGCAGCCGAAGATCGCCGAGCGGGTGTGGGAGACCCTGCGCGAGCTACTCGACACCCCCTCCTGACGGCGTGAGTGGCATGCCCGCTGAGGCGAGGGCGGGGATGATCGTCGGGCGCCCCCGGGGCAGGAATCAGGAGGTGGCCTTCTCGCCGCCGAACCACTCCATCACGCGCGGGATCAGCGTGCGCAGCTCGAGGGTCATCAGCGAGAAATCGGCATCGAGCTGCTCGGCCTGGCTCTCCGGATCGCGGTCGCCGGCCTGCTCGCGGATGACGTCGTGGAACTTCAGCCGGCGCAGGCTCAGGTCGGTGTCGAGCACCGCAC
>PULM01000015.1 GCA_003552345.1 Ectothiorhodospiraceae bacterium
CAGGTGGCCGACGCCGTAGACGCCGAGTAGATGATCCACGCTGTAGTCGGTGTTGCCGCCGTCATCGTCGTCGGTCAGACCGAAACCGAGGCGCGTCTCGATGGCGACCTGGTTGGCGGGGAAGAAGCCGACCCGGCCCGTGGCCACCAGGAAGTCGTAGTCGTTATCCCGGTTCGGATCCCATTCCGTCCAGGCACCCTGGAGGCCGGCGTACCAGCTGCCCGCCGAGGTCGGCCCGGCGTGAGCGAACACAGGAGCGCCGAGCAGTGCCGCGGTCAGGCATGCGGCACCGAGTTTCTTGTTAAGGCCCATGGCCGGTCTCCTTGTCTGGACGGGCTGCTGCGCCGGCGGGAGCGGGCCCGCGCGCACGTAGCAGCATCGAGTCGGTGTCACTGGTAGGGATCGGCCGAGCGGCCATAACCTTGAGCCGCGGTGGTGGGCGGGCCAAACGCTGCTGAAGACGGGTCGCCCCCAAGGCCGCCGAGGTCGGGAGGCGGGTCCGTGGTGGCGGCCTTTAGAGCGCGCCGAGCACCGCAGAGCCGGCGAGGGGGGACAGCGCGAACCTCTCCTGGTTCGCGCTGCTCAGCGAGGGTCAGCGCGGCGCAGCCGCGCATTGCGAGCGGCCTCGCCGGATCGAGGCGCGCAGGGGACCCCGCCGAAAGGCGGGGCGCGATCTTCGGCCGCCACCGCGGGCCGGCCTCCCGACCGGGACCTCCTGACCGGGTGGCGGCCGTAGCTCAACTGGCAGTCGCCAGCTCCTCCTCCGGCCCCTCCACCGGCGCCGACTCCGCCGACGAACCATTGCGGTAATGGACCAGCTTCCAGTACCCGAAGAAATACGCCGGATGCACCCCCAGACACTCAAAGCCCGGGCGCTGCGGCAGATCATCCAACTCCATGTCCGTGCGGAACCCGAGCAGCTTCGACAACGGCCGAATCGTCTTCTCGAACCCCCGGAGCACCGGATGCTGCGAGGCGAAGTGATTGATGATGAAGATCTCGCCCCCGGGCCGGCAGACCCGACGGCACTCATCCACCAGCCGATCCGGGTTCGGCACCACCGAGGCGACGTACATCGCCACCACCACATCGAACGAATCGTCCGGGAAATCCAGCGCCTCGGCATCCATCTCGTGGAGCGCCTCCACGTGATCGAGGCCCTGCTCCGCCACCCGACGGTGGGCGATATCGAGCATATCCGGGCTGACATCCACGCCCACGATGGAGACATCCCGCCGGTACTCCGGCAGCGAGATGCCCGTGCCGACCCCCACCTCCAGGATGCGCCGGTTGGGCTCGGCGTTGAGGTACTGCATCGTGAACTTGCGCCCCGGGGCGAAGATGCGCCCGAAGAACCCGTCGTAGTACCGCGCATAGCGGCGGTACGCGTTGCGGATCGAAGAAAGATCCATGACTCCGCTCACCTCCAGGAATTCGGTTCCGGTCTCGCCTGGCCGCTGGTTCAGGCCGTCTCGCGCAGGGCCTCCGCGAAGGTATCCACCGCCCGATCGACCTCCTCGCGGGTGATGATCAGCGGCGGCAGCCAGCGCACGATCTGCCCCTGCGGCCCGCAGCGGATCATCAGCACGTCGCGCTCCTCCATGGCCTTGAGCACCCGCGCGGCGCGATCGCCATCCGGGCGGCCCTGCTCGTCGACCAGCTGGGTGCCGTGCATCAGGCCCATGCCCTGGACGTGGGCGATGGCCGGCTCCTCGGCACACAGGGCGTCGAGACGGCTGCGCAGGTGCGCACCCTGCTCGCGGGCGTTCTCCACCAGGCCCTCCTCCTCGATGACCTCCAGCGAGGCCAGCGCGGCGGCACAGGCGACGGCGTTGCCGCCGTAGGTGCCGCCCTGGGACGCCGGCCAGCCGCGCCCCATGATCTCCTGCGGGGCGGCCACCGCCGAGAGCGGAAAGCCGCTGGCCAGGCCCTTGGCGGTGACGACCACATCGGGCTGCACGTCGAAGTGGCTGTGCGCCCAGAAGGCGCCGCTGCGCCCGTAGCCGCTCTGCACCTCATCGGCGATGAGCAGCATGCCGTGACGGTCGGCCCGCTCGCGCAGCCCCTGCATGAAGGTCCGCCCGGCGGGGATGTAGCCGGCCTCACCCTGGATGGGCTCGACGAAGAAGGCCGCCGACTCCGCCGGGGCCGACTGCGTGGCCAGGATGTGGTCGAGCTCGCGCAGGCAGAACTCGGCGGTCTCCTCGTCGTCCCAGCCGTAGCGCCGGGCGTTGGGGAACGGCGCGAACACCGTGCCGCCCATCATCGGCTGTACGCCGGCACGCAGGCCGACGCTCGAGGAGGTCATCGACAGCGAGCCCATGGTACGGCCATGGAAGCCGCCCTGGAAGACGATGATGTTCGGCCGCCCGGTGGCCTGGCGGGCCAGGCGCAGGGCGGCCTCGCACGCCTCGGTGCCGGCGTTGGAGAAGAAGACGCTGTCGATCGACCCCGGCATGATCTCGCCCAGGCGCTCGGCCAGGCGGACCATGGGCGGGTGGCGGACGATGGCGTACTGGCCGTGGACCAGGGTGGCGGCCTGACGCTGTGCGGCCTCGACCACCTTCGGGTGGCAGTGGCCGGTGGCGGTCACACCGATGCCCGAGGTGAAGTCGAGGTAGCGGCGCCCGTCGGTGCCGATGATGTAGGCGCCCTCGCCGCGCTCGGCGACGACCTGGCTGGACTGCTTGAGCAGCGGGGAGATGGCTCCGGTCTTGTGCGCGTCGCTCATGGTGCGTGTCCTCCGCTCGGCCGATGCGCCGGCCGGTGTCTGCAGGGCCCCCTCATGGGCAGCCCCCTGTGATCCAACTTAGTACGCCTCACTCCACCGCGGGCGGCTCGCCGCTGCGCCCGGGTAGCTGGAGCAGGTCGATGTGCGCGCCCTCCTCGGGGGTTTCAACGCCGAAGCCGCGACCGCGCAGGGCGTCGGCGAGGCTGTCCATGGCGCTGGCTTCGCCGTGGACCAGGGCGACCCGCGGGCCGGTGGCGAAGTGTTCGGCCCAGGCGATCAGCTCCGAGCGCCCGGCGTGGGCGGAGAGGCCGCCGA
>PULM01000107.1 GCA_003552345.1 Ectothiorhodospiraceae bacterium
ACCCTGGTGCGCGAGTGCGGCGCCCACCTGGCCGAGCGCCAGACGCTGATCGTCACCACCCGCGGGCGACCTGGCCCGGAGCAACTGCTGAGCGTCTATCGGCGCCGCCTTGGCTAAGCCAACCCGCCGTCCCCACAGGAGTTTGGGTTCTGGTAAGGTACGCCCACGACGTACACAGCCTGTGGTATCCGCCCGCCCATCCGAGAGGTCAACGGGGAGCTCATGACCAAGAACTTTCTGGATTTCGAGCAGCCGATCGCCGAGCTGGAGGCCAAGATCGAAGAGCTGCGCAACGTCGGCCAGGATTCCGAGGTCAACATCAGTGAGGAGATCCAGCGTCTCGAGGCCAAGAGCCGTTCGCTGACCGAGAAGATCTTCTCCTCGCTCAGTGCCTGGCAGATCGTACAGCTGGCCCGGCACCCGGAGCGCCCGTACTTTTTCGACTATATCGAGCGGATCTTCACGGATTTTCAGGAACTCCACGGCGACCGCGCCTACGCCGACGATGCGGCCATTGCCGGCGGTCTGGCACGCTTCGACGGTCACCCGGTCATGGTGATCGGTCAGCAGAAGGGGCGGGATACTAAAGAGAAGGTGCGGCGCAATTTTGGCATGCCCCGGCCGGAGGGCTACCGCAAGGCCCTGCGCCTGATGCGCATGGCCGAGCGCTTCGGGCTGCCGATCTTCACGTTCATCGACACGCCGGGCGCCTACCCCGGAGTGGGCGCCGAGGAGCGCGGCCAGAGCGAGGCGATCGCCCGCAATCTGGCCGAGATGGCGCAGCTGCGCGTGCCGGTGATCTGCACGGTGATCGGCGAGGGCGGCTCGGGGGGTGCGCTGGCGATCAGTGTTGGCAACCGGTTGCTGATGCTCCGCTATTCGGTTTACTCCGTGATCTCGCCCGAGGGGTGTGCCTCGATCCTGTGGAAGAGCTCCGAGCGGGCCGCGGACGCCGCCGAGGCCATGCAGATGGCGGCTGAGCGCCTCCACGACCTGGGGATCGTCGATCGGGTCATCCCCGAGCCCCTGGGCGGTGCCCATCGGGATTACGAGACCATGACCGAGACCCTGCGCGAGGTGCTGCGTGAGGAGTGGGCGCGCGTGGGCGAGATGAGCCCGGATGAGCTGGTGTCCGATCGTCATCGGCGGCTTGCAGGGATCGGTCAGCCTCAGGGGTAAGGCACGTGCTTGATCCCGGGCTGCTGGCGGCGCGGCTGCTTGCCCTGGCGCCCGGGGCCGCGGGTTACCGGGTGGCCTTCAGCGGTGGGCGTGACTCCACGGCCCTGCTGCACGCGCTGGCCGAGGTCCGGGATCAGCTGCCTGCGCCGCTGACCGCCATCCATGTGGATCACGGCCTGCAGATCGGTTCGGCGGGTTGGGCGCGGCAGTGCCAGGCGGTCTGTGACCGGCTCGGGGTGCCGCTGCGCCAGCTGCGGGTCGAGGTGCCGCAGCCTGCTGGCGAGGGGCTCGAGGCGGCCGCCCGGCAGGCCCGCTACGAGGCCTTCAGCGACTCTCTCGGCGCGGACGAATACCTGGTCCTGGGCCACCACGCCGACGATCAGGCCGAGACCTTTCTGCTGCGCGCCTTGCGCGGCGGTGGCCTACACGGGCTCTGCGCCATGCCCCCGGCCCGGCCGTTGGGGCGCGGTTGGTTGGCGCGGCCTCTGCTTGAGGTGCCACGCGCCGGCCTGACGGCCTATCTGCAGAGCCGGGACGTGGGGTGGATCGAGGACCCGGCCAATCGCGATCCCTCCCACGATCGGGTCTATCTGCGCGAGCGGGTGCTGCCGGTGCTCGCCGAGCGTTGGCCCGACGCCGCCGACCGCCTGCAGGCCGGGGTGGCCGCGTTACAGGCGGATCAGGCCCTGCTGCAGGGCTATCTGGACGCCGACCTGGCATCGGCGCGGGCCCGCTCTGGGCAGCCTGCGGTCGCCGAGCTGCGCCGTCTGGCGCCGTATCGGCGTCAGGCGGTGGTTCGGCACTGGCTGGTCCGCTCCGGCTTCCGCCCCCCGCCGGGGCGGCGGCTGGCCGAGGGCGTGCGCGCGCTCCTGGAGTCCGGTCCGAATGCCCAGCCAGAACTTTGCTGGGCAGAGGGCTGCATCCGCCGCTACCGGGGCCACCTTTATCTGCTCCCCCCGCAAACTCCTGCGCCCGATCCCAGTCCGGCCCCTTGCCACTGGTCCGGTCAGAAGGGGGTGAGGTTGGCCGGTGGGCTGCTCTCGGCGCACTGGAGCCCGACAGGGCTCGACCCGCAGGCGCTGGCCCGGGGGGTGATGGTGGCCTTCCGCGGCGGCGTGGTGGATTCGAGTGCCCGGCGCCGGCTCCAGCGTCTCTACCAGCGCCTGGGCGTGCCGCCCTGGCAGCGTGACCACATCCCGATCCTGTTCGCCGCCGATCACCCCGTTGCCGTACCCGGCTACGGGGTGGCGCCGTCCTGGCGGGCGAGACCGGGGCTGCGGATCGTCTGGCAGCCGGCGGCTGCGGCGGGTCATTCGTCGTTGAGCTGATCGCTCAGGGGCAGGCGCAGGCCGTGGCGGTCGGCGGGAGCGTAGAGTCCGGTCTCGGCATCGTGGCCGCCGTCGAAGCCGACATAGCTGTAGCGACCGTAACGGGCGAGACGCTGCAACGCCCGGCGGCCGGACTCGGCGTCCTCCGCGGCGATGGCAATCAGCGGTTGCCCGCCCCCGGTGGTGCTGGCCCAGGCGACGGGGTGTCCATCCGCCGGTGGGATCCGTTCGGTGATGCAGGATCGGGCGGCTTCCAGGTGCTCGCCGACGGCATCCCGCGGCGCGACGACCAGCAGGGGCCGGTCGCGGTCGGGTGCGCCGCGGCGCAGCTCACCGTCGAGCGCCCGGCTGGCGGCGGCCTCCAGATCATCCCACGGGGTGGCCAGGATCACGGATTCCGCCAACAGGGTGTCGCGCAGGATCGATACCCCCTCACCGGAGGCCAGTTGGCGGTAGAGGTGATGGTCCGGGTCGGCTTGCAGGAAGGCAGGCGGCTCGGAGCTGGTCAGCTCGATG
>PULM01000182.1 GCA_003552345.1 Ectothiorhodospiraceae bacterium
CCGATGAGGCGGACGACCGGACCGGTTCGGTGTTTGATGAGGAGCGCAGCATGCGGCTGTTCGAGGACCGCAGCGCGCGGCGCACCGGGGATCTGATCACCGTGGTCATCGAGGAGGAGACGGCCGGCGATCGCTCGATCAACTCCGAGATGGCGCGTCAGCAGGAGGCGGACCTGCCGGCTCCGCAGATCGGTGGCGAGGACCTGGAGATCTTCGGTCGCCCCTTCGCCTTTGAGCAGGAGGGGGAGGCCAGCTTCGAGGGTGGCGGGACGGCGGACCAGGAGACGAACCTCACCGGCACGGTCAACGCCGTGGTGGTGGACACCACCCCCAACGGGCACCTGGTGATCCAGGGCGAGAAGAACGTGCGGGTCAGCCAAGGCCAGGAGACGCTGCGCATCTCCGGGATCGTGCGCACCGACGACGTTGGGGCCAACAACGAGGTGTCGTCCAACCGGGTGGCGAACATGCAGGTCGGTTACACCGGCGAGGAGACGCTCAGCGACTCCGCCCAACCGGGGTGGCTGACGCGCTTTCTGATGAGGCGCTACTGAACGGTGGGCGCAGCCGCGATCGGGCGGCGCGCACGGGAGGACGCAAGGTGATGAGGATGCGCAGGATCAACACGCGCTGGGTCCAGGCGGTGGCCGGGGTGCTCCTGATACTGCTGACCGCCGGTGTCTCCGCTGCCGAGCGGATCAAGGACATCGCCTCGGTGGGGGGCGTGCGCAGCAACCAGCTGGTCGGCTACGGCCTGGTGGTGGGTCTCGACGGGACCGGCGACGACACGCCGTTCACCGAGCAGAGCGTGCGCTCCATGCTCTCCAGTCAGGGGGTCAACATTCCCCACGACGTGGATCCGGACGCGGACAATACCGCGGCGGTGATGATCACCGCCGAGCTGCCGGCCTTCACCCGCCCCGGGCAGCAGATCGACGTCAGTGTCTCGTCGCTGGGCGATGCCGACAGCCTCCAGGGCGGCGAGCTCCTGATGACGCCGCTGCGTGCCGCCGATGGCGAGGTCTACGCCGTGGCGCAGGGGCGCGTGGTGATTGGTGGCTTCGGTGCCGAGGACACCGAGATCCCCGTGGACAACCAGCTCGGCGGTTCCATCCCCAATGGCGCGATGGTCGAGCGGCGCGTCGACAGCGGGTTCCAGGACCGGGACGAGGTGGTGCTCAATCTCCACGAGCCGGATTTCACCACCGCACGCCGCACGGCCGAGGTCATCAACCACAACCTCGGGCCGAACACCGCCCGTGCCGAGGATGCCGGCTCGGTGCGGGTGCGTGCGCCGCAGGATTCGGATCAGCGGGTGAGTTTCATCTCGTTTCTCGAGGAGCTGCGCGTCGAGCCCGGTGAAGCGCCGGCGGAGGTCATCGTCAACGCCCGCACCGGGACCATCGTCATGGGCTCCAATGTCCGCGTCCGCCCGGCGGCGGTCAGCCACGGCAACATGACCGTGGCCATCGGGGCCGGTGGGCCCGAGCAGATCGCCGAGGATCCGTTCGGCATGGACGAGCCGTTGGTCGTCCCCGACGAGGATATGGATGAGTTGGAGGGAGAGAACCCGGCCTTCGTCTTCGAGGCGGGTGCCGATCTCAACGAGATCGTCGACGCCATCAACGCCGTGGGCGCCGCCCCCGGCGACCTGGTGGCGATCCTCGAGGCCCTCAAGCGTGCCGGTGCCCTGCGTGCCGAGCTGACCATCATCTAGGGAGGCGATCATGCACAACGCCGGCGGCGGCGCCCTTGGCAACGCCCTCGAGCCCCAGGGGCTGCAGCAGCTGCGCTCGATGTCGCGCAACCCCAGCGAGGAGGACCTCGCCGAGGTGGCACGGCAGTTCGAGGCGGTTTTCGTCGAGATGATGCTCGGTCAGATGCGCCAGGCCACCCCGGGCGATGAGATCTTCGGCGGCAATGCCGAGGAGACATACCGCGACCTCTTCGACCGCCAGATGGCGGTGCAGATGTCCCGCGACGGCGAGGGCTTGGGGCTGGCCCCGATGATCGAGGAACAGCTGCGCGAGAATGCGGGCTTCGAGACCGATCGGATGCAGGGGCTGCCGCAGGAGATCTCCGACTACCGCCACTCAGCGGTACCGGTGCAGCCCGATGACGAAGAGCAGGCCGCGGCGTCCGAGGAGGGCAAAGATCCGGGCCTCGGCGGCAAGGGGGCCGGCTGGTCGAGCCCGCAGGCCTTCGTCGAGGAGATCACCCCGGCCGCCAAGGAGACCGCCGAGCGCCTCGGTGTGCCGGCGGTGGCGTTGGTCGCACAGGCAGCCCTGGAGACCGGCTGGGGGCAGCACATGGTGGCCGACGGTGACGGGCGCAGTTCCAACAACCTGTTCAACATCAAGGCCCACTCCGCGGACTGGCAGGGCGATGCGGTGCGTGTTCCCACCCTGGAGTACCGGGATGGCATCCCGCAGCGCGAGATGGCCGACTTCCGTGCCTACGACTCGGTGGCGGATAGCTTTGCCGACTACGCGGACTTCCTTGAGCGCAATCCGCGCTACCGCGAGGCATTGGAGGTCGGTGACGATCCGCAGGAATACGTCGAGGCGCTGCAGCGTGCCGGGTACGCCACGGATCCGCAGTATGCCGACAAGCTGCAGCGGATCATGGAGCTTGGTGAAGACGGGCAGGGGGTGCGAATCGGCGGCGAGACCCTCAAGATTTCCGATTCCGTGCCGAGAGGCTAGGCAGGGCCGGGTCGATCTGCGGACCCGAGCGAGGCGGAGGCTATGGTCGATATCCTGCAGACGGGCATCTCCGGTCTGCGCGCATCTCAGCGCGGACTGGCGACCACGTCGCACAACATCTCCAACGTCAACACCGATGGCTACAGCCGCCAGCGGGTGGAGCAGGACACCAGCATCCCGCACTACCACTCCCGGGGCGCCATCGGCACCGGCACGCAGGTGCAGACCATCCAGCGCCTGAGCGAGGACCATCGCGTCGACGCCCTGCGCAATAACCACGCCGAATACGAGCGCCTGGATCG
>PULM01000081.1 GCA_003552345.1 Ectothiorhodospiraceae bacterium
GACGCCGTGGTCTTCCTGGTGGACGGGCAGGCCGGCAGCACCGTCGGTGACGAGGAGATCGCTGCCGAGTTGCGGCGGGCGCAGGTGCCGGTGTTCCTAGCGGTGAACAAGACCGACGGCCAGGAAGCCGCGGTGGCCGCTGCCGATTTCCACGGCCTGGGACTGCACCCGGCGCACGCCATTGCCGCCACCCGCGGCCGTGGTGTGGGCGAACTGCTCGATGCCGTCTTCGCGGCTCTGCCGCCCGCCGAGACCCAGGCCGCCGAGGACGAGGAAGAGACCGGCATCCCGGTGGCGCTCATTGGCCGCCCCAACGTGGGCAAGTCCACCCTGGTCAACCGTCTCCTGGGCGAGGACCGAGTGGTGGTCTACGACGAGCCGGGCACCACCCGGGACAGCATCGCCGTGCCGTTCGAGCGGGACGGGCAGCGCTACACCCTGATCGATACCGCCGGCGTGCGGCGCCGGGCGCGGGTCCAGGAGACCGTCGAGAAGGTCAGTGTGGTCAAGACGCTCGAGGCCATCGAGCGGGCCTCGGTGGTGATGCTGGTCACGGATGCGCGTGAGGGGATCACCGATCAGGATGCCCACCTGGCTGGTCATGTTCTGCAGGCCGGTCGGGCCCTGGTGCTGGTCATCAACAAGTGGGACGGTCTGGACCCGGAGCAGCGCCGCAAGGTACGCCGTGATCTCGATCTGCGCTTCGGTTTCCTCGGCTTTGCCCGCCAGCACTTCATCTCGGCCCTGCACGGCAGCGGCGTGGGCCTGTTGCTGGATTCGGTGGACCGGGCCCATGCGGCCGCCCACCGGGATCTGGCGACCCCGGAACTCAACGAGGTCCTGCAGGAGGCGCTCGCCAACCACCAGCCGCCGCTCGCCCGTGGGCGGCGGATCAAGCTGCGCTATGCCCACCAGGGCGGGCACAATCCGCCGGTGATCGTCATCCACGGCAACCAGGTGCAGCGTCTACCGCGGGCCTACATGCGCTACCTGGAGAACTTCTTCCGCGAGGCCTTCGACCTCTACGGGACGCCGGTGCGCATTGAGTGCAGGGCCAGCGCGAACCCCTTTGCTGACAAGCCCAATCAGCTCACCGAGCGCCAGCGTCGCCGGCGCCAGCGGGTCATCCACCACGCCAAAAAGCGCGAGAAGAAGCGCAAGCGCCGGCGCTAGCCACCCGAGGGCTCAGGTGCGCACCAGCACGACGGAGATGTCATCCGGGCTCTCAGCGTCCTGAGCGGCCTCGATGAGGTCGTGGGCGCGCTGACTCAGCGAGCGGTCCTCTTCGGCCAGGATCGCGCCGATGGCCGTGTCCTCCAGTGCTTCGGTCAGACCATCGGAGCAGAGCAGGAACAGGTCACCGGATTGGCGCGGCAGCCGGGTCACGTCCGGTTCCGCCCAGGTGACGGCCCCGAGCGCGCGTTCGAGGACGTTGCGTTCCGGCGAGCGGCGCGCCTCCGTCTCGCTCATGGCGCCCGTCTCGACGGAGCGCTGCACCGGTGTGTGGTCGCGGGTCAGTCGCTCCAGCTGCCCGGTACGCATGCAGTAGATGCGTGAGTCGCCCACGTGGGCCAGGGCCACCTCGTCGGGGGCGGCGCAGAGCAGGGCGAGGGTGGTGCCCATGCCCTCATAGCGACGGTCGCGCTCGGTGTAGGAGAGCACCGCCCGGTTGGCCAGGTGGACCAGATCCGCCGGTTCTCCGCCGGATTCCAGCCAGGTGTGGTCACTGCCGTGGTGGGTGCGGGCAATACGGATCACCGCCTCCACCGCCAATCGTGCCGCCTCGGCCCCGTAAGGGAGGCCGCCCATGCCATCGGCGAGCACTGCGACGCCGGCGCCCTGATCCCAGTCGATGCGGTCCTCGTTGCGAGGTCGCTGGCTGCCGCGATGGCTCTCGCCGACGATCTCCATGGTTCCACGCCTCCTATTGCAGGGGTGCCAAGGTTTCCGGCCATCCTAGCCCGCAGAGCGTGCTGCGGGAACCTGTGTCGTGTTTGATATATGGTTATGCGTATATGACAATAGCGGCCGATCCCGAACCGACGGCTGTGCATCATGCTTGAGCTCTTCGCTTATCTCGCCACCCTGATTGTCCACGATCTGCTGGGCATCGAGGCCGGCACGCCGTTCGGTGATGCCGCGCATTTCTTTGTCGAGAGCACGGCGAAGATCTTCGCGCTGCTGGCGGTGCTGATCTACATCATTGCCCTGGCCCGGGCGTCGCTGAACGTCGAGCGGGTGCGCGCGTTCCTGGCCGGGCGCAATCGCGTCCTCGGCTACTTCCTGGGCTCGACGTTCGGGGCCGTGACCCCGTTCTGCTCCTGCTCGAGCGTGCCGGTGTTCATCGGCTTCACCACGGCGCGGATCCCTATCGGGGTGACCATGGCCTTTCTGATCACCTCGCCGATGATCAACGAAGTGGCCGTGGTGCTGCTCTGGGGGCTGCTGGGCTGGGAACTGACCCTGGTCTACATCGCCGTCGGTTTTCTGATTGGTATGCTCGGTGGGGCGTTCCTTGACGCCATCCGCGCGGAGCGCTACCTGCAACCGTTCCTGGCCAAGGCCTATGCTGAGGGCAGTGCGCCGGCTGCCGGCGCTGCCGGTGCGACGCGGCTGACGCTGCGCCAGCGCCACGACTTTGCCCGGCGTGAGGTGGGGGAGATCTTCGCGCGGGTCTGGAAGTGGGTCCTGATCGGCGTCGGCCTCGGGGCGGCGCTCTACGGCTTCGTCCCCGAGGGCTGGATTGAGGAGCACCTGGGCGCCGGCCATTGGTGGCAGGTGCCGGCGGCGGTGCTGGTCGCCATCCCGTTGTACACCAACATCACCGGTGTGGTGCCGGTGATGGAGAGCCTGATCATCCAGGGCCTGCCCATCGGCACCACCCTGGCCTTCTGCATGAGTACCGTGGCGGCCAGCTTTCCCGAGTTCGTGCTGCTCAAGCAGGTCATGCAGTGGCGGCTGCTGGCGATCTTCTTCGTCCTGCTGC
>PULM01000078.1 GCA_003552345.1 Ectothiorhodospiraceae bacterium
CTTTCCGTGGGCGTAGGGGTGACCGAGCAGGCCCCGGATGTGCAGGTCACCCTGCGCCTGCCGGTGCGCTTCTAGGCAGCCCGGGGGCGGCGCTCAGCCGCCCCCGTAGCCGCCGCCACCGGGGGTCTCGATGACGATCCGATCCCCCGCGGCGAGCTCCCGGGTGGCGGTGCCCGGCAGTTCCTCGACGCTGCCGTCGCTGCGCTCGATGGCATTGCGCCCGCACGCCGCATCCCCGCCCCCGGCCAGCCCGAAGGGCGGCACCCGGCGCCGATTCATCAGCGTGACCACCGTCATCGGCTCAAGGAAGCACAGCCGCCGGATTACGCCATCCCCGCCGGGATACGCCCCGGCACCGCCGCTGCCGTGGCGGATGGCGAAACGCTCGACGCGCACCGGGTAGCGCCACTCAAGCACCTCCGGGTCGGTCAGGCGCGAGTTGGTCATGTGCGTATGCACCGCCGAGCTGCCGGCGAACCCCGGCCCGGCCCCGGCACCGCCACAGAGGGTCTCGTAGTACTGGTGGCGCTGGTTGCCGAAGGTCAGGTTGTTCATGGTGCCCTGGCTGGCGGCCATCGCCCCCAGCGCCCCGTAGAGGGCATCGGTGACCGCCTGGGAGGTCTCCACGTTGCCGGCGACCACGGCCGCCGGGTGGCGCGGGTTGAGCATCGAGCCCTCCGGCACGGCGATCTCCAGCGGCTGCAGGCAGCCGTCGTTGAGCGGGATATCGTCATCGACCAGCGTGCGGAAGACGTAGAGCGTCGCCGCCCGGGTGATGGCCAGCGGCGCATTGAAATTGCTTGGCAGCTGCTCCGACGTGCCGGCGAAGTCGATGCGCGCCCGGCGGGCGGCGTGATCCGGGCGCACCGCCACGCGGATCCGCGCCCCGCTGTCCATCTCCACGGTGAAATCACCGTCACGGAGCCCATCGATGACCCGGCGCACGTGCTCGGCGGCGTTCTCCTGGACGAACCCCATGTAGGCCTGGACCACCGGCAGGCCGAACTGCTCGACCATGCGCCGCAGTTCGGCCACGCCCTTCTCGTTGGCGGCGATCTGCGCCTTCAGATCGGCGATGTTCTGCGCCACGTTGCGCGCCGGATACGGCCCGGCGCCCATCGCCGCGGTGAACGCCTCCTCCAGAAAGCGCCCCTCGGCGACCACCTGCAGGTCGTTGATGAGCACCCCCTCCTCGCTCACGCAGGTGGAGTCCGCCGGCATCGACCCCGGCGTGCGGCCGCCCACATCGGCGTGGTGACCGCGGCTGGCGCAGAGAAAGAGCAGCTCCTCCCCATCCGCGGAGAAGACCGGCGTCACCGCCGTGAGATCCGGCAGGTGGGTGCCGCCGTGGTACGGGTCGTTGAGCAGATAGCAATCCCCGGGACGCATGCTCGCGCCACGGGCGCGCAGGATGGCGCGCACCGACTCCGACATCGAGCCGAGGTGGACCGGGATGTGCGGCGCATTGGCCACCAGGTTCGCCTGGGCGTCGAAGAGCGCGCAGGAGAAGTCGAGCCGCTCCTTGATGTTCACCGACTGCGCCGTGCCGGCGAGCGTCGTCCCCATCTGCTCGGCGACGGAGCGGAACAGGTTGTTGAACACCTCCAGCAGCACCGGATCGGGACGGCGGGTGTCGACCTGCGGCGCCTGCGCCGGCGTCCCGGCCCCCACGGTCACCGCGCGGCGCAGGATCAGGTGATCGCAGGCGGTGACCTCGCCCGCCCAGCCGGCATCGATGACCGTGGTGGCATTCTCCTCCTGGAGGATCGCCGGCCCCGGGATGCGCATCCCCGGCACCAGGTCGGCGCGGGCGTAGACCGGCTGCTCGGCCATCCGTCGGCCGTCCCAGGCCTGCACCCGAGCCAGTGGCTGCGGCGGGTCCGCCGGCAACGGCGTCTCGTCTCCGGGGGCCTCGACGGCCGCCGCGCGGTGGATCGCCTCGACGCTGAGCGCCTCGATCACCCGCGGGCGGTCTTCCAGGACGAAGCCAAACCGCTGCCGGTGCGCTCGGGCGAAGGCCTCGTCCAGGGCGGCCACATCCGCACCACCGGGGACCACCAGCGCGGTATCGGTGCCGGCGTAGCGCACATGGGCCTGCACGTGCACCGTCGCCGCATCGCCAGCCAGCCCCTGCTCGGCCAGCTCGGCCCGCGCCTCGGTGGTGAGCTCGTCGATGACGCGCTCAAGCAGCGGCGCGCTGGCCGGCTCCAGCGGCGCCTCCACGCTACGCTGGGCCATGGCGGTGATATCGGCCAGGCCCATGCCGTAGGCCGAGAGCACCCCCGCCAGCGGGTGGATGAACACGGTGCGAATACCCAGGCAGTCGGCCACGGCGCAGGCGTGCTGACCGCCGGCACCGCCGAAGCAGTTGAGGGCGTAGCGGGTCACATCGTGGCCGCGCTGTACGGAGATCCGCTTGATCGCCTGCGCCATGTTCTCCACGGCGATGCGCCGGAAGCCGGCGGCCACCGCCACCGGATCGCGGGCGTCACCCGTCTCGGCGCGGATCCGCTCGGCAAGCTCGGCAAAGCCCTGGCGGACCCCGTCGGCATCCAGCGGCTGATCGGCGTCGGGGCCGAAGAGATGCGGGAAGAACGCCGGCCGGATGAGGCCGAGCAGGACGTTGCAGTCGGTGACCGTCAGCGGGCCGCCCCGGCGATAGGCCGCCGGCCCCGGATCGGCGCCGGCGGAATCGGGCCCGACCCGGTACTTCATGCCGTCGAAGTGGCAGATGGAGCCGCCGCCGGCGGCGACGGTGTGGATCTGCATCATCGGCGCGCGGATGCGATTGCCGGCGATCTCGGTCTCGAAGGTGCGCTCGTAGGCGCCGTCGTAGTGGGCTACGTCGGTGGACGTCCCGCCCATGTCGAAGCTGATCAGCCGCTCGAACCCGGCCATCGCCGCCGTGCGCACCGCCCCGACGATGCCGCCGGCCGGACCCGAGAGGATGGCGTCCTTGCCCTGAAAGTGCGCGGCACTGGTCAA
>PULM01000037.1 GCA_003552345.1 Ectothiorhodospiraceae bacterium
ACCGACGGAAACGCAAAGGTTCCCAGCACATAGACGAACAGGTAGTCGTCTGCCCGCTCGCTGGTGCCCATGATAATCCCGGCAGTTACCCCCACAGTGAGACAACACACAGAGGCAACAATCACCCGCGCCAGTGTCATCCCATAGTTGTCGACGGCCGAAAACTCGGCGTCCGGACCGAACGCCTCGCCGAAGGCTGCCACCAGTTCTGGCAGCGTCGGGAAAATGTAGGAGGGCGTCGTTGCCGCCGCGAGGTTCCAGCCGACGAAGACGACGATCACCGACGCCACAACGGGCAGTTGCCCGTTGAGTCGATCGCGGATCGCCCCAAGCCTTGTCGACGATTGGACTGTGTTACTCATTCGTCATTCTACCCACAATATTCGACATACATCCAGCTATTCGATCAAACGCGTGTCGTACCATGCCTGTATAGCTCTGATAACTGAGAAAATATAAGTCTATGTTTCGACGCCAGACGTGCCAGCCGGCGGTCGCAGGAAAAATCCTGCTCCGCCAGCAGCCAGCGCGAGGACGCCGCCGATGACGAACGTCGCCTCCCAGCCGATAACGACAACCAGCCAGCCGACGACACCGCCGCCGAAGACGCCGCCCCACATCTTGCCGGAGTACACCAGCGAGTAGTTCGCCGACGAGTAGCGACTACCGTAGTAGTCGCCAACCAGACTGGGGAACAGCGAGAACTGCGAGCTCCAGAAGAATACGGCGACAGCAACCGCGACGATGTAGCCGATGCCGCTGCCGAGACTCCCGAAGGCGACCACAGCGAGCGTTCCGATTCCACACAGCACAAACGAGACGGCCGTCATGAGCTCACGGTCGACCCGATCAGAAAGTCCACCGATGATGAGTCGACCTGCCGCCGAACCGACCGGTAGTAGCGTTGCAGCGATTGTCGCGGTGGCGGCGGTCAATCCCACGGCTTCGGCGTACAGGATCGTCCGAGCGGTGATCATCAGCCCGGCCGCGCTGACGGCGAAAAACATGAAGTACATCACCCAGAACTGCCAGGTTCGGACCATCTCTCGCCAGGTGTAGTGTCGACGGCCCCCGCCGTCGGCGACAGTTTCCGCCTCAGCATCGGAACTTTCGGCGGGCGAACCACTGTCGACAGTCCAATCGTGCGGCGGATCTTTGAGCACCACCGTCCCGACAAAAATGCCGACCCCGATAAGCAGTCCCATACTCCAGAGACCGGTCACCAGCGCGTCGCCGGCGATCATGTAGCGAATGAAGGGAACGAACGCCGCGCTGCCGGCTGCAAACGCCATTGTACCAATTCCAGTGGTTAGCCCGCGCTTGTCAGGGAACCATTTGACGGCGGTGTTGACTGCAACCGTGTACACCATGCCGACGCCAGCCGCACCGAGTCCGTAGGCGAGATACACCTGCCAAAGTTCAGTTGCGAACGCCAGTCCGATGTAGCCGCCGCCGGCGAGAACGCCAGCAATCAGCGTGACGACGCTTGGGCCGTGTCGGTCGCGCCACCAGCCGGCTGGAAACTGCACGAGTGCCATGATGACGACGTAGGCAGTAAAAACGAACCCAAGTGCCGACAGCGAGGCGTCGAGTTCGGCCGCCAGCGGCCCTTCGAGCGACGACCAGACGTACTGGTAGGGACTCACTAACGCCATCATCACCGCGGCGGCTGCGATCTGCCACCACCGCGAGTAGCCCAAGATCCCGCGCGCGACCTCGTCGATATCCGCTGGATACACACTACTCATTGCCACTGGGAGACCGAGTGTCGACTGTACGATTCATATACTGGATGATTGCTGTGGTATCTGTTGTATACATTCTGGTTTTCCTCAGTAGCCGAGTGCGGCACCATCGCCGCGGGGATCGGCCCCACCTTCGAGCGTACCATCGTCGTGAATACGAATTGCGGCCGCATGGCCCATTGTGTCGTCGAACTGCCGAGCCATTGCCACTGGCTGGCCCCGTCGCTGGAGCTCAGTAACAACCCCATCAGGGATTCGACCCTCAAGCGATAGCGATCTCGACTCATCGCCCCACGTCCGGCCGAACAGCCACCGTGGGGCCTCGATTGCGGTCTGGACATCGTAGCCGAAATCAACAATCCGCGAGACAAGCGCGGCTTGCGTTTGTGGTTGGCCCTCGCCGCCCATCGTCCCGTACAACAGCCATGGTTCGCCGTCTTTCGTGATAACTCCCGGAATCAGTGTGTGGAACGTTCGTTTTCCGGGTTCGAGGCTGTTGATATGTGCTGGATCGAGTGAGAAGAACGAACCCCGATTCTGTGGAATAATGCCGGTATCACCGGCGATAATCCCGCTACCGAAATCGAAATAAATCGACTGAATCAGCGAGACAGCCAGTCCATCGCTGTCGACGACCGACAGATAACAGGTGTCGCCGCCAGGATCTTGTGGCTGTGAGTCGATTCCATCGGGACTAATGCCCGGCTCGACGTTGGCGGGCAGCGACTGGGAGGGATTGATGAGGCTCCGCCGCTCGTCGAGGTACTCCGTCGACAGCAGCTGCTCGGCTGGGAGGTCGACGGCCTCGGGATCACTCACCCACGCATCGCGGTCGCCGAAGGCGATCTTCGTCACTTCGGCCATATGATGATAGTAGTCTGCGGTGCCATCGCCCCACTCAGAGACATCGAAGCCATCCAGCAGCCCCAGGATCTGCAGGGCGGCGATTCCCTGCGTGTTCGGCGGAAGCGAGTGGGCCGTATAGCCGCGGTACTCGGTGGACAGTGGGCTGACCCACTCGGCCTGATACTCGCTGAAATCTGTCGTCGAGAGCGGCGATTTCTCGCCGAGCCCCTCGCAGAACTCGTTGGCGGTGGGGCCCTCGTAAAATCCTTTGCGGGGGCCGTGGTCGGCCAGCGTCTCGAAGGAGTCGGCGAGTGCTGGCTGGGCGATGAGGCTGCCGGCCGACGGTTGCTTGCCGTTCGAGAGGAACGTTTCGGC
>PULM01000229.1 GCA_003552345.1 Ectothiorhodospiraceae bacterium
GAGGATCTGGAGCCGGGGATGTCGGGCTCCTACACGCGAACGGTCACCGAGGCGGATCTGGTCCTCTTCGCCGGGCTCTCCGGGGATAACAACCCGGTGCACATCAACGAGGAATTCGCCTCAACCACCTTCGCCAAGGGGCGGATCGCCCACGGGCTGTTCCTCGGCGGGCTGATCTCCTGCGTCCTCGGCACCCGCATGCCGGGGCCAGGGGCCATCTACCTGGGTCAGCAGCTGCGCTTCCAGGCCCCGGTGCGGATCGGGGATACCGTGCGGGCCGAGGCAACGGTCCTTGAAGTGGATCACCAGCGCCATCGGGTGCGGCTGGACACGCGCTGTTACGTGCGCAAGCGTACGGTGCTCACCGGCGAGGCCGAGGTCATGGTCAACAGCCGCGAGGAGTAAGCCGCGCGGCACCCGTCGATCAGGCCCCGTCGCGCAGTGCTGCGATCACCGGCGCGGTCTGCGGATAGGTGCCGCGCCAGAGATAGAACGACTCCGCGGCCTGCTCGACGAGCATGCCCAGACCGTCGCAGACCACGGCGGCGCCGCGCGCCCGTGCCCAGGCCATGAACGGCGTGTCGCCGTCGGCATAGACCAGGTCGTAGGCGGCGGCGTCGGTGGCGAGCAGATCGTCGGGCAGTGGCGGCATCTCGCCCTGCAGCCCTGCCGCGGTGGTGTTCAGCACCACGTCAAAGGTGTGCCCGTGCAGCGCTTCGAAGCCGCAGCCGTGGATGCGTGCATCGGAGCCGGCCAGCGCCTCGGCTCGGTTCACGGTGCGGTTGGCGATGGTCACCGTCTGCGGCCCCTCCCGGAGCAGCTCGCCGAGCACGCCACGGGCGGCGCCGCCGGCACCGAGCAGCAGCACGCGACGCTCGGCCAGCGCGACGCCGTGGTTGTTGCATAGGTCGCGCAGCAGGCCAATGCCATCGGTGTTGTCGCCAAAACGCCGGCCGTCGGCCTCGGCGCGCAGGGTGTTCACCGCCCCGGCGGCGCGTGCCCGTTCGCTGAGGGTGTCGGCGAAGGCACAGGCCGCCTCCTTGAACGGCACGGTGACGTTGAGCCCGTGGCCGCCGCCGGCGAAGAACGCCTCGGCCACGGCGTCGAAGTGATCCTCCGGCGCCCACAGCCGTTGATAGCGCAGATCGGCCCCGACCTCGGCGGCGAAGCGGGTGTGGATCTGCGGTGATTTGCTGTGGGCAATGGGGTTGCCGATGACGGCGTAGTGATCGCTCATGAGTGCGTCCCGGATCAGCCGAAGCTCCAGTAGAGCAGGTAGAAGAAGACCACGGCCAGGATGCCGCCAGCGGGCAGGGTGACCAGCCAAGACATGAACACCCCGGTGACCACCCGCAGGTCGATGGCGGCCAGTCCGCGGGCCAGCCCGACCCCGAGGACGGCCCCGACCAGGGTGTGGGTGGTGGAGATGGGCAATCCGATGCCCGAGGCGGTGACCACGGTCCCGGCGGTGGCCAGGTTGCAGGCAAAGCCGCGGCTCGGGGTCAGCTGGGTGATGTTCTTGCCGACGGTGGCGATGACGTGACGGCCGAGCATCAAAAGGCCGGCGACAATGCCCACGGCGCCGAGGACCAGTACCCACACCGGGACCGGGGCCTCGGGCTGGATCTCGCCGCTGGTCACGGTCGCGACCACGGCGGCCACCGGCCCGACGGCGTTGGCCACGTCGTTGGAGCCGTGGGCGAAGGCCATGGCGCAGGCGGTGATGATCATGAGCACCGCGAAGACCCGCTCGACGTTGCGGAACTGATAGCGCCGGGGCGGGCGCTCGTCGAAACGGGTGCGGTGGATGGCCAGCTTGCCGGCCCAGGCCATGACCAGGCCGATGGCCAGCGAGAGCAGCAGATTGGTGGCGAAGCCCAGCTCCAACCCAATGTGCTGCAGGCCACGGAAGAGGGTGATCACCGAGACGAAGAAGACGGTGAGGAAGATGTAGAAAGGCACCCACTTCTTGGCCGCCTCCAGCGGGTGGCGGCGGTCGAGGACCAGCATCTGCACCGAGCGGAACAGGGCGAAGCTGACCACCGCAGCGATCAGCGGCGAGGTGACCCAGCTGGCGGCCACCTGTCCGACGGCCGGCCAGTGGATGGCCCCCCAGCCCAGTCCGGCGATGCCGAAACCGACCAGGGCGCCGATGATCGAGTGCGTGGTGGAGACCGGCCACCCCCGCCAGGAGGCGACCAGCAGCCAGCAGCCGGCGGCGGCCAGGGCGGCCAGCATGCCGAAGACGAGGATCTCCTCCTCGCCGACCAGCGATGAGGTGTCGACGATGCCGCCGCGGACGGTGGCCGCCACCGCACCGCCGGCGAGCACCGCGCCGGCGAACTCGAAGATGGCGGCGATTACCACCGCCTGGCGGATGGTCAGCGCCCGGGAGCCGACGGACGTGGCCATGGCGTTGGCCACGTCGTTGGCGCCGATGCCCCAGGCCATGAACAGCCCGAACGCGGCGGCCAGGACCAGGTAGACGACGGCGTATTCCATGCCTTAGCGCGCGAGCAGGATCTGGAATCGGGCGCCCGTCTGCTGGGCTCGGTCGGCGAGGGTGCCGAGGGCCTCGATGATCTGGTAGAGGAACATGACGTCCACCGGATAGAGCTCGCGCTCGATCTCAAAGAGCTGAGAGCGCAGCTGGACCTGCATGCGGTCGGTCTCGGCCTCCACGTCGTCGAGCTTATCGAGCAGGCTTTCGACGATCTCCAGCTCCGCGCCGCGGAAGCCGGCCTCGACCAGCTCGTCGAGCTCGCGTACCGACGCTTTGGCCTGGCGGGCCGCCTCGATCCCCTGGTCGAGCAGGCCCAGGGTGGATTCCATCAGCGCCGGTGGCCACTGCATCTGGCGGCCGATCATCAGTCCGGCGATGTCCTTGCTCTTGTTGGCGATCCGATCCTGAGCGCGCAGCAGCTCGAGGAAGTCGCGCCGGTCCCAGGGCATGAACAGGTCCGGCGGCAGGTGGGCGCGGATCTCCTTTTTCAGGCGGTCCGCCTCGTGCTCGTGGTGCACGATCTGGCGGTGGGCGTCGCGCATGCGCTGCACGTCGCCCACCGCCGAAGCCCGGAAGAGCTCCGGCAGGACCTCGACGCAGTCGACCACCTCGGTCATGTGCTGTTGCAGGGGGGCGACCGGCGAGGAGCCGAAGATCCGGGCGAAGTAGCTCTTCAAGGTCTCAGCCCTCTTCCTGCAGCCACTGCGCGGCGGCCCGCGCGTGGTAGGTCAGGATGCCGTCGGCACCGGCCCGGCGCAGCGAGAGCAGTGCCTCGAGGACGCACTCGCGCTCATCGAGCCAGCCGTTCTGGGCAGCCGCCTTGAGCATGGAGTACTCGCCGCTGACCTGATAGGCGAAGGTTGGTACACCGAACTCGTCCTTGATCCGCCGGATGATGTCCAGGTAAGGCAGCCCGGGCTTGACCATGAACATGTCCGCGCCTTCCTGCAGGTCGAGGGCGACCTCGTGCAGGGCCTCGTCGCTGTTGCCCGGGTCCATCTGGTAGCTGTCCTTGCCCGGCCCGGCCACGCCGCTGCCGAGGTTGTCCGACGAGCCCACCGCGTCGCGGAACGGGCCGTAGTAGCAGGAGGCGTACTTGGCCGCGTAGGAGAGGATGCGCACATTGCGGTGGTCGTGGGACTCCAGGGCGCTGCGGATCGCCCCCACGCGGCCATCCATCATATCGGAGGGGCCGACCACGTCGGCACCGGCCTCGGCGTGGGAGAGCGCCTGGCGGACCAGGACCTCGACGGTCTCCTCGTTCATGACGTAGCCGCTGTCGTCGATTAGTCCGTCCTGGCCGTGGCTGGTGAACGGGTCGAGGGCGACATCGGTCATCACGCCCATGCCGGGGACTGCATCCTTGACCGCGCGCACCGCACGCTGGGCGATGCCGCCCGGGGTGTAGGCCTCGCGCGCGTCCTCGCTCTTGGCGTCGGCCGGCGTCACCGGGAAGATGGCGATCAGCGGGATGCCGAGGGCGTGCAGCTCGCGTGCCTCCTGGACCAGCCGGTCGATGGTCATGCGCTCGACGCCGGGCATGGAGGGTACCGGCTCGGTGCGGTCCTCGCCGTCGAGGACGAAGACCGGCTGGATCAGATCCTCCGGGCCGAGCCGGGTCTCCCGCATGAGTCGGCGGGAGAAGGCGTCGCGGCGCATCCGGCGCGGGCGCCGCAGGGGGTAGCCGCCATTGAACTGCGGTTGGGAGCTCCGTGTCACGACCGCCTCCATTGTTTCACGCTGCCGTTGAAGGCCTTGATTATGCCCGCTCCCCTGGCCTCGCCCAAGGGTGCGTCGGCGGGGAACTTGACGCAGCATGCCGGTGTCGGTGTGATTGAGGCGTGAACACGAGATTCACGTGGACGGATTTCAACACGCTTGGAGAGGAGAAGATCATGCGCAAGCTGGCAACCATCATGGGGATCCTGACCATCGCCGGCGGGCTGACGCTGGCGGGCTGCGGCGGCGGCGACGACTTCGAGGAGCTCGATGAGTTCGAGGAGATGCCGGAGGGCGATGAGCCGGCTCCGATGGACGAGGACGAGGCCTTTGACGACTTCGAGGACGACGACTTCGAAGACGACTTTGAGGACGACTTCGAGGATGACTTCGGCGACGAGGATCTCGAAGAGGAGTTCTGATCGGTGACAGCCCGCCCCGGGCGGGCCACACCAGAAACGAGAAAGGGGGCGTCACCCAGGGTGGCGCCCCCCTTTTTTTTCTTGTGGTGCGTGTTTGCCGTTGGTGCGCCGCCGTCTAGCGGGCTCCCTTGAGCTTGCGGCTGCGCTCGACGAACTCGTGGATGATCGGCGTCATGATCAGCTCCATGGCGAAGCCGGTCTTGCCGCCGGGGACCACCATGGTGTTGCGCCGGGACATGAACGAGTCGGAGATCATGTTCAGCAGGTACGGGAAATCGATCCCGAACCGCTCCGGCTGGCGGAAGCGGATGACCGTAAAGGACTCGTCCGGCGTCGGCACATCGCGGGCGATGAACGGATTGGAGGTGTCCACGGTGGGCACACGCTGGAAGTTGATGTCCGTCCGTGAGAACTGCGGCGTGACGTAGTTCACGTAATCCGGCATGCGCCGCAGGATGGTGTCCACAGTCTTCTCCGCCGTATAGCCGCGCTCGGCGCCGTCGCGATGGATCTTCTGGATCCACTCCAGGTTGACGATGGGCACCACGCCGACCAGCAGGTCCACGTGCTGTGCGACGTTGTGCTCCTCGGTCACCACGCCACCGTGCAGGCCCTAGTAGAAGAGCAGGTCGCTGTCCTGCCCGGCGTCTTCCCAGTCGGTAAACTCGCCGGGCTGCAGGCCGTAGGGCTCCGCTTCCTCGTCGTTGTGCAGGTAGCGCCGGCGCCGGCAGATCCCCTCTTCGCCGTAGCGACGGAAGGAGTTTTCCAGCTCGTCGAAGACGTTGGCCTCGGGGCCGAAGTGGCTCAGGTTGCGGCCTTCCTCGGCGGCTCGGGCCAGCTGATCACGCATCTCCTGGCGGTTGTAGCGATGGAAGGCATCGCCCTCGATCACCACCGGGGTGACCTGTTCGCGGCGGAAGATGTGTTCGAAGGCGTTCTTGACGGTGCTGGTCCCTGCCCCGGAGGACCCCGTGACCGCAATGATCGGATGCTTCTCGGACATGGCTTGACCCTCCTGCTCGCTGACTAGAAATTCCCTTGGATGCGAGCTCAACCGGCGCGGTGCGCAGCCTCGAGCTCCTTGCGCATATCGGCGATGGCCCGGGCGTAGTCGTCGGCCCCGAAGACCGCCGAGCCGGCCACGAAGGTGTCCGCGCCGGCCTCGGCCACCTGCCGGATGTTCTCGGCCTTGATCCCGCCGTCGACCTCCAGGCGCGCCCCCGGGTTCAGCTCATCGAGCAGTCGCCGCGCCTCGGCGATCTTGTCGATGGTTCCGGGGATGAACTTCTGCCCGCCGAAGCCGGGGTTCACCGACATCAGCAGCACCATGTCCACCTTGTCGGCGACGTAGCGCAGGCAGTCGAGCGGCGTGGCCGGGTTGAAGACCAGGCCGGCCTTGCAGCCGTGCTCGCGGATCAGGCTCAGCGAGCGGTCGATGTGCTCGCTCGCCTCCGGGTGGAAGGTGATCCAGTCGGCGCCGGCCGCGGCGAAATCCGGAATGATCCGGTCCACCGGCTTGATCATCAGGTGCACATCGATGGGCGCGGTGACGCCGTGGTCGCGCAGGGCCTGACAGACCAGCGGGCCGATGGTCAGGTTGGGGACGTAGTGGTTGTCCATCACGTCGAAGTGGATGACATCGGCGCCGGCTTGCAGCACGGCGTTGACCTCATCGCCCAGGCGGGCGAAGTCGGCGGACAGGATGGATGGTGCGATCCACGGCTTGTTCATGGGATTCCTCCCGGCTTGAACCCTGGGCGCCCCGGCAAGCTACGGCCAGGGCGCCCCGCGGGGAACTAAGGATTGATGATTATTGGAATAAATCGGCTCACGGCACGGCCTGGAGCGGTGGCTCCGGCGGCGGGGCAATGCCCGGCGTCTCGGGGATCTGCCAGTGCCGGTGCGCCTCGTCGAGGATGAACTGGCGGAACGCCTCGGCGGCCGGTGACAGGCGCTTGCCCGAGCGGTGGACCAGGTACCACTGCCGCTCCAGGGGGAACCCCTCGACGTTGAGCACCCGCAGCCGGCCAAGCTCCAGTTCCAGGGCCACGGTGTGGATGGAGACGACACCGAGGCCGAGTCCGGCCTGCACCGATTGCTTGATGGCCTCGTTGGAGCTCATCTCCAGGCCGCCGCGCAGGTTCATGCCGCGCTCCTCGAGCACGCGCTGTACCGCGTTGCGGGTGCCGGAACCCTGCTCACGCAGGACGAAGAGCTCGTCCTGCAGCCGCTCGAGCGGGATCGGCGAGCCGTCGGCCAGCGGATGGTCCGGTGCGGCGATGATCACCAGCGGATTCGGCATGAAGGCCTCGGCAGCGACGTCCAACCCCTCGGGCGGGCGGCCCATGACCGCCAGATCCATCTCGTTGTCCTGGATACGGCGGATCACCCCTTCCCGGTTGGTGACCTCCAGCTGGAAGGTCACGCCGGGCTGACGCCGGGTGAAGGCGGCGAGCAGGTCGGTGGCGAAGTAGTTGGCCGTGGAGGCCACCGTCAGGCGCAGGCGGCCGCTGTTCAGCCCACGCAGGGCCTCCAGGCCGTCGGCCAGTTCGCGGAGCTCTGCGGAGATGCGTTGGGCATAGCGCCGCACCTCCTCCCCCGCCTCGGTGAGGTAGATTCGTTTCCCGATCTGCTCAAACAGCGGCAGACCGACCTGCTGTTCGAGCTGCTTGATCTGCATGGAGACCGCCGGTTGCGTGAGATACAACTCCTCGGCGGCACGGGTGAAGCTGAGATGTCGGGCGACTGACTCGAACACCTGCAGCTGCCGTAGTGTGATGTTCATCCTCCTGGGCCTCCCCCAATGCTTGTTAATAATAGAAACCTTATCCAAGCACCAAAAACAATTTCTTTTTCTTCTTGAACTGCAAGGCTATGCTGTCTGGAGACATGCCGCAAGGGGCAGCCAAAAGAACCGGCGCTGCTCAGAAAGCCCCCGGGGCGTGTTTGGACTTACGAGCAGAAACGCTTGAGGAGAGGATCGATGGCGAGCAAGACGTATACCGCGGGCGTCAAAGAGTATCGGGAGACCTATTGGGAGCCCGATTACAAGATCAAGGATAGCGACCTGCTGGCCGTGTTCAAGGTGACGCCGCAGCCTGGCGTGGACCGCGAAGAGGCGGCGGCCGCCGTGGCGGCGGAGTCCTCCACCGGCACCTGGACCACGGTCTGGACCGACCTGCTCACCGATCTGGAGCACTACAAGGGTCGCGCCTACAAGGTCGAGGACGTGCCGGGCGACGACGAGGCCTTCTACGCCTTTATCGCCTACCCCATCGATCTTTTCGAAGAGGGCTCGATCGTCAATGTCTTCACCTCCCTGGTGGGCAACGTCTTCGGCTTCAAGGCCGTGCGCGCCCTGCGCCTGGAGGATGTGCGCTTCCCGCTGCACTTCGTGATGACCTGCCCCGGGCCGCCGAACGGCATCCAGGTCGAGCGAGACAAGATGAACAAGTACGGTCGCCCGCTGCTTGGCTGCACCATCAAGCCCAAGCTCGGCCTCTCGGCCAAGAACTACGGCCGCGCGGTCTACGAGTGCCTGCGCGGTGGTCTCGACTTCACCAAGGACGACGAGAACGTCAACTCCCAGCCGTTCATGCGCTGGCGCGATCGCTTCGAGTTCGTCATGGAGGCGATCCAGAAGGCCGAGGAGGAGACCGGCGAGCGCAAGGGCCACTACCTCAACGTCACGGCCCCGACGCCGGAGGAGATGTACAAGCGTGCCGAGTTCGCCAAGGAGATTGGCGCACCGATCATCATGCACGACTACATCACCGCCGGTTTCTGTGCCCACCAGGGCCTGTCGAACTGGTGCCGCGACAACGGCATGCTGCTGCACATCCACCGCGCCATGCACGCCGTGCTCGACCGCAACCCGAACCACGGCATCCACTTCCGGGTACTGACCAAGATCCTGCGCCTGATGGGTGGCGACCAGCTGCACACCGGCACCGTGGTCGGCAAGCTCGAGGGCGACCGGCAGTCCACGCTGGGTTGGATCGACCTGCTGCGCAAGTCCTACATCGAGGAGGACCGCTCGCGGGGGATCTTCTTCGACCAGGACTGGGGCGCCATGCCGGGGGCCTTCGCCGTGGCCTCGGGTGGTATCCACGTCTGGCACATGCCGGCGTTGTTGTCGATCTTCGGCGATGACGGCGTCTTCCAGTTCGGCGGCGGCACGCTGGGCCACCCGTGGGGCAATGCTGCCGGCGCCGCAGCCAACCGCGTGGCCCTGGAGGCCTGCGTCCAGGCCCGCAATGAGGGGCGTGAGCTGGAGAAGGAGGGCAAGGACATCCTCACCAACGCCGCCAAGAGCAGCCCCGAGCTGAAGGCCGCCATGGAGACGTGGAAGGAGATCAAGTTCGAGTTCGACACCGTGGACAAGCTGGACACGGCGCACCGGTAAAGGGGAAGGAGACTGAGCAATGAGTGAGATCCAGGATTACAACTCCAAGCTGTCCGATCCGAACAGCCGTCGCTTCGAGACCTTCTCCTACCTGCCGGAGATGAGCGACGCGGACGTCCGCAAGCAAGTCCAGTACATCGTCGATCAGGGCTGGAACCCGGCCATCGAGCACACCGAGCCGGAGAACGCCTTTGACCACTACTGGTACATGTGGAAGCTGCCGATGTTCGGCGAGACCGACGTGGACGCCATCCTCAAGGAGGCCGAGGCGTGCCACAAGGCCCATCCGGAGCACCACGTGCGCCTGATCGGGTACGACAACTACCGGCAGACGCAGGGCACGGCGATGGTGATCTACCGCGGTCCCATCGAGGTCTAGCGGCAACGCGGACCCCGGGCCGTCGTCCGCCCCCAGCGGGCGGCGGTGACCGGGGGCCGCGGCCTGCCGCGGCTTTTCGCATGGTGGTCGGGCTCATCCATGGAGGGATGCGCGGCGCGTCCCGCCGCGGGCGCGGCCCGGTCACCATCCGAAAAGCCAGCAGCCGACCGAGTGGAGGGGCGATGACCGAGCACGATGTGGATCAGTATCGCGTCACCGAAGCGCCGTACTACCGGCCGGTCAGTGACGAGGTCGATCTCTACCAGGCCGCCTACCAGGCCCGCATGCCGGTGATGCTCAAGGGGCCGACCGGCTGCGGCAAGTCGCGCTTTGTCGAGTACATGGCCTGGAAGCTGGAACGCCCCCTGGTCACGGTGGCGTGCAACGAGGACATGACCGCCGCCGACCTGGTGGGTCGCTACCTGCTCGATGCCAACGGCACCCGCTGGCAGGACGGGCCGCTGACCACTGCGGCGCGGATCGGTGCCATCTGCTACCTCGACGAGGTAGTCGAGGCGCGCCAGGACACCACGGTGGTGATCCACCCCCTGACCGACCACCGGCGGACGCTGCCGCTGGAGAAGAAGGGCGAACTTGTCCATGCCCACCCCGACTTCCATCTGGTGATCTCCTACAACCCCGGCTACCAGTCGCTGATGAAGGATCTCAAGCAGTCCACCAAGCAGCGCTTCGCGGCCCTCGACTTCGACTACCCGGAGGCCGCCGCCGAGGCCGAGATCGTCGCCCACGAGACCGGCGTCGATAGCCAGATCGCCGACAAGCTGGTGCAGATCGCCCACCGCGCCCGCAACCTCAAGGGCCACGGGCTGGATGAGGGCATCTCCACGCGGCTGCTGGTCTACGCCGGCAACCTGATCGCCAAGGGCATCGAGCCGCGCTCGGCCTGCACCATGTCGCTGGTGCGCCCGCTCACCGACGATCCGGACATGCGCGAGACACTGGATCAGGCGGTGGCGACCTACTTCTAAACGTTCGGGTGATCACCCGGGGGCAGTGCGGGGGATTGCGATGACGGTGCGCCTCGAGGACTACCGCGAGACCCTGGTGGCGGCAGAGCCGCGCGTCGCCGAGACGCTGGAGGCGAGCTTCGCCGAGGCGTCCCGGGTGATGTCGCCGCGGGGCCTGCACAACTATCTGGAAGGGGCCCGGGCCCTGGCCGAGTTGGGGCGTGGGGCTGACCTGGTCGTCGGCTACCTGGAGGCGATGCCGGCGGTGGCCAAGGAGGTGGGGGAGGACGTCCTGCCCGAGGTGGTCAGTGCCGCCATGAAGCTATCCTCCATGGTCAGCGGCCAGGTGATCGCCCTGTTGCTGGCCGGCCTGCCCACTGCCGCGCGGCGGCTCGGCGACCCGGAGCTGTTGCGCCAGTTCCTCCATCTCGTTCACCAGCTCTCGGCGAAGGCCCCGCGGGGCCTGCGGCCGATGCTGGAGAACCTCGATGAGCTCTTCTCCAAGCTTACCCTGGGGGGCTTCCGGCGCTGGGCGCTGTGGGGGGCGCAGGCCCACGCCCGTGACTTCGAACAGCAACGCGCCTACTTCGGGCTGCAGACCGCCGACAGCCAGGCGATGCTTCAGCAAGAGCGCCGGGGCACGCTGTTGGTGGACAACCAGCGCAAGCTCAATTTCTACCTGCGCGCGCTGTGGGCGCGGGACTTCTTCATGCGCCCGACCTCCGGCGATTTCGAAACCCGCGAGGGGTACAAGCCGTTCATCGAGCAGCGGGTGATCCACCTGCCCGACGCCTACGATGACTATCACGGCCTGCCGGGCAAGGACCTCTACCGGGCCGCGGCCGCCCATGCCGCCGCGCACCTGGTCCATACCACCGAGCCGCTCTCACCGGAGATGCTCAACGCGGCGCAGATGGCCGTCATCGGCCTGATCGAAGACGCCCGGGTGGAGGCGTTGGCCATCCGCGAGTTCCCGGGACTGCAGCGCCTTTGGCTCCCCTTCCACCAGGCCCGGGCCGCCGAGCGTGAGTCCGAGGACCCGGTGATCGAGCGCCTGGAGCGCGCTGCCCACGCCCTGCTCGATCCGGAGTACGCCGATGACGACCCCTGGGTCCAGCACGTGCGCGAACTCTTCGACTACCACTTCGCCGATCGCCCGCAGGATGTGGGCCTTTCCTGGGAACTGGGCATGGAGCTGTACAACAGCCTGGCGCAGCGCCACCCCATGCCGGCCGCCCGGGTCCTGCAGCGCCTGGCTGTGCCCTACCGCGACGACAACCGCTACCTCTTCGCCAGCGACGAGCAGGAGTGGCTCGAGGCGGAGTACGTCCCCGCCAGTCATCGCCAGGTGCGCCGCCAAGTCAGCCTCTCGGAGTTCGTCAACGAGGTCGACTGCGAACTCGCCGGCGACGATGCCCAGGAGATCTGGGTGCTCGGTACGGAGCTCTTCCCCTACGAGGATTACGGGGTCAGTTACAACGAGATGGAAGGGGTCGAGCCGGCCAGCCCGCCGTTCCACTACCCGGAGTGGGATTACCAGGTCCAGCTCAACCGTCCCGATTGGGTCACCGTGGTCGAGCGCCGCCCCAAGCGCGCCGATCCCCAGGTGATGGACCAGGTGCTCAAGGATTACCGGCCGGTGGCCAGCCGCCTGCGCTACCTGATCGACGCCCTGCAGCCCCAGGGGGTGATCCGCGAGCGCCGACAGGAGGACGGCGATGAGCTGGACATCGACGCCGCCGTGCGCTCCATGGTCGACCTGCGCCTGGGCATGAGCCCCGATCCGCGCATCAACACCCGTTACATCCGCAAGACCCGGGACCTGTCGGTGCTCCTGCTGCTCGATCTCTCGGAGTCGACCAACGACCCGCTCGGCGGCAGCGAGAAGACCGTCATCGAGCTGACCCGAGAGGCCACTTCGCTGCTCGGCTGGGCCATCGACGGCATCGGCGATCCCTTTGCCGTCCACGGCTTCTCCTCGGACGGTCGGCACGACGTCCAGTACTACCGCTTCAAGGACTTCCATCAGCCGTGGGGCGAGGAGGCGAAGTCACGCCTGGCCGGCATGCGTGGGCAGTACTCCACCCGGATGGGTGCGGCGATGCGCCACGCCGGCGCCCACTTGGTGCGCCAGCCGCAGCGACGCAAGCTCTTGTTGATCGTCACTGATGGCGAACCCCATGACGTCGATGTGCGCGATCCGCAGTACCTGCGCCACGACGCCCGCAAGGCCGCCGAGGAACTGTCCGCCCGCGGGGTGACCAGCTACTGCCTGACCCTGGACCGGGACGCGGATGCCTACGTGTCCCGGATCTTCGGGGCCAACGGGTACTCGGTGGTCGAGCATGTCGAGCGCCTGCCGGAGCGCCTGCCCGCGGTCTTCGCCCAGCTCACCCGGTAGCGGCTTATTCGGACCATCAGGACGGTTTGCTTTTGCGGGCGGTTCGCGATCCGTAGAGTTTCGGGGCAGTATGGCGGCAAGCTCGGCCTGAGCCGCTTCAGAACAATATTCCATTGAGGGAGGTAGAACATGGCGTCGACCGAACTGAGCCGACGAGAACTCGCCAACGGCATTCGCGCCCTGGCCATGGACGCCGTCCAGAAGGCCAACTCGGGGCACCCGGGAGCGCCGATGGGCATGGCGGATATCGCCGAGGTGCTGTGGCGGGACTACCTGCGCCATGCGCCGCAGCGGCCGGGCTGGTTCGACCGCGACCGCTTCGTCCTCTCCAATGGTCACGGCTCGATGCTGCAGTACGCGCTGCTCCATCTCACCGGTTACGACCTCAGCATCGACGATCTCAAGAACTTCCGTCAGCTGCACTCGCGGACGCCGGGTCACCCGGAGTACGGCTACACGCCGGGCGTGGAGACCACCACCGGGCCGCTGGGCCAGGGGCTGGCGAACAGCGTTGGCCTGGCGCTGGCCGAGCGGATGCTGGCGGCGCGCTTCAACCGCC
>PULM01000148.1 GCA_003552345.1 Ectothiorhodospiraceae bacterium
ACCAGCGGGCCGACGAAGTTTACCCCCTGCGGGGCCAGCCACCGGGTGCCCTCCGGTCGTCCGGCGTCGGTATCCGGGTGATGGAAGTCCCAGTCCGTGGCGTAGGTCTGCAGGGTGCTGCGCTCGCCCATCTCGTCGGCCACGTAGACGTTGCTGGTGACCGCCCAGACGGCGAGGATGCAGACGCCGATGACCAGCGCCCCGGAGACGGCGTTGCGGTCCCGGCGAAAGCCGGCCACCCGCAGCACCGCGTAGAGCAGGGCCCCGCCGATGAGCAGGGCCAGGAAGGGCCGTAGCCAGTGACCGGCCTCGCCGGCGATCAGGCTGCCCAGATCCTGGCCGTGGCTGTGGGAGATCGCCGTGAACTGGACCCACCCGAAGAGCAGATCGCGCAGCGAGGCGTCGATCAGCGGCAGCGGGTTGACCATGAAGAAGGCCACCGTACCGAGGACCGCGGCGACGAACAGCGACTTGATGTTGCCGGCGCCGATGCGCACCACGGTCTTGTTGCCGCAGCCGCTGCCCAGGGTCATGCCGATGCCAAAGAGCAGGCCGCCGACGAGATAACCGGCCCAGGCGAAGTCGGCGCTGCGATACGGCGGCATGCTCTCGTCGGCGTTGATCAGTCCCAGGGGCTCAAGCAGTCCCACGCCGAGGATGGCCACGGCGATGACCAGGATCCACATGCGCATCCGCTGCCAGTCCTGCATGTTCACGATATCGGAGACGGCGCCCATGGTGCAGAAGTTGCTCTTGTTGACCACGGCGCCGAGCACCACCGCGATGGCGAAGACGGTGGCGAGCATCGTCCAGTGCGCTGCGATAAAGGAATCGAAGACCATAACTGTGCGACCCTTCCGCGTCGGTTCAGGAGGGCGTCCCGGGTGCCGGGACGGCTCGCATCTCTGCCCGGCACATTCTTCAGCGTGCAAGCGTCCCCCGGAATATCCCAAACGGGGGAAGGTGGCGATTGCCGGACCCCCCGCCCGGGGGAGCAGGGTAGCTGAAGGGCGGGCTCAGGTGGTGGTGCGGCGGGTCAGGCCGAAGTCCACGGCCTTGATGGCCGCCTCGACCCGGGAGTGAACCCCCAGCTTGCGCAGCACGGATTTGACGTGGAGCTTGACGGTGCCGTCGGAGATGCCCAGGTGCCGGGCGATGACCTTGTTGCTCTCGCCGGCGGCCAGGCGCTCGAGGATATCCCGCTCCCGCGGGGTCAGGCCGGCGAAGGGGTCCGGTGGGGCCTGCTCGGTGCGCTGATCCGGGGGCTGGCCCAGTGCCCGCGCCAGGGTGTCGGTCAGCTGCGGCGCCACGGCGATCTTGCCGCCGGTGGCCTGGTGCAGGGCCGAGATCAGGTACTCCGGGTCGTTGTGCTTGAGCAGGTAGCCCTGGGCCCCGGCGCGCAGGCAGTCGAAGAGGTCGCGCTCCTCCTCGCTGCCGGTAAGCATCACCACCGGCAGGTCCGGGTGGTGTTCGTGGATCTGGCGCAGCACGCTGAGGCCATCCTGTCCCGGCATGCGCAGGTCGAGCAGCACCAGGTCGGGCTGGAACGAGGCGATCAGGGCGAGCACGTCGTCCTGGCCCGAGCCGCTCTCCGTGGTCAGCCCCTGGGCGTGGAGCAGCTCCTGCAGCGCGGCCCGAAAGAGCTGGTGATCATCGACAAGCAGGATACGCATGATCGTTGAACCCCGCCTGGTGCAGGCTCTTGGTGGTCCAGGTCAGGCGCTGCGGCTGGGGCAGGCGCAGGTGGATGGCGGTGCCCTGTCCAGACTCGCTCTCCACGCTCAGGATCGCGCCCAGGTGGCGGGCGCGCTCGCGCATCCCGCGCAGGCCGTAGCCGCGGGGCTGGGCCGGATCCGACTCGGGGACCTCGTCGACCTCGAAGCCGCAGCCGTCGTCCTCGATCAGCAGGCACAGGTCGCCGCCGGGAGTCTCCAGCTGCAGGCGCAAGGTCCGGGCACCGCCGTGATGCCATGCGTTGGACAGCGCCTCCTCGACGATGCGGTGGATGTGGAGCTGGGCGCGCTCGCCCAGGGCCAGTTCCGGCCACCGGTGGATGAGCCGGACCTCGATCCCGCTGTCCCGGCTGAACCGGGTCACCAGCCGGCTCAGCGCGGTCTCCAGCGGCGTCCCGAGGGCCTGGGTGCGGAACTGCTGCATCACCGTGCGGACCTGATGGTTGGTGTGCTCAAGCCGGTTGCGCAGATCCCCCAGGGTGGGGCGCAAGGCGCTGCCATCGGCATCGCGGCTCACCTGCTCTTCCAGTTGCCGAACGCGCAGGCGCAGGGTGGCAACCTCCTGGGCCACCGTGTCGTGGAGCTCGTGGGCGAGCAGGTTGCGCTCCTCCTGCAGGGCGCCCTGGTGGGTCCGGTATTCTTCGCGGATGCGCGGGATGGCGGCGCCGAGCTGCCGACCCACCGAGGCGAGCAGGTGCGGCGGGTGCATCCACCGTGGTGCCGCGCTGGGCTCGAAGTAGAGGTTGAAGATGCCGACGCCCTGGCCGGCGGGGTCGAGGATTGGCACCGCGAGCATGGCCAGCCGAGGCTGGTTCGGCAGCGGATTGCAGCCGCTGCGCCGGATGCACGGGCGCAGGTCCCCGCGGAACTGCACCGAGGCCCGCTCGCCGGCGATGGCGCAGGGGCAGTCCTCCGCCGGATGGCGGCGTTCGGCATCGATGAAGCCGGCGTTGAGCCCTTGGGCCTCGACCAGGCGCAGATGGCCCTGCTCATCGTAGAGGCGCACCGCCGCCGCGGCGGCCCCGGTCTGGGCGATCAGCTGCTCGAGGCTTTGCTCAAGCAACTCGTCGAGGTCCCGGGCCTTGGCCGCCACCACCCCGAGGGCACTGATCAGTTCCAGGGCTTCCTGCTCGGTGGCCGATGGGGCGGCCACCTCAGGGGTGTCGGGATACGGCGTGGGGGTCGGCAGGGTGCGGAGACGGCGCA
>PULM01000091.1 GCA_003552345.1 Ectothiorhodospiraceae bacterium
CCCCGTGATCGCTCAGCACCGCCTCCGCCGCGCGGGCGCCGGAGCGCAATGCGCCGTGCTGCGACCCGTGGGCCCGGTGGTCACCGCAGGCGTAGACGCCGTCGCCCAGCCGTGGTGTCTGATAGGGTTCAGCCAGCGCCGGCGGTGTCTGCACCGGTTGCCCGTAAGGGATCCGCTCCAGGCGCAGTGGCCGCCAATGATCGACCGCCGGGCCGAACCAATCGCGCAGCTGCGTCACCGCCTCGCGCTGCAGGGTTAGATCGTCCAGATCCTGTGCTGGACCGAGGGCCGTGGCGCTGACCAGGTGCCAGCCCGCCGGGGCGTACTCCGGGGCGACCCGGCTGGGCACCGCCAGGTGCAGGATGGGACCCGCCCCCTCGCCATTGAGCACGATCAGCGGCTCGGTCACCGGCGCCTCGGGGACGGCGAATTGCAGGCACGTCACGGGCCGTCCGGCAGCGGTGGGTTGCCCGGTCAGCCGGGTGTAGGCAGGGCCATCGGTAGCGACCACGACGGCATCGGCCTCGAGCCGTTCGCCGTCGGCAAGGCGTACGGCAGGGCCCGCCTCGATGGCCTGCGCGGTCGTCTCTAGGCGCAGCTCGACGCGCTCGGCGGGCAGTCGGGCGGCCAGTTGGCAGGGGAGCTCGCCGACGCCCCGGGCGGGGATGGCGGCATCACCCTCGGCGAACATCCGGAAGACGAAGTTGAGCAGGCGGGCCGAGGTCTGCAGCTGCGGGTCGAGCAGCACGCCGCCGAACAGCGGGCGCAGGAAGCGTTCGATCATCGCCTCCGAAAAGCCCTCCGCGGCCAGCGACTCGGCGCTGCTGCACTGGGGGCCGTACAACGGGGTTTCGGCGTCGCCGCGACGCAGGCGCGCCCGCAGGCGGGCGATGCGGGCCTTGTCGCCGAGGCTGCCCACGGGGGCGCGCAGCGTCTTCCACAGCGCCTGTGGGGCCCGAAACGGGTCGCTGAGCCGGTGCAGCCCCCCTTCGGTGCGGATCAGGGCCCCGGGTGCGTAGCGACGCAGATCCAAAGCGGCCAGGTCTGCGCGGGCACGCAGCTCGGGATAGGCGGTTAGCAACACCTGGAAACCGCGATCGAGCTGGAAGGCCGGCTCCTCACCGTTGGCCGGGGTGCCGTCCAGGCGCAGGCGATCGGTGCGTACCCGGCCGCCCACCGCGTCGGCGGCCTCGAGCAACTGGACGCGGGCGCCGCCCGCGGCCAAATCCCGCGCGGCGGCGAGGCCGGCCAGGCCGGCGCCGATGACAATGACTCGCGGGTCGTCGCCGCTCATGCTGCTCCTCCGTCGGTGTCGTTCTACAGGCCCTGGCCTTCTCGCCACTGCTCGATGGCCGCCGCTACCTTGGCCGGACACTCCTCCTGCGGGGTGTGGCCGCAGGCCTGGAGTTCGACACGTTCGGCATTGGGCAGGGCGTCGGCCACCCGGTGGGAGTCCGCGGCCGGGATCACCTCGTCCTCGGTACTGATGATCACCTGGGCCGGGGTGTCGATCTCCTCGAGTGGGCCGCGCACCTGCAGGGCGTCGGTCAGCGAGCGGTGCATCAGCAGTCCCCAGGCCCGGTCCCAGCCGGCCATGGCGGTGTGCTGGGTCATGCGAGCCTCGCGCTCCGGCGTGATGGCATCCAGATCATAGTACGAGCGCTCGAGCAGTTCGGTGCTGCGGCCGAACCAGCGCCCGCCCAGCAGGCTCAGGCGTTTGGCCTGCGGCAGCTGGGCCAGCCACTTGGGCAGCGTCGGTCGCTCCAGCGCCGCCATGGGATTGATCAGGACCAGGCCGGCGACGCGCTCCGGTGCCTGGCGTGCCGCTTCCAGGGCGATCACCGCACCGGCGGAGTTGCCCACCAGTACCGCTTGCTCCTGGCCGAGTGCGTCCATGAGCCCGAACAGGTGGTTGACGTCCGCCTCCAGGGTGAACGGATTCGGCCCCTCGCCCTGGTAGTCGGGCTTGTCGCTCAGCCCGTACGGGATCTGATCATAAGCGACGGTGTAGCGGTCACCGCCGAGGCTCGGCAGCAGCGGCTCCCAGGTGACCGTGCTGAACGAGAAGCCGTGGAGGAGGAACCAGGCCGGTTTCCCAGCGCCGGCGTGTTCTTCGCCGGCGGCGATGTAGTGCAGCTGCAGTCCCTCGGGGTACCCCGGGAACGGCACCGAGAGGAAGCGGCTTCGCTCGCCGCCAAGCTCGCGCCCGTCTTTGACCCCATCCGCCGGTTGCGTGGGGATCATCAGTGGTCCGATGGCCAGCACCAGGACGGCGAGTGCGATCAGCCCGCCGGTGACGATGGCGATACCCTGCAGGATGGTGCCGACGGTCCCCACGCGGATCCCCCTTCTGCTGCGTCTGCGTCGCGGGGCAAGGCTACCACGGCCGCCGGGGCGCGTGCCGCGTGCGGCGGCCTGTGCGGTTGACCCGGCGCGCAGGCGCGGCTAGCGTTCAAGAGGGCTTGGCAACCTCGCGCACCCGCGCCGGAGTCTCCGGAACATGGTCCCGTCCGGCGGTTATCGTGGCTTCGTGCTGATCACTCTTTTCCTCGTTCTCGGTCTCTCGGCCGGGGTCGCAGGGCCCGAGCGGGGTTGTCCGGAGGGCGGTTACGGCGCGCACTTCCATAAGGCGCTGGAGGCGGCGCGTGCCGATGACTGGTCGCGCGTCGCGGAGCTGGAGCTGTGCCTCGGCGACCCTCACCCCATGGCGGCTTATCTGGAGTTCCATCGCCTGCGCAGCGAGCTGCCCGAGATCGATCCGCAACGGGTGGTGGCTTACCGGGAGCGCTACGCCAGCACCCCGCTGGCCGACGTCCTCAAGCGTGTGGCCTTGCGTCGCTACGCCGAGGCCGGAGATGAGGCGGCGGTGCGCCGGGTGACTGACGAACCGCCCTCGCGCCTTGCCCTGCGCTGCCACTGGTGGCACGCCCACCTGGAGACACGCCGGGGGGGGGCCCTGGCCTTCGCGCGCGACACCTGGCACGCCGGGGTGTCGCGACCCGCGGCCTGTGACGGGCTGTTCGAGGCGGCCCGGGACGCCGGGGTCATCGATGACCGGGCGATCTGGGCGCGTATGCGCCTGGCCTTCCGAAACGATCAATCCGGTCTGGTGCGCTACCTGGAAGGGCTGCTCGGTGGTGAGCGCTGGCTCGACGCCGCGCAGTGGCTACAACGCCTTGATGACGACCCGGCACGGGTCGGCGATATCGATCAGCAGGTCCCGCCCCGGCTGCGCGAGCAACTGACCGCCGACGGGCTCTACCGACTGGCGCGCGAGGACGCCGTGGCCGCCCGCGAGTACCTTGAGCAGACCGGCCAGGCGTTGGCCGATCTGCCGGCGGGTGAGCGCCGGGAGGTCTTCGAGCGGGTGGCGTGGTATTCGATCATCCGTGAGGTCCCCGAGAACCGCGGCTGGGTGGACCGCTGGCTGGCCGAACACGGCGATGGCGAGCTGCTGGAGCAGCGCATGCGCCGGGCGGTGATCGAGGAGCAGTGGACCGACCTGGTCTATTGGTACGCCCGCCTGCCCGAGGCGTCCGCGGCCAGCGCCCGCTGGCAGTATTGGCTGGGGCGGGCGCGCGCGGAGCTCGGCGATCCGGCGCTGGCCCGGGAGCACTGGCGGACGGCTGCGGGGCAGCGCTCGTTCTGGGGGTTTCTGGCGGCCGAGCGGGTGGGACACCCGTATGCGCTGGAGGAAGCCCATCCGGAGCCCGATCCGCCTGGCCCCGACCCGGCCCTGTTGCGGGTCCGCCTGCTCTATGAGGTGGGGGAGTTCCGCCTGGCCCGGGACGAGTGGCACCACCTGCTGCGCGAGGGCGATCGTGAACAGCGCCTCGCCCTGGCGGCCCACGCCCACCGGCAGGGATGGCCGGAGTTGGCGGTGGTGGCGGCCAACCGGGCCGGGGCGGATGGGGCCTTGGCTTGGCGGTTTCCCCATGCCCACCGCGAAACCTTCCAGCGGGCGGGAGCCGATACGGGCGTCGAGCCCTGCCTGCTCATGGCCGTGGCCCGGCGGGAATCGGCCTTCCACCGGGATGCCGTCTCCCCGGCCGGGGCGCGGGGGCTGATGCAGGTGCTGCCCGGCACCGCGCGGCAGCTGGTCGAGGCCCGCGGCGGGGAGGGCCCGGACGCCCGGGCATTGCTCGATCCTGAGCTCAACGTACGCCTCGGTGCGGAGTACATGCAGCGGCTGCTGGCGCGATTCGACGACAATCGGCCCAAGGCGCTGGCGGCCTACAACGCGGGTCCGGGCCGGGTTGCCGGCTGGCTGGAGCGGGACGGGCGGCCGCTGGATGTCTGGATTGAGTCGATCCCCTATCACGAGACCCGGGCCTACGTGCAGGCGGTGCTTGCCTACCGGACCATCCTGGCCCATCGCGGTGGCTTGGGTCCGGTCGCCTCGGTAGTCTCCGGCGAGGAGATGGCCGAACTCTACGGCGAGGCCCCGGCCGGCCAGGAACCGGCCATGGTCCGCCTGAGTCAGCACCCGTTGGACGAGGAGCCGCCCGAGGAGATCCTGGAGTCAAGCCAGGACTGAGCGACGGTCGCTCCCCCTGTTACCCTGATGATCGCCGATGCGAGCGGCGGCATGAAGGTCGTCGCGCGCGGGAATCGATACAGGCCAAGGGGTAGGGAAGCGGAAGTGATCGGACCGAACCATAACGGGCTGTCCACCTGGCACTGGCTGGTGGGTGGTGCCGCGCTTGTGATCATCCTCGCCGGGCTGCAGGCCGTCTCCGGGATCGTCAATCCGCTGCTGCTGGCCGCCTTCCTGGCCATCGCCTCGGCGACGCCACTGAACTGGATGCAGCGACGCGGTGTGCCGGCGGTGCTGGCGGTGATGGTCCTCTTTCTCGGCGTGGGGCTGGTCTTCTTCCTGCTCTTCCTGGCCCTGCGCGGCGCGGTGGAGACCACGGCGGCCCAAGCGCCGCAGTACCAGGAACAGTTGACCGTGGTCTTCAATCAAGTCCGCGACTACGCGATTGGCATGGGCCTGCCGCCGGAGGCGCTGCCAGAGCAGGTGCCCCTGCCGGCGGTGGGTACGTTAACCGATGCGGCGACGACCATCGCCAGCGGCATCGGCCAGTTCACGGCAGCCACCTTCCTGGTGCTGCTCGCCTTCATGTTCCTGCTGCTTGAGGAGAGCACGCTGCCCGGTAAGCTCGCGGTGGCCTTCCCCGCCAGCCGTCGGGCGCGGGTGCGCACCCGGCGCTTTCTGCGCGCCGTTGACCGCTACATCTTCATCAAGAGCGCGACCAGCACCCTGACCGGCGTGATCATCGGCACCGGGTTGTGGCTGATCGGGGTGGACTTCCCGATCCTCTGGGGCATTCTCGCCGGGTTGCTGAACTTCATCCCCACGGTGGGGTCGATCATCGCGGCGGTCCCCGCTGTGGCGGTGGCGCTGCTCGGTGGCGGGTTGCTGGATGCGGTGCTGACGGTGGCCCTCTACGTGGCGGTGAACGTCGCCATCGGCAGTATCACCGAGCCGAGGCTGATGGGGCGTACCCTGGGCCTGTCACCGCTGGTGGTACTGATCTCTCTGATGGTCTGGGGCTGGGTGTTCGGGCCGGTCGGGATGCTGTTGTCGATCCCCCTGACCATGATCGCCAAGCTGGCCCTGGAGGCGCAGCCGGAGACGCGGTGGATCGCGGTGATGCTCAGCGATCGCGCGGACGAGCGCATCCGCTGATCACCCCATGAGAACGAGGTGGCCGGGTGGCAGACGACCCGGCCACCTCGTTCGGCCGGTCAGCGCCGCGGGCCAAACTCGCGGCGGAAGCGCTCGCGCTGCTCGTCGTCGAGCAGACCGATCATCTCGTTGCGCATGCGTACCCGCTCGGCCAGCAGCTCGCCCTGCAGCTCGGACATGCGCCCGTGGAGCTCCTCGATGGCATCCGGGTCGGGACGCTCGACGGCCATCAGCTCAGCCATCTCGTCACGCATTTCGGCCAGCTCGACGCCTACATGGGCCTCAAACTCCCGATAGGCGCGGCGCAGCTGGCGCATCTTGGCGAGCTTGTCGCCCTCCAGCTCCAGGTCCCAAAGCGGTGTGCGCGGATCACCGAAGCCGCCCTCGAAACCCCCGCGCATCCAGTCCCAGCAGGGCCCGTAGCCCACCCCGGGCCCCATGCCCATGCCGCCTTGCTGCATCGCCCCGCCACCGGGTCCGGCCATGCCGGGGTTGGCCCCCTGGCCCATGCCCATCCCGGCGCCGCGATCCATTTGGGCCGCGGCGACGCTGCTACCGAGCAGCGCTGCAGTGGCCACGGCGATCAGCCGAGCGGTCCTGCCGCCACCACGTACTCGTCCTGTCATCATCATGCCTCCCTTGAGTCTCTTCCTATGAATGCGTGCCCCGGGGAACGGCCCACCGCGCCCCCGGGGAGTCCCTAAAAAGCCGGATCAGGCCGCTGCGGCGGTCAGGAACAGCCCGATGACACAGGCGAAGGCGGCCATCCAGGCGAGGCTGCGCAGGTTGGCGTAGTCGCCGATGTAAAACAGCCCGTAGGCGATGCGCAGCAGTACGAAGAGCACCGCCAGGGTGTCGATCACCCCCTGCGCGGCGCCGACCTGGTGGGCGATGATCACTGCCGCCGCAAAAGGAGGAAAGGCCTCGTAGCCGTTTTGCTGGGCCCAGTGAGCGCGCTTCGGCCATCCCTCCTGACGATCGAGCCACTCCCGGGGCCGGGCATTGTCGAACTGCCCGCCGCCGACCTTGGCGGCGCCGGCGAAAGCCATGGGCAGGATGGCGGCGATGAGGACCATCCAGTAGCCGAGGGACATGAGCATCTCCTTGCGCTGAACGCGGCCCCCGTGCGGGGCCTCCGCAACCCAGTCTAGGGCAATTCCCGTCCGTGCGCCTATGGTCCTGCCGGACGGTGCCGTGGGGGGCATTCAGCGGGGCTGATCGCCCAGGCGCTCGGCCAGCTGGATGAGTTCGGCGCGGCGGACCTTGAGCCCCTGCTGCTCGGGGAGCGGGTGCCAGGCCACCGGGGTCATGTGGGGGCTCAGCCGAGCGCGGAGCCACTCGCGCAACTCGCCGGCGGGCAGTTCGCCGTCCTCGGTCTCGACGAAGGCCACCGGGCGCTGGCCGAACTCGGGATCCTTGCGCGGGACCACCACCGCCTCGCGGACCGCCGGGTGGGTGCGCAGCGTCGCCTCGATGGCCTCGGGCTGGATGTTCTCCCCGCCGCTGATGAACTGATTATCGCGTCGGCCGTGGATCACCAGCGCGCCGTTCTCCCATTGCCCCAGGTCCCTGGTGGCGAACCAGCCATCGGTCTCGGCCAGCGGTCTCAGCTGCCCCGCCTGCAGGTATCCGAGGCAGAGGGTCTCGCCGCGCACCTGGATCTCTCCGTCGACGATGCGCAGCTGCCGATAAGGCAGGACCCGACCGCCGCCGCCCGGCGCCGGCCAGGTCGCCACCTGGGCGGTCATCTCCGTGAGCCCGTAGCTCATATAGCACGGCAGCCCGCGCGCCCGCGCCTGTTCAAGCAGGTTGTCGGCCACCGGACCGCCGCCGAGGAGCACGCAGCGAAGGGGTGGCAGGGGGGCGTCGGCCTCCTGCAGCAGGCGGTGGAGTTGGGTCTCGACCATGGAGACGTGGCTCACCCGGTAGGCACCGAGGAACCCGGCGTCCTCACTGCGGCCGCCGACGACCATGGGCACCCCGGCCTCCAGGCAGCGGAAGATGATCCCGAGCCCGCCCACATGAAACAGGGGCAGGGAAAGCAGGTAGCGGTCCCCATCGCGCAGTGGCAGGTAGGTGATGGCGCCCTGGGCACTGCGGACGTAATTGGCGTAGCTGTGCACGGCGACGCGGGGCGTGCCGGTAGAGCCCGAGGTGGCCACCCCGGCGCAGGGTGTGACGGCATCGAAGCGCCACTGCAGGCCCGGCGCCTGCGCCGGCGCCGGGCCGGTGCGCGCTAGGGGCGCGCCGGGGGCCGGGATCACCTGGCGGATGGCGTGCTCGCCCAGCAGGCGCTGCAAGGCGGGCTCCGGCATGCGCGGGGAGACCGGCAGCACCGAGGCGCCGGCGCGGACCACCGCCAGCCAGTCGATCAACCCGGCGGTACTGGTGGTGATGCGCAGCGCCGTCCACGCGTCGGGGCCGAGGCCCTGTTGCTGCAGCGCCTCGGCCCGGTGGCTGACCGCGTCGTCGAGCGCCGCGAAGGTATGGGTGGCCCCGGGGTCAATGACCGCCGGGTGATTTGGCCAGTGCTGTCGGGCCCGCGCCAGCCGGCAGGGGAAAGAGGCTGCCGCGGTCATAGCAGGGGCGCCTCGCAGGTGAGCCGCTCGCGCGGGCATACCGGCCGCGCGGCGTGCTCGGGCTGACTGTGCAGCGGCTCGAGCAGCGCCTCGGGCCAGGCACCGAAGGTGTCGAGACCCGGCGGGGCGCTCAGGTGCCAGGAGGCGGCCAACCGGGCGTAGAAATCGAGGGTGAGATTGCTCTCGAAGGCGGCGCTGAGCACGACCTCGACACCCGCATCGATGGCCGCCTGCCGCCATGCCCGGGTGCGGTTGAGCCCGGTTAGCATGGGCTTGAGCACCAGCGCGCCGAGTCCGGCCGTGCCCAGATCGATCCCGGGCTGCTCGCGCAGGGTCTCATCCCAGGCGAACGGGATGTTGGTCAGCGACGACCACGCCGCATAGCAGGCACCGGGGTGCAGCGGTTCCTCGATGAAGGCCACCCGCTCCGTGGGCAGCCCGGCACAGAGGCGGGCTGCCTGCTCGAGGGTCCAGCTGCGGTTGGCGTCCAGGCGCAGGCGGGTTGTCGCGGGCAGGCGATCGAGGATGCGTGCCAGGCGCTCGGCGTCTTCCGCCACGCTGGCCCGGCCGACCTTGACCTTGACGCAGCTCGGTGCTGGCCCCTCGATGGCCTCTTCCTCGTGGCCCAGCAGCCGACAACTGCTTACCCGCGGCGTCGCCCCCGGCGGGTGGAGCAGCTGCAGCCAGCCGGCCTCCAGGCCGAAGCGGGCGGCCGGTGGCAGTGCCTGTAGCGCCTCGGATTCGCCAGCACCCGAGTGCGCCTGCTGCAGATCGGCGCCGACACGCCCGGCGCCGGCGCCGAAAAAGCGACGGCAGGCGTCGATGCACTCGTCCAGGCCCTCGGTACTGAACCCGGGCAGCGGAGCGATCTCGGAGACCGCCCGGCGGCCGTCTTCGGCTGTCCAGAAGAGCAGTGCGCCGTGGCGCTCGGCAACCGGGGCCGTGCCGGGCAGCAGTGCCACCCGGTAGCGGCAGAGCTCCACGGAGCGCAGCCGCACGATCACGGTCAGGGGTTGTGCTTGAAGCGCCGGAAGTTCGGTTTGCGCTTTTCCAGGTAGGCGTTACGCCCCTCCTGCCCCTCCTCGGTCATGTAGAAGAGCATGGTGGCGTTGCCGGCCAGTTCCTGGATGCCGGCCTGGCCGTCGACCCCGGCGTTGAACGCCGATTTGAGCGCACGCAGGGCGATGGGCGAGTGCTCGAGGATGCGCTGGCACCAGGCCACCGTCTCGCGCTCCAGGTCCTTCAGCGGCACCACCGTGTTGACCAGGTCCATGGCACGCGCCTGCTCGGCGTCGTACTGCCGGCACAGGAACCAGATCTCCCGGGCCTTCTTCTGGCCGACCACGCTGGCCATGTAACTGGCGCCGAAGCCGCCGTCGAAGGAGCCCACCCGCGGTCCGGTCTGGCCGAAGCGCGCGTTCTCGGCGGCCACCGTCAGGTCGCAGATCAGGTGCAGCACATGCCCGCCGCCGATGGCGTAGCCCGCCACCATCGCGATCACCGGCTTCGGGCAGGAGCGGATGTCGCGCTGCAGGTCGAGGACATTCAGATGGTGCGTGCCCTGTTCGTCCTGGTAGCCGGAGTCGCCGCGCCCCCGCTGATCGCCGCCCGAGCAGAAGGCGAGGTCGCCGTAGCCGGTGAGGATGATGACGCCAATCTCCTGGTCGAAGCGGGCGTCCGCGAGGGCCTGTTGCATCTCCAGGACGGTGCGGGGCCGGAAGGCGTTGCGCACCTCGGGGCGGTTGATGGTGATCTTCGCGATCCCGTCGGCCTTGTGGTAGAGGACGTCCGTGTAGCCGCTGGAGCAGTCGGTCCAGTCCAGGGCCGGCTCGATGGAGTTCGGATGCTCTTCGCTCATATCAGGGGTGCTCACCGCTGCAGATGCGTTGAATGACTGCGGCCACCGCCTCCGGGGCCTCGGCGTGGCAGTTATGCCCGACGCCGTCGATTTTGACAACCGTCAGCCCCTGGGTTTGCGTGGCCAGGTCGTCGGCGATGGCCGAGAACTTCTGATCCCGCGCGCCGGCGATGTAGGCGCTGGGTGCCGGGAGGCGGCGCAGCGCCGGGCGCAGGTCCGGCTGCCCGGCCAGGCTGGCAGCGCGCAGGGTCGCGGCCAGGTGTTGGGGGTCGTGTCCGGCCCGGCGCTGGATCAGGGCCCGGCGACGCGCCTCGCTCAGGTCGGCGAAGACCGGTTGGCGGTACCAGGCGTCCAGGTTCTCCAGCCATGAGCCGGTGCTCAGGCGCCGTGCCCAGGCATCATCGTGGCGACGCCGCTGCGCCCTTGCCGAGGCATCCTGCAGCCCCGGGTGGGCGCCCTCAAGGATCAGCGCGCTGATCCGCTGCGGATGCCGTTCGGCGAGCGCGAGGGCCAGGCGGCCGCCGAGGGAGTAGCCGACCAGGGCGAAGCGCGGCGGCAAGTCGGAGGCCAGGCGCGCCCAGAGCGCGTCGGCCAGCGCCTCGAAGGTCTCGCCCGGCGGGGGGGCGCCGTCGTGGCCGGGCAGCGCCGGCGTCCGGCAGCGCAGCCCTGGGCCCAGGGCCTGGGCGACCGGCTGCCACTCCTGCGGGTCACCGAGGAAACCGTGCAGGCAGACGACCTCTGCGGTGTTGGTGGCCTGCGGCGAACACGCCATCGCTCAGAGCGCCTGGAGCGTTCGGAATAGCCCGGCCATCTGCTCGCTGCCGCCGCCCGGTGGGCAGGCCACCTCGATGAGGCTGCCGCCGGGCTGCCGGCACGCCTGGAGGTACGCGGTCTCAAGCTGATCACCATCGCTGCAGCACCAGTAGGGCAGGTGGAACTGCTCGGCCGCGTTGGCGAACCCGAGGCCGTGGGGCATGCGAAACAGGCGCCGATGGGCATCGCCCCCCTCATCGCGGGCCGGCAGCAGATCGAAGATGCCGCCACCGTCGTTATTGAACACCACCACCACACAGGTGTGCCGCGCTGCGCCAAGCAGGGCGAGGCTGTTCAGATCGTGGAGGGCCGACAGGTCGCCGATCACCAGCGTGACGCCGTCGCGGTGGTGGTGGGCGAAACCGGCGGCGGTGGCGATCAGCCCATCGATCCCGCTGACGCCGCGCTGCGTGACGCAGGGGTTGCCGTGGGCGGGCGCGGCGAAGAGGTCGAAGACCCGGATCGGTAGGCTGTTGCCCGGGAACAGCGCCATGCCCGGCGGTAGGCCCCGGCTGATGCGTTCGGCGGCAGCAGGCTCGGCGAAGGGGGCGGCTGCCAGTGCTGTGCGGCACGCCGCAGCCACTTGCTCCCGGGCCTCAGCCAGTCCGGGCAGTGGCGGCTGTGCCGCGGTGGGCTGCAGGGCGCGGCAGGCGGCGGCGATGTCCGCCTGCACGGTGGTCGCCTGCCAGTCGGGATCCATGTCCTCGTCGCCGGCGCTGATCAGCCACCGCCGCGGTGCGTGGCGAGCCAGCCATGCGGGCAGGCGGCGGCCGGTGAGACGCCCCCCGAACTGGACCACCTGGCGGGCCTGGGCCAGCGCCTGGTCCCCGCCGCGGGTGGCAAGCAGCAGCTCCGCGGCGCCGACGATGCACGGGTGGGCATGCAGGCGCAGCTGGCTGCCCACGTCGGCGAGGACCGGGATGTTGGCGGCGGCGGCCGTCTCCAGCACGGCCTGTGCCTCGTCGTCGCGCAACTCGCCGGCGATGAATAGCTGCGGCGGCTGCGCCGCCCCGAGCGCCGGCACGGCACTGCGCGGCGGTGGGGTGGGCGGCCGAGGTGGGGGCGGTGCGGGGTGCTCCGTGCCGCCGTAGAGGGGTTCACGCAGGGGCACGTTCAGATGAACGGGGCCGTTGGCCCCGGCTGCGGTGGCCGTGGCCAGCGTGGCATCCAGGCGCCGGTTCAGCCAGGCGCCGCATAGCCCGGTCTCGGGGGCCGGCAGCGCCAGGGTCGTCCGCACCAGCGGGGCGAAGAGGCCCTCCTGGGGCAGGGCCTGGTTGGCGCCACAGTGGTGCAGTTCCGGGGGGCGGTCGGCGGTGATGACGACCAGTGGCAGCCGGCTCTGCCGCGCCTCGGCCACCGCCGGGTGGAGGGTGGGGACCGCCGTCCCGGAGGTGGTGATGACGGCCACCGGGCGGCGGCTGGCACGGACCAGGCCGAGGGCGTAGAAGGCCAGGCCCCGCTCATCGAAGTGGGTGTGTACCGTCAGGTCGCCGCCGCCGTCGGCCCGCCGGGCGGCGGCGAGGGCCAGCGGGGCGCTGCGGCTGCCCGGCGCGATGCAGCAGTCACGCACCCCGTGGGCGTGGAGGCGATCGAGGAGGCTGCCGGCCCAGGTGGCGTTGAGATCCTCGGTGCGCACGCTCCCCCCCCGGGCTAGTCCTGAACCGCGGAGAGGAACGACTCGATCTTCGCCTCCAGCTCCTGCCATTCGGCCTCGGCCTCGGAGCCCTGGACGATGCCCACGCCGGAGTAGCACCAGGCCCGCTCGCCGGCGACCAGGGCCGAGCGGATCGCCACGGCGAGTTCTGCGGCGTCGCCGGAGAGCCGACCGATTACGCCGCTGTACCAGCCGCGGCGGAACCCCTCCTGGCGGCGGATCAGGTCCTGGGCGCGGCGGCGCGGGAAGCCGCAGACGGCCGGGGTCGGGTGGAGGGCATCAAGCAGCTGGTGGTCGCCCACCCCGGGACGCAGGGTCGCCTGGATGGGCAGGCGCCGGTGCTGGATCCGGTCCAGCTTGAGCACCTCGGCCTCGGCCGGGGCGTCGATGCGGATCGCCCACGGCTCAAGCTCCCCGCGGATGTAGCGGGTGACCCAGGCGTGTTCGCGCACCAGCTTGGAGTCTTCGCGCAGGGAGGTCTCCAGGGCGGCGTCCTCGGCCGCGGTGGCGCCGCGGCGCACGGTGCCGGCCAGGGACTCGGTCTGTACCGAGCGCCCCTTGCGGTAGAACAGCCGCTCCGGCGAGCAGCCCATGAAGATTCGCCCGGCGTGCTCGATGGCGAAGCAGTAACTGCCGTCGGTGATCGCCGACCAGCGACGCAGCGTGGTGAAGGCCGTCAGGGGGCGGTCAAGCCGGAGGGCGACCTGGCGGGCCAGCACCGCCTTGTGCACGTGGCCCTGGCGGATGTCCCGCAGGATGGCCTCGATGCGGCGACTGAACTGCCCGAAATCCAGATCCTCGGCACGATCGGTGACCTGCGCGGATCGATGCAGGGAATCGGTGGCCGGACTCAGGTCGCCGAGCAGTTCGATGACCTCTTCGCGGCGGCTGAGCAGTTCCTCGCTGGTCTCGGCGTAGACGTTCACACTCAGCTGCTGTCCGGCACTGCTGCCCTGCAGCTCCACGGCCGGGAGCAGCGCCAGACTGGCCGGAAACCCCTGCCACTCGCCACCACCGGCCTGCCCGTCGAAGGAGAAGCCGCACAGCAGGTGGACGCCGTACTGCCGCGCCAGGCTCTGGGCGCGACGAAGCAGGGTGGGGTGGTCGTCCGGGCTGTCGGCCGTGTACTGCCAAGCCGCGCCGATACCGGCCAGGCGGAGGTGACCGCTGCGGTCCTGCCAGTAACAGCGCGGCGCCAGCGGGTTGGCCTCCAGCCAGGCCAGGGGGTCCACTTCCGGGACGGGGACGCTGGCGCGGAGCAGCCCGGGTTCCCGAAACCGCCACTGGCGCACCTGATCCAGCAGCTGCGCTACGGCCTGCTCGGCAGGTCCGTCCGCTGTGGCTCGACGGTGGCCGGCATCACCGCTGGGCGAGGTGTCCGGCGCGTTGGCACGTTGCAGGCTGTGAGGCATTGCGATCCAGGGTTGGTGGTGCTGTGCCCGGCACGGATCAGGCTGTGGCACAGGGGTTATACACTACCGCAACGCGCCCTCGCGCGCACGCACGGGGTGTGCGGTTGGCAGTGTTGCAGCGGACCGAGCCGCGACCGGGTGGCCGCGGCTCAGCGGCCGCGGATGAAGCGGCCGGTGAGCGCCTCGATGCCGGCAATGCGCTCGACGACAGCCTGCAGGCGCTCATCGGTGTGCAGGGATTCTTGGGTGACCCGATCGGCTACCCCCTCGATGCTCGAGACGCTGCGCGCGATCTCCTGCGCGGTGGCCCCCTGCTGCTCGGTGGCGGTGGCGATCTGTCCGGCCATCTCACGGATCTCGTCCACGGCGGCCTGGATCTCCCGCAGCGAACCACTCGAGTCGTCGGCATGGGCCAGTGTCTGCTCGGCGCGGCTGCGGCTCTCGCGCATGGCCTCGACGGCCGCCGCCGATCCGTTCTGCAGGGAGTCGATGATGCCGTCGATCTCGCGGGTCGACTCCGCCGTCTGGCCGGCCAGCTTGCGCACCTCCTCGGCCACGACCGTGAAGCTGCGCCCGGCCTCGCCGGCGCGGGCCGATTCCACCGAGGCGTTGAGCGCCAGCAGGTGGGTCTGCTTGGTGATCTTACCAATCAGGGTGGCCGCCCGGCCGATGCGCTCCGCCTCGCCGTTGACCCGCTCGATGGTGGCGGCGGCGTTCTCGATGTCCTGGACCAGCGAGCGCACCGCCGCGGTGCTCTGTTCCACGGTCTGTCGGCCGCGCTCGGTCTGTTGCCCGGCCCGCTCGGTGGCGTCGGCGGTGGCCGAGGCGTTCTCGGCCACCTCGCGGACCGTGGCGCTCATCTGCTCCATGGCGGTGGCCACGCTACGGGTCTCGTCGCTCTGCTGCTGGGCCTCGTCGCGCACCGCCTGCATCGACTGGCGGGCGGTGCCCGCCTCCGCCGAGAGGCGGTGCGCGTCATCCCCCAAGCGCTTGGCGATGGCCTGGGTCTCGGAGGAGAGGTGCCTGAGGGCCAGCTCGATCGAGGCCCCGTCGTGGCGACGGCCGAGGTAGATCTCCTCGCCGAGGGGGTCGTCGAGCAGATCGCGTGCCTTGCTGCGCGCCCGGCGCAGCTGACCGAGCAGCGGCAGGCTGGCGCCAGTGTAGGCGGCGAGGCCGGCGATGCCGAGCGACAGCTGGAGCCCGGTGCTCACCGGTAGCAGGGTGGCAAGGACGACGCCGAGCAGTGCGGCCAGGGCGCCGCCGAGCAGCCAGATGCCGCTGCCCGGGCGGCGACGGCCGAGGAGCCCGGCGGGCAAGGGGCCCTTGTCCGGCTCCACGGCGCGCAGGTGACGATAGGCCCGTTCGGCCCGCTCGATCACCGTCTCGTCTCCGATCTGCTGGCGCACCGACTGGATCTCGGTGATGTTGCCTGCGTCATCGCGGATCGGTGTTGCGTAGGCGTGGACCCAATAGTGGTCGCCGTTCTTGCAACGGTTCTTGACCACGCCCATCCACGGTTGCCCGGCTTGCAGACGCTGCCACATCTGCTCGAAGACCACCCGCGGCATGTCCGGATGGCGGATGACGTTGTGGGGTTGTCCGATCAACTCATCGGGTTGATAGCCGCTGATGCGGACGAAGTCTTCGTTGATGTAGCGGATCCGTCCGCGGGAGTCGGTGGTCGACAGGATGTTGGCGTCGTCCCAGACGGCAACGCGTCGTTGCGTAACCGGTTCGTTGACTCGCAACGCGGTGGCCCTCCCCCTAAATGACTGCCGGCCGCGCTCAGACGGCTGGTTGGTATATGATGATGGAGCGTACGGTTTTTCGCCATAGAAGTCACACCTGCACGGATCCGCGGCACTCCGGTGCCGGCCAGGGGTTGGGCTGCCAGCGGCTCCGGCGCTACAGTACAACCTTCGGGGGACGGACCCTGCGTGGCTGTGGATCGCTCGTTCCCGCACTGCTGAGGGTGCTCGTTTGCCCAGATCGAATCGTGAGACCGATCCGGACGATTTACTCGCCCGGGCCGCCGAGAGCCTCGGCCTGGGTGCCTGGCGCATTGACCTGCAGACCGAGCAGATCGTGCTATGTCCCCGCGCCCGGGCCCTGTTCGGCCTGGCCGATGGTGCCCCCCGACCGGCCCGCGAGGGCCTCCAGCGCTACATCCCCGAGCACCGTGAGCGGCTGCAGGAGGCGTTTCGCCGCTGCATCGACCAGGGCGCTGCCTACGACGTCGAGTTCCAGGCCCTGACCGCCGGTGGCGAGCGGCGCTGGCTGCGCGCGACCGGGGTGCCGCTGCGCGATGAGCAGGGCCGGATCGTGGCCGTGGCCGGGGCCCTGCTCGATATCGACGGCTACAAGGCCCGCGAGTCCGAGCAGGCCGAGGCGCGGGTGGCGGCCGAACGCACGGACCGGGCCAAGTCGGAGTTCCTCTCGGCCATGAGCCACGAGCTGCGCACGCCGCTTAACGCCATCGTCGGCTTCGCGCAGCTGCTCTACGCCGACGAGGATTTGGATGCACCCACCCGCAGCGAATATCTGCGCCATATCCTTAGCGCCGGCTGGCATCTGCGTGATCTGGTCGGTGACATCCTGGATCTGGCACGGATCGAGGCCGGTCGCGCGTCACTGACGCCGGAGACCGTGCGCATCCCCGATCTGCTGCAGGACTGCCTGCGCCTGGTGCGCGATCAGGCCGCGGATCACAGCGTCAGTCTGCGCCTGGAGGAGTCCGGGCCTGCGGCCGGGGCCTGTGTCTGGGCAGATCGGCTGCGGCTCAAACAGGTCGTCCTCAACCTGCTGACCAATGCGATCAAGTACAACCGCGAGGGCGGCTCGGTGGTCCTCAGCTACGGTCGCAACGATGCCGGGCAGGTGTGGGTCGATGTGGCGGATACCGGGCTGGGGATCGACCCGGAACAGCGTGACGGGGTCTTCGAGACCTTCGATCGGCTCGGCCGCGAGACCGGTAGCATCGAGGGCGTGGGGATCGGGCTGCCGCTGGCGCTGCGCCTTGCCCGCCTGATGGGGGGCGAGCTCGAGTTGCTGGAGAGTGTCCCGGATCAGGGTTCACGGTTTCGGCTGAGCCTGCCCGGCATCGAGGCCGACGGCTGGGACCGGCACCGCTCGCCCAGCCTCGACCCACAGCTGATCGAGGAGCGCGAGGACGACCCGCCGCTACGCCTGCTGGCGGTGGAGGACAACCGGGTCAACATGCTGCTGCTCAGCGGGCTGGTGGCCAAGCGCCAGGGCGTGGAGCTGGTCGAGGCCTTCGATGGAAGCACGGGGCTGGAGCTGGCGCAGCGGGTGCAGCCGGATCTGATCCTGCTCGACATGCACCTGCCGGATACCGATGGCTTCGCCCTGGCCCGCCAGTTGCGGGCGGATCCGGCGTTGCGCCCGGTGCCGCTGGTGGCGCTCAGTGCCGATGCCAGCGACGAGGTCCGCCGCCGGGCTCTGGACGAGGAGGGTTTCAACGACTATATCGTCAAGCCCTTTGAGCTGGAGCAGCTCGATGCGCTGATCCGTGAGGTCCGGCTGAGCCGTTAGCCGGGGGCCGGGGGCAGGAGACCGCGACCACCTACTGTCTGACCCTCTTCGTCACCGAGGCGATGCGGGTGACGGTCGGGCGCCTGGGGGTGGTGACCATCCCCGCCGGCTGGTGGGTGTATACCGGCAGTGCCCGGCGCAATATGGATGCCCGCATCGCCCGTCATCTGCGCCGGCATAAGCCGCGGCGCTGGCATCTGGACTATCTGACCGGCGATCCACGGGTCGTGGTGGTCTCGGTTACCCGGCACGCCGAGGCCGAGTGTCTACGCAACCAGCGCAACGGCGGTATAGCGTTGGTGCCGGGTTTCGGTGCCAGCGACTGTGCGGCCGGATGCGGTAGCCACCTGCGCTGGCTCGAAGCGGCGCGGGCACCGGCCGCGACGCGGCCCGGCGGCCCGGTCGCCGGCCTTCCCTGCCCATCCAGTAAAGAGGACCCGCATGTACGTTGATCCCCTACCCCTGAGCGCCTACCCCTGGTACCTGCGCCCCTGGTTCTGGTGGCAGCGCCGGCGCACCGGTGCGGTGGTCGAGCCCGTGCGCCTGTGGGCGCGCCGTCCGCGGTTGCTGGCGCCGCTGATGCTCCTCACGGCTGCCTTCGAGCGCCGCCGCGCGGGTCTCGAGCCGGTGCTGCGTGCCTGGGTGGCACTGCGCGTGGGGCAGATCAACGAGTGCCCGTTCACGGTTGATCAGAGCGCCCACAGCCTCCATCGACAGGGCGTGGCCTGGGAGAAGATCCGCGCGGCGGCCGACTGGGCCGACGCGGAGGGCTTCACCAGCCGAGAGCGGGTGGTGCTCGGCTACATCGAGGCCGTCACCCGCAGCGAGACCCCGGTCAGCGCCGATGTGGTCGGGGCGGTGAAGCGCCACCTTGATGACGAGGCCCTGATCGAACTCACCGGGCTGGCGGCGTTCCACAACATGACGACCAAGTTCAACAACGCCCTTGATGTTGAGCCGCAGGGGCTGTGTACGCTGACCGTCAACGATCGTGGCGAGGCGGTGGCCTGGGAGGCGAACCCGGCCCGGGGCAGATAGGGTATTCTGCCAGGAGTGTGGTTTGGTGCGACGAGGAGGTCCCGTGAGCACGCTCGATCAGGCCCTGATTGGCAACTGTGCCTTCGCCGCCCTGGTCAACCGCCAGGTCGAGATCACCTGGGCGTGCATGCCCCGCTTCGATGGTGATCCGGTGTTCTGTTCCTTGCTTGGCGATCCCGCCGCCGGGGCCGGCGCCGGGCGCTTTGCCATCGAGCTTGAGGGGCTGGCGCGCACCGAGCAGTGGTACGAGCGCAACACCGCCATCGTGGTCACGCGGCTCTACGATCACCAGGGCGGGGTGGTGGAGGTGACCGACTTCGCCCCGCGCTTCGAGCAGTACGGCCGGACCTTCCGCCCGGTGGAGCTGATCCGGCAGGTGCGCCGGGTAGCCGGCTCGCCCCTGATCCGGCTGGTGGTCCGACCGGTGTTCGATCACGGCCGTTCGCTACCGAGCATCACCCAGGGCAGCAACCATGTGCGTTACGTGGGCCCCGGCCAGGTCCTGCGCCTGACCACCGACGCCTCGCTGACCGCGGTCCAGGACGAGACCCCGTTCATCCTCGAGGACGATCTCACCCTCGTCTTCGGCCCCGATGAGACCCTGCCCCTGTCGCCCCACGAGACGGGCTATCAGTTCTACGAGCACACCTGCACCTACTGGCAGGAGTGGGTGCGTAATCTGGCCATTCCCTTCGAGTGGCAGGAGGCGGTGATCCGGGCGGCGATCACGCTCAAGCTCAACACCTATGAGGATACCGGGGCGGTGATCGCCGCGGTGACCACCTCCATCCCCGAGGCGCCGGACACCGGCCGCAACTGGGACTACCGCTACTGCTGGCTGCGCGACGCCTACTTCGTCATCAATGCCCTCAACCGGCTGGGGGCGACCAAGACGATGGAGCACTACGTGCGCTTCATCATCAACACCACCGCCGGGATCGAGGGCCGCTCCCTGCGTCCGGTCTATCGCATCAACGGCCGCGACGACCTCTTCGAGACCATCGCCTACGGGCTGCCCGGTTACCGCGGGATGGGACCGGTGCGGATCGGCAACCAGGCCTACGAGCAGCAGCAGAACGATGTCTACGGCTCGGTGATCCTGGCCACGGCGCACCTGTTCTTCGATGAGCGGCTGCGGCGTCGCGGCGATGAGGCGCTGTTCCGCCGGCTTGAGCAACTCGGCGAGCAGGCGGTGGCGGTCTACCGCGAGCCGGATGCTGGCCCCTGGGAATTCCGTGGCTTTGAGAAGGTGCACACCTTCTCCGCAGCCATCTGCTGGGCGGCTGCGCGCAATCTGCGGGCCATCGCCGCCAAGCTGGGTCTGGTCGAGCGGGCCGATTACTGGCGCCGGCGTGCCGAGGAGATGGCCGAAACCATCCGCACCGAGGCCTGGGACGAACGGCGCAACAGCTACATGGCCAGCTTCGGTGGGCAGGACCTGGACGCCAGTCTGATGCTGCTCTACGAGTGGGGCTTTCTACGCGCCGACGACCCGCGTCTAGCCGGCACCGTGCGCGCCGTGGAGGACGAGCTGCGCCACGGCGACTTCCTGTTCCGCTACGTCCATGAGGACGATTTCGGCAAGCCGCACACGGCCTTCACGACCTGTACCTTCTGGTACATCGATGCCCTGGCGGCCGTGGGGCGCGAGGCCGAGGCCCGTGCGCTGTTCGAGCGCCTGCTCGAGTGTCGCAACCACGTAGGGCTGCTTTCCGAGGATATCGACCCGCAAACCGGAGAGCTCTGGGGCAACTTCCCGCAGACCTACAGCATGGTCGGTCTGATCAACTCGGCCATGCGCCTGAGTCGTACTTGGGAGGAACCGCTGTGAGTCGACTGGTGACCGTTTCCAATCGTGTGGCCTTGCCCAGTCAGTTGCAGGCGGCTCAGGGCGGCCTGGCCGTGGGCCTGCGCTCTGCACTGGAGGAGTCCGGCGGCATCTGGTTCGGTTGGGACGGCGGCGTCGATGAGCGCATCGATGGGCTGCGCCAGCCGCGTGTGCAGACCGCCAATGGGGTTCGCTACGCCACCCTGCGCCTGAGCCGCAGCGAATACGACCGGTACTACCTGGGCTACGCCAACCAGGTGCTCTGGCCGCTGTTCCACTACCGCATGTCCTTTGTCCATTGCCGTCGGGAGCGCATCGAGGGCTACTGGGAGGTGAACCGGCTGTTTGCCGCACACCTGCCGCCGCTGCTCGAGGGCGATGAGATCATCTGGGTCCACGACTACCACTTCATCCCCCTCGGGCAGCTGCTGTGCGAGCAGGGGGTGGATGCGCCCATCGGCTTCTTCCTCCACACCCCCTTCCCGCCCTGGGACATCTTCCGCGCCCTGCCGGGCCATGAGGGGCTGCTCGAATCCCTGTGCCGCTACGACCTGGTGGGCTTTCAGACGGCCATCGACCGCGACAATTTCCTCGACTGCCTGGCGCACTACCGCCCGCAGCAGCCGCGCCCGCGGGTGGAGGTCTTCCCCATCAGCATCGATGTCGATCAGGTGGCCCGCGAGGCGCAGCGCGGCTACAACTCCCAGCAGGGGCGGCGGCTGCAGCAGAGCCTGCGCGACCGGCGGTTGATGATCGGCGTCGACCGGCTCGACTACAGCAAGGGGCTGCGCAACCGCTTCGAGGCCTACGAGGCGCTGCTCGAGCAGCACAGCGAGCACCGCGGTGATGTCGTTTTCCTGCAGATTGCCCCCGTTTCCCGGGGGGATGTCCCCGAATACGAGGAGATTCGCCAGCATCTGGAGTACCTGGCCGGGCACATCAATGGCCGCTTTGCCGAGTACGACTGGATTCCGCTGCGCTACCTCAATCGGGGCTTCCACCGCTCGAACATCCTCGGTTTTCTCGCCCGCAGCAATGTCGGCCTGATTACCCCCATGCGCGATGGCATGAACCTGGTGGCCAAGGAGTTCGTCGCCGCCCAGGATCCGGGTGATCCGGGGGTCCTGGTCCTGTCGCGCCACGCCGGTGCGGCCCAGGAGCTGGATGCCGCGGTGCTGGTCAATCCCTACGACGTGGATGAGATGGTCGATGCCATGCACCAGGCACTGACCATGCCCCTGGGTGAGCGGCGCGAGCGCTGGCAGGCGATGATCGAGGTCCTGCGCCGCCAGGATATCCATCGCTGGCGGACGGACTTCATCCAGTCGCTGCACGACGCCCACCGGGCCAGGAGTTCGGAGGCGCTGTGACCCGCTACCTGCTGGCCGACATCGGCGGCACGCACACCCGGGTGGCCGCGGCGGCCCCGGGGGAGCCCCCGGGGCCGGTCACCCGATACCGCAACCGCGACCTCGCCGGCCCCGTGGAGGCGCTGCAGCGTCACCGTGCCCAGCACGCCGACGATGACTGGTGGGTGGCGGCGGCGGTGGCCGGACCGGTGGCGCAGGGCCGGGTACAGCTGACCAACCTGGGCTGGCAACTGGACGCCGAAGAGCTGGCCCGCCGCACCGGGGCCGTCCGGGCCGAGCTGGTCAACGACTACCAGGCGCTGGCCCGTGCCCTGCCGGAGCTCCAGAAAGAGGCGCACTGTACCCGGTTGCGTGAGGGCGCGCCGGCCGCCGGGGCGGCCATGGCGGTGCTGGGTCCGGGGACCGGGCTGGGCGTCTCGGGTCTGGTGCCCGCCGCGCGCGAGTGGGGCGTGATCGCCGGCGAAGGCGGACATGTCACCCTGGCCGCCGCCGACGCCACCGAGGCGACCCTGCTCGGCGCCCTGCGCGAGGAGCTGGGGCACGTCTCCGCCGAGGCGGTGCTCAGTGGCCCCGGACTGAGCCGGCTGCACCGGATGCTTCACGGGGGCGAGGCCGGCCCGGAGGTCATCACCGCCGCCGACGGCGAGGCCGACCCGGCGGCCCGGGAGACCATCGACCGTTTCCTGGCCTTGCTCGGCGGGACCGCCGGCAACCTCGCCCTGACGCTGGGGGCGCGCGCCGGGGTCTTTCTCGCTGGTGGAATCCTGCCGCGGTTGAGCGCCTCGCGGCTGGCCGACTCCCCCTTGCTCGAACGCTTCCTGGCCAAGGGGCGTTTCCGCAGCTATCTCGAGCCGGTGCCGGTCTGGCGGATCGACGATCCGGCGGCGGCGGCGCTGCTTGGCCTGCGCGCGTGGCTGGACGACTTGCGGTACCCTTGAGACTGGGCGGGTTTCCCGGCGCACCACCGGCATTCGAGGTCTTGCGAGCATGGCATCATCCGGTATCCCTGCCGACGAGGCGCACCGCCTGGAGGTCCTGGCGCGGTATCAGTTAGAAGAGAACGCCCCCGAGGAGGCCTTTGACCGTCTCGTTGACCTCTGCGCGCGGATCTTTGATGTGCCCATCGCCTTCATCTCCCTGGTCGAGCATCAGCGGCAGTGGTTCCAGGCGGCTCGTGGGTTCGAGCTGGCCGAGACCCCGCGGGAGATCGCCTTCTGTAACTATGTGATCTGCCGTGGTGATCCGCTGGTGGTCTCCGACACCCGGCAGGACGCCCGCTTCGCCGATCACCCGCTGGTCAATGGTCCGCCGCATCTGCGTTTCTATGCCGGGGTGCCGTTGGTGATCGAGGATGGGGTGCGGATCGGCACCCTCTGCCTTGGTGACCGGCAACCGCGGACGCTACCGGATGGCGGACTGCAGACCCTGCAGGAGCTGGCGGCCATGGTGGTCGATGAATTCGAGCTGCGGCGGGCCAACCAGCGCCTGGAGGAGGAGCGGGTGCGCGCCGAGCGGGCCGCCACCGAGTTGCGTCGCGCCAACCTCGAGCTGCAACAGGCCCGCGAGGAGGCCGAGCGTGGCAATCGGGCCAAGAGCCAGTTCCTCTCGAGTATGAGCCACGAACTGCGTACGCCGCTGAATGCCGTGCTCGGTTTCGCCCAGATGCTCGAGCAGGACCCGCACGAGCCGCTTTCCGAGCGCCAGCTCGGCTACGTCGAACAGATCCTCGGTGGGGGGCGGCACTTGTTGTCGCTGATCGACGATATCCTCGATCTCGCCCGGGTCGAGGCCGGTCGGGTGGTGTTGCAGCCGGAGTGGGTGGCCCCGCGCACCCTGATCGATCAGTGTATCGAGCTGCTCGGGCCCATGGTCGCCGATACCGGGGTGCAGCTGTCCGCGCACACGCTCGGGGATGCCCCGGCGTCGATCCATGCCGACCCGCAGCGCATCCGCCAGGTCCTCTTCAACCTGCTCAGCAATGCCGTGAAGTACAACCGGCCTGGTGGGCGGGTGGATCTCGAGCTCGCCTCGCCGGCCCCCGGTCGGGTCACGTTCCGGGTGCGGGATACCGGGCCCGGCATCCCCATCGAGCGCCAGCGTGAGGTCTTCCACCCGTTCAATCGCCTCGGCCTGGAGTCCTCGCAGGTGGAGGGGACCGGTATCGGCCTGGTGGTGACCCGGCGCCTGGTCGAGCAGATGGGCGGCGAGATCGGCTTCAGCAGCGAGCCCGGGGTCGGTTCGCTGTTCTGGGTGGAGCTGCCCTGTCAGCCGGCCCATGTCGAGGAGGCAGGCGGTGAATAGGCCCTGTTACGAGGGGGGTGGGCTGGTCAACCTGATGGCCTCGCTGGCCCGCGCCTTCGGCGCCGGGTCGAGCCATTATCCCGCCCTTGACCCGGATCCTGGGCTGGGGCTCGAGGACGCGCGCACGGTGATCCTCTGGGTCATCGATGGCCTGGGCGACCACTACCTGGCCAGGCAGCCGGGCAGCACCTTGGCCGGGCATCGAGTGCGGGGGCTGACCTCGGTCTTTCCGGCCACCACCTCAGCGGCGTTGACCAGCATCATCACCGGGCGCCCGCCGCGCGGCCACGGCGTGACGGGGTGGTTCATGTACGTTCACGAGCTGGGTGCCGTGACCGCCTGGTTGCCGTTCGGTCCGCGGGTGGGCAAGGGGCAGTGGTCCGGCATCGAGCCGGAGAGTGCCGAATTGCTTCAGCGCGATGCGATCTGGGACCGGTTCCGGGCCGAGACCCACGTGGTCCAGCCGGCCTGGCTGGTCGATACGCCCTACAGCCGTGCCGTCACCGGGCGGCAGGCGCGGCGCCACGGCTACCAGGGGCTGGATGAGCTGCGCGAGGTCCTGGTGAGGATCGCCCGTGAGCCGGGTCGCCAGCGCCGCTTCGTCTACGCCTACTGGCCGGACCTGGATACGCTGAGTCACCAGCACGGCGTCGACAGCGCGCCGGTGCTCGACCAGTTCCGCTCCATCGACATCGCCTGGCAGCGGCTGCTCGACGGCCTGCAGGGGACCGACACCGTGGTGCTCGGGACCGCCGATCATGGTCTGATCGACACCGCCCCCGAGCGGCCCCTCTACCTGGAGGATCACCCGGAACTGGCCGAGATGCTGGCATTGCCGCTTTGTGGCGAGCCGCGGGCCGCTTACTGCTACTTGCGTCCTGGTACCGAGACCGACTTCCAGCTCTATTGCCGCGAGCGCCTGGCCAGCGTCTGCCAGGCGGTCCGGGCCGAGGAGGTGATCGCCGCCGGCTGGTTCGGCCCCATGCCGGAGCATCCGCAGCTGCGCCGGCGCATCGGCGACTGGGTGCTGCTGCCGGCGGACGGCTGGGTGCTTAAGGATCGACTGGTGGGCGAGGGTCGTTTCGCGCAGGTCGGGGTGCATGGCGGTGCCTCGGCCAGTGAGCAGTGGGTGCCGCTGATTGCCGCACGGCCGTGATAGCATCGTCAGGATGGAATCCCTGCTCTACACCGCCGAAGCACCCTTCGAGGCCGCGCGTCGCGATGGCCGTGGCTGGCACGGGCATTCCTTCCGCCTGCGCGTGCGGGCGGCGCCCGATGGGGGGGCCGCCGATCCGGATGCGCTGGCCGCGGCGTGCGCCCGGGCGGTGGCCCCCCTCGACTACACGCTGCTCAATGACGGGGTGGAGGATCCCACCGACGCCCGACTGCTTGAGGAGCTGGGCCAGCGCCTGCGCGCCGCTGGCGTAACCCCGCGGCGGTTGGCGTTGCGCAGCGCCCCGGATCGCGGGGTCGGCCGCGGCGAGGTGGCGTGGAGCTGGCGATCGTTCCGCTTCGAGGCAGCCCATCGCCTGCCCTACGTCCCCGAAGGACATCCGTGTGGCCGCATGCACGGGCACGGGTACCTGGTGGTGCTGGAGGCCGTCGATACCGATGCCGAGGCGCTGGGGACGGCCTGGGCGCCGCTGGGCGAGGCGCTCGACCGGGCCTGCCTGAACGACTTCCTCGACAACCCGACCAGTGAGCTCATCGCCGTCTGGCTGTGGGAGCAGCTCCGTCCCCGCTGTCCCGGGCTCATCCGAGTGCATGTCCATGAGACGGAGCACTCCGGCTGCACCTACGACGGCGAGCGGCACACCATCTGGAAGGCCCAGCGCTTCGAGGCCGCGCCCCGGCTGGCCGCTGCTGCTGACCGGCGCGGGCGACTGCACGGCCACGGCTATCGGCTGCGCGTTCACGTCACCGCGCCGCTGGATCGGGTCCTCGGCTGGACCCTGGACTACGGGGACGTCAAGGCCGCCTTTGCCCCGGTGCGCGAGGCCCTGGATCACCAGCGTCTGGATGCCATCGACGGGCTCGAGTCGGGCGATGTGGCCGATCTCGCCGCCTGGGCGGCCCGCGCCGCACACCGCCGCCTGCCGGAGCTTCTGCGCATCGACTGTTACGAGCGCGACGGCGTCGGTGCCATCGCCTGGCCGGTCTGAGTCATGGGCTACGCCGTCCACAGCCTGTTCTACACCCTGCAGGGCGAGGGGGCGCGCAGCGGCCGGCCTGCCGTATTCCTGCGCTTTGCCGGCTGCAACCTCTGGAGCGGTCGTGAGGCCGATCGGGCGACGGCGGTGTGCCAGTTCTGTGACACCGACTTCGTTGGCACCGGCGGCCCCGGTGGCGGGCGGTTTGCCGAGCCCGGGCAGCTGGCGGCGGCGGTGGCGGCTCAGTGGCCGGGTGGCGGTGTGCCCTACGTGGTGTGTACCGGCGGGGAGCCGGCGCTGCAGCTGGATGCGGCGCTGCTCGAGGCCCTGCATGCCCAGGGGTTTGAGGTGGCGGTGGAGAGCAACGGCACCCTGCCCCTGCCCGCCGGGCTGGACTGGGTGTGCGTCAGTCCCAAGGCGGGGACCGAGCTGGTGGTCGTTGCCGGCGATGAGCTCAAGCTGATCTATCCCCAACCGGGGGCCGAGCCGGAGCGCTATGGCCACCTGGCCTTCCGCCACTTCTATCTCCAGCCCTTGGACGACGCCCAGCGCGATGCGCACACCCGTGCGGCGCTGGACTACTGCCGCGCGCATCCGCAGTGGTGGCTCAGCGTGCAGATTCACAAGGACCTGGGTATCCCCTAGCCGGGCGCGTTGCCGCTTGCGCTCGGCTGGCTGGCTAGGCACCGTGGTCTAAAGGGGGGTGGCCGCTGGCGAGGGGGATGATCATGTTCGAGGTGAGTCTGGACACTGTCTGCTTCATCATCCGCAAGTGTCGGGAATTCCAGGCCAAGGAGGCCGTGGTGATCCCCGACTCACCGGATGGTCCCGAGGACGACTGGGCACTGCAGATCCTCGCCGATCACGCCGATGACCTGAGCGTGCAGGAGCTGCGCGCCACCTTCGAGGACCTGGAGCCGGCCGAGCAGGCCGAGGTGGTGGCCCTGATGTGGGTCGGCCGCGGCGATTTCGACGCCAGCGAGTGGGCCGAGGTGCGCAGTGAGGCGAAGTCCGCCTGGAACCCGCGCACGGCCGACTACATCCTTGCCACCCCCCTGGCGGCCGACTACCTGGAGGAGGGGCTCGACGCCTTCGGCCTCGAGTGCGAGGACTGAAGGCCGCCCGGGCCGGTTACGACCGTTCGAGTCGGCTCGACAGCCAGGCGTCCAGGCGTTGGATCTCGGGCATGCAGACGGCGTGTTCCATGGGGAAATCGTGCCACTCCACCGGATAGCCGGCGCCCTCCAGCGCAGTGGCCGCCCGGCGGCCGAGCCCGATCGGTACGATCGGGTCCTCGGTCCCGTGGGCCATGAAGACCGGCGGGCGTGACCCTTCGGGTTCGGGGTCGGCGCCGTCGGGCAGCCAGCCGGAGAGCGCGATGACGCCCGCCGGGGCGAGGGTGGTGGTCAGCGCCGTGTAGAGGGCGGTGGCGGCGCCCTGGGAGAAGCCGGCCAGGAACAGCCGCTCGGCGGGTGTGCCCCGCTCCATCTCGCGACGCATCAGCGCCTCGACCTGCTGGCGCGCCTCCTCGATCCCCGCGGTGTCCTCGTCGATGCCGTCGCCGCCGAGGCCCCGGATGTCGTACCACGCCGGCATGGCCATCCCGCCGTTGACCGTGATCGGGCGCGTCGGCGCATGGGGGAAGACAAAACGCACGCCGCGACCGGCGCTTTGGCGCAACTCATCGACGATCGGCGCGAAGTCGTGGCCGTCGGCGCCGAGGCCATGGAGCCAGATGACGCTGGCAGAGATGGCCTCGCTGGTGGGCCTCTCCAAACAATCGAGCAAAGGCGTCTGGGTCATACCGGATCCTTGAACAACACAAAACGGCACCGCCCCTGCCGAGGCAGGGGCGGTGGGACGAGGCGGCCGCGGTTCAGGCGGCCTTGCCGGCAGGTGCGCCGAGGTTGCTGGCGCTTTGGCGCATCGACTTGTGCAGGTCTTCGGTCATCGCCTGGCCGAGCTCCGCCAGGGTGCGGGCGTCCTTGGCGAGGCTGTCCGAGGGCTCGCGGGCCGCCTCGACGCTCTTTTGCATGTAGCTCTGCAGCTGCTCCGGCGATTGGATCTCACTGGCCTCGCGCAGGTTGCCCAGGGCGGCATCCGTGTAGCGCCGGACCATGTCCAGTTGGTAGTCGGCCACCTTCTCCCAGTGCTCCAGCGCCTTGCTGTTGGCGCTGTAGAAGGGCTCGGCGTACTGGCCGAGTTGGCTCTGCATCTGCTTGATCGTGTCCTGGTAGTTCATCATGGCCACCGCTCCTTTGCGTCGTTCCGGGGTTGTCTTTTCAGTGTTGCTTTGCAGCATAGCAGGCGGCATGTTGCGGCGCAACAAAATCGATGAAAAAAAACATCCGTGGCCGGTTGCGCCGCCTCCACTTTGTGCCAATATGAGGGTGCGACCAACAGCAAGACCGGACCCTGGTCCATGGAGGTCGCGCAACGATGATTAATACAGAGGTTGTTTAAGATGTCAGAGCGTCAACAAGGTACGGTTAAGTGGTTCGACAACGCCAAGGGCTACGGCTTCATCAGCCGCGAAGGGGGTGAGGACGTGTTCGTCCACTTCCGTGCCATCCGGGGCGACGGTTTCCGCTCCCTGGATGAGGGTCAAGCGGTCGAGTTCAGCGTGACCCGCAGCCAAAAGGGTCTGCAGGCCGAGGACGTCGCAGCGCTTTAAACCGCCGCCGTAGCGGCAGGAAGCTGCCAGTGTAGAGAAAGGCCCGCCCCCGGCGGGCCTTTCTCGTTTGGGGCCACAGCCGGGCGTGTGTGCCCCGGCGAGTTGTGCTACACAGAAAGACCTACAGAGGGAGTTTGCCCCGCCCATGTCCGAACGCGTCTTCACCCTGGAAGTCCAACCCAGCCTCCCGCCCTCGCTCGGCCGCCTGCGTGAACTGGTTGATGACCTGTACTACTCGTGGGATAGGCGCGTGCGCGGCCTGTTCTACCAGATCGACCCGGAGTGCTGGGAGGCCAGCGGTCACAGTCCCAAGGTGTTCCTGCGCCGGGTCTCCCAGGAGGCGCTGGAGCGCGCCGCGCAGGATCCGACCTTCGTCGAGGACTACAACCGCACCCTGTCCGCCTACGACACCTATCTCGAGCAGGAGACCTCGCCGGAGGTCACCTCGCACCTGGATCCCGACCACGACCTGGTGGCCTACTTCTGCGCCGAGTTCGGCCTTCACGAGAGCCTGCCGCTCTACTCCGGCGGGCTTGGCATCCTCGCCGGGGATCACTGCAAGGCGGCCAGCGATCTGCGCGTGCCACTGGTGGCGGTGGGTCTGCTCTACCGCCAGGGGTACTTCATCCAGACCATCGACCACGAGGGGCGCCAGGTTGCCCACTACGTGCCCACCGAGGTGACCCAGCTGCCGGCCTATCCGCGCCAGGACGGCGACGGCGAGGAACTGCGGGTGGCCGTCGATCTACCCGGGCGCGCCGTGCAGCTGCGCATCTGGTCGGTGCGCGCCGGGCATGTGCGCCTCTATCTGCTTGATAGCGATGTCCCGGAGAACGCCGCCGAGGATCGCTCGATCACCTATCAGCTTTACGGCGGCGGCTCCGAGATGCGCATCAAGCAGGAACTCTGCCTGGGTATCGGCGGCGTGCGGGCGCTGCGCAGACTCGGGGTGACGCCGACCGTATGGCACCTCAATGAAGGGCACTCCGCGTTTCAGTTGGTCGAGCGCTGTCGCGAGTGGGTGGCCGCCGGTACCGATTTCGCCACGGCCCTGGAGGCTGTCGCCGGGGCCTCGGTGTTCACCACGCACACGCCGGTGGCGGCCGGCCACGACATCTTCGATCCGGAGATGGTGCGCGAGTACCTCGGGGCCGCCCTCGGCGAGAGCGGTCTCGATGTGGATGCCCTGCTCGAGCTGGGCAACGGGCGGGCGGAGCAGCCGGGTTTCAACATGACCAGCCTGGCCCTGCGCGGATCCCGCTTCCACAACGGGGTCAGCCAGATCCACGGCCGCGTGGCCTCGGAGATGGAGGCGCGCATCTGGCCCGATGTGCCAGCCCAGGAGAACCCCATCCAGGCCATTACCAACGGCGTCCATGTGCCCACCTTCCTGGCCCAGGAGTGGGGCAATCTCTTTGATCAGCGCTGGCCGGCCTGGCGCACCGAGTTGAGCAACGAGGCCTTCTGGGACGTGGTCGACGAGTTGCCCGATCACCGGTACTGGAGCATGCGCCAGAGCCTCAAGTCGCAGATGCTCCGCGATGTCTGTGCCCGGGTCGAGGCGCGCTGTAAGCGCAACGGCATGGCCGAGGCGATGATCCGCCGCATGACCCGGTACATCCGTGATCCGGAGGCCGACGTGCTGGTGCTCGGCTTCGCCCGGCGCTTTGCCACCTACAAGCGGGCGCTGCTGATCTTCCGCGATCTCGATCGGCTCAAGCAGCTGCTCAATGATCCTGAGCGGCCGATGATCCTGGTCTTTGCCGGCAAGGCGCACCCCCACGACGAGCAGGGCCAGGAGATGATCCGGCGGATCCACGAGCTGACCCTCGACCCGGATCTGATCGGACGGCTGCTGTTGCTGGAGAACTATGACATGGCCCTGGCGCGCAAGCTGGTGACCGGGGTGGATGTGTGGCTGAACAACCCGGAGTATCCGCTGGAGGCGTGCGGGACCTCGGGGCAGAAGGCGGCGATCAACGGGGTGATCAACCTGTCCGTGCTGGATGGCTGGTGGGACGAGGGTTATCGAGGGGACAACGGCTGGGCGGTCTACCCCCATGCGCCGGGGTTCGACCCGTCGTACCGCGACGGCGAGGAGGCCCGGGACCTGCTCGATACCCTGGCCGGTGAGGTGGCGCCGCTCTACTACGACCGCGGCGAACGCGGCTACGCGTCGGGCTGGGTGCAGATGTCGAAGGCGTCGATGCGCACCACGCTGCCGCGCTTCAACGCCCAGCGCATGGTCATGGACTACGTGCGCGAGCTCTACGGGCCGGCAGCCCGCCATCAGCGGCGCCTCTGTGGTGAGGAGCGAGCCGGCGCCGCTGAGTTGGCCGCCTGGAAGGCACGGGTGCTCGATTGCTGGGACGGTACCGGCCTGGAGCTGATCGACGAGGCCCCGGGCAGCCTGCGTTACGGTGAGTCGCTGCGTCTGCGGGTCAAGGCCCACCTCAACGGGCTGCATGCCGAGGACGTCACCGTCGAGTGCCGTTTCAGTCCGGTCCCCCATCCCCAGGATCCGGGGCGGACCCAGCGCTTTCTGCTCTCGCCCACCGACACCGATGAGGCCGGGGACCCGCTCTTCGCCCTGGACGTGCAGCCCCGGCTCAGCGGCCTGCAGTACTTCCGCGTCTGCATGTACCCCAGCCACCCGCTGCTCGGCCACCCGCTGGAACTGGGCCGGATGCGCTGGCTCTAGGTGGCACCCGCGGCCTACACTCGGCCGTAGAGCTCATTGAGCGCACGCAGCTGCCCGGCCAGGGGGTCGGGCAGCCACTCCCATTCGAAGCGCCAGCGCCAGTTGCCCTCGGCCACGCCGGGGACATTCATCCGATGCTCGCTGCCGAGCTCGAGTAGATCCTGCAGCGGGATCACGGCCACCCCGGCCACCGAGGCCAGGGCCGCCCGGATCAGCGGCCAGGGCATGGGCTCGCCGGGGTGACCCAGGTAGGTGTGGAGCCGTTGTGTCGTCTCCTGCGTCAGCCCGGCGTACCAGCCCAGGGTGGTGTCGTTGTCGTGGGTGCCGGTATAGACGACGCAGTGCTGGTGATGGTGGTGGGGCAGGTAGGGGTTGGCGGCGTCGCTGTCGAAGGCGAAGTGCAGGACCTTCATCCCGGGTAGGGCGAAGCGATCGCGCAGCTGTTCCACCTCCTCGGTGATGATGCCCAGGTCCTCGGCCACCAGGGGCACCCGTCCGAAGTGCGCCTCCACCGCCTCGAGTAGGGCATGGCCGGGCACCGCCTCCCAGGCGCCGTCCCTGGCGGTGGCCGCCTCGGCGGGGATGGCCCAGCAGGCGCTGAGGCCGCGGAAGTGGTCGATGCGCACGAAGTCGAACAGTGAAAGCTGCGTGCCCAGGCGCTCCAGCCACCAGGCGAAGCCGTCGGCCTGCAGTCGCTGCCAGTCGTAGAGCGGATTGCCCCAGCGCTGCCCCTCGGCGGAGAAGTAGTCCGGCGGCACGCCGGCCACCACCGCGGCGTGCCCCTTGTCGTCGAGCCGGAAGTACCTGCGCTGTGCCCAGGTATCGGCGCTGTCGTGGGCGACGAAGATCGGCACATCCCCAAAGAGGTGGACGCCGCGGCCGGCGGCGTGCTGGCGCAGCACCTGCCACTGGGTGAAGAAGAGGTACTGCTCGAAGGTGTGGCGGTGGATCGGTTCGGCCAGACGCGTGGCCGCATCCGCCAGTGCCGCCGGGTCCCGGTCCCGCACGGCGGCGGGCCACTCCCACCACGGTGCCTGGCCTTGCTCCTCGCGCAGCGCGGCGTAGAGGGCGTAGTCCTCCAGCCAGTGACCGTGCTCGCGCCGGAAGGCGTCGATCTGCGCCTCGGTTGTCGCATCGCCCTGCTCGCGCAGCCGCTGGTGGGCCCGTCGCAGCCGCTCCCGGCGCCAGGCTCGACCGCTGGCGGGATCGTCGCCGGTCTCCGGTGGCTGGAGCTCCTCCGGCGTCAGCCACCCCCGCTCGGCGAGCGGGTGCAGGTCGATGTAGCAAGGCTCGCCGGCGTGCACCGAGAGGCCCTGGTAGGGACTGAGGTCGTCGTGGGTGGGGCCGAGCGGCAACATCTGCCAGAGGGTGAAGCCGCCCTCGGCCAGCCAGTCGACGAAGCGGTAGGCGTGGTGGCCCAGGTCGCCATTGCCGGCCGGACCGGGGAGGCTGCTCAGGTGGGCGAGCACCCCGGAGCGGCGTCGCTCGGCCAGTTCGGCGCCGCTCACGGTTCCGCGCGTCCGTGGCGCATCACGCCGCCGCGCTCGGGCTGGCCGCGGCCCTGGCGGGCGAAGGCGTGGCTGAGGTGTTCCGGCGGCTCTTGGCCCAGGGCGTGGTAGAGTGCGGCGAGCTGGATCCGGTAGAGGTGATCGAAGTCGCGGATGACGTCGGCGGGGTTGTAGTCGCCGAACCACCAGAACCAGTCGGAGCTCTCGCAAAGGGCCAGTTGCGCCTCGGCGTGGGCCCGGCCGGCCTCATCCAGCCGTCCGGCATGCTGATCAAAGGCCTGCTTGGCCTCGGCCAGCAGCTCCCAGGCCCGGTCCTTGTCCACCTCGCCGATCCAGGTGGAGAGGGTGCCGTAGACCCAGCTGCCGGCCACCAGCCCCTCGAGGGGCCGGGGTTCGAGCTCCTCGGCCGCCTCGGCGAAGGTAGTCAGGACCAGGCCCGGGTGATCGGCCAGGCGCTGATACAGGCCGCTGAGGAAGTGGAAGCCGTTGGCCGGGTAGTGCTCCCAGGCGTTCTCTCCGTCCATGATGATGGAGATGACGGTCTGCTCCGGCGCCTGGCAGCCGGCGGCGATATCCTCCATGCGGCTGACCAGATTGGCTACGGCATCGTCGCCGTGCCAGTCGGAGTACTCGAAGCCGATGGCGTCCGATAGCCCGTCGTCGCGGAAGAAGCAGCGCATGGCCGCGCCGGTGTCCCCGTGTTCCCCGCGGTTGAGGGTATAGGCCCGGTGCCACTGGCCATTGTCCGCGCCCCCGGGCCCCAGACTGTTGTCCAGCACCGCCCCGCCGCTGGCGGCCCAGCGGAAGCCGAAGGCCTGCAGCAGCTCCAGGGTGGCCTCGCTGACCGCACCTTCCGAGGGCCAGCACCCACGCGGACGGTGACCGAAGGTGTGCTCGAAGATCTCCAGGCCACGCTGCAGGTGCCAGCGGGCGCGTTCATCGCCGCCGGGGTAGTGGCCGACCACCGGCATGGGACTCTCGGGCCAAGACTGGCGGGCGCACTGCAGGTCCTGGAGCAGCGGCAGGATGGGGTGGCCGTAGGGGGTCATCGACAGCTCGACCCGCCCGGTCTCGGCCAGGTGGCGGTAACGGTGGGGTAGCCCGGCGAGCAGCTCGCCGATCACCGCCAGCAGCTCACGCCGGTCGTGGAGGGGGAAGCCGTTGCCCTTGTCCATCAGTCGCTGCACGCGCGGTTCGCCGCGGCGGACGGTTTCGCCCATCCAGCCCAGGTGATACCAGGTGATCAGGTCGACCAGGAAGGCGTCACTGAGGTAGCGCATGCTCGCCGGATGGGCGCTGACCATCTCGGCGATCTCGAGAAGATGCCGGAACGCCGGGAACGGGTCGGCGAGGTGCGGGCGGTTGATGCGCTGGCACTGTTCGACAAGGTGACGGCGCTCGTGCTCGGTGACCGGCAGGGGGGGCATCGCCAAAGCGCGCAGCAGCGGGTCGCGCAGCCGCTCGCCGCGCTCCAGGAAGCCGGCGATCTGACGGCTGTAATCCTCCAGCTGCTCGAGGAGCACTGGCGAGAAGTTCACCACCGCTCGGGCTGCCGGGTTGGCCTCCAGGTGGGCGGCCATGTCGGCGTAGTCCTTGGTGCCGTGCAGATAGGTCCACGGCAGGCGGTAGTCGCCGGTGCCGGGGTCGAGGTAGCTCGGCTGGTGCATGTGCCAGCAGAGGACCACGCGCACCGGCGGGGCCTCTGCCGCGTTCGGGTCGCTGGCATCAATAGACAACGTGGATCTCCTGGCCGAGCATTTCCGGGGTGACGAGGACAACACCGCCAGGGCTGACGGTAAAGCGCCGCGCGTCCTGCTCCGGATCTTCGCCGATCACCGTCCCCGCCTGGATGTGGCAGTACTTGTCGATCACCGCGTTACGGATCCGGCAGTCCGGCTCGATGTGGGCCTCGGGCAGGATCACCGAGTCCTTGACCTGGGTGCGTTCATCGACCGTGACCGAGGAGAAGAGCAGCGAGCGGCGCAGCCGCGCCCCGGAGATGATGCAGCCGCCGGAGACCATGGAGTCGACGACGGTGCCGCGACGGCCTTCCTCGTCGAAGACGAACTTGGCCGGGGGCAGTTGCTCCTGGAAGGTCCAGATCGGCCACTCGCGGTCGTAGAGGTTGAGCTCCGGGGTGACGTCGATGAGCTCCAGGTTGGTCTTCCAGAACGCGTCGATGGTGCCGACGTCGCGCCAGTAGGCCTGCTCGCCGGTGGTCGGGTCGCGGAAAGGGTAGGCCATCACCCGGGCCTGGCCGATCAGCTGCGGGATGATGTCCTTGCCGAAGTCGTGCTCCGAGCCACTGCGGGCGTCGGCCCCAAGGGTGCGGAAGAGGAAGTCCCGGTTGAAGACATAGACCCCCATGGAGGCCAACGCGCGGTCGTCGCGGCCGGGGATCGGGGTGGGGCTGGCCGGCTTCTCGTCGAAGCGGACTACCCGGCTGTCCTCGTCGATGGCCATGACCCCGAAGGCGCTGGCCTCCTCGATGGGGACCTCAAGGCAGCTGACGGTGACATCGGCGCTGCTCTCCACGTGGTAGGCAAGCAGCGGCCCGTAGTCCATCTTGTAGATGTGGTCTCCGGCGAGAATCAGGACGTAGTCGGGGTCGTGCAGTCGGACGATGTCCAGACTTTGATAGACGGCGTCGGCGGTTCCCTGGTACCACGAGTCGGCGATGCGCTGCTGGGCCGGGAGCAGCTCGATGAACTCGCCGAAGTCGCTGCTCAGCGAGCTCCAGCCCTGGCGGATATGCCGGATCAGGGAGTGGGCCTTGTACTGGGTGAGCACGCCGATGCGCCGCACGCCGGAGTTGATGCAGTTGGACAGGGGGAAATCGATGATGCGGAACTTGCCGCCGAATGGCACCGCCGGCTTGGCGCGCCACTGGGTGAGCTCGCGCAGCCGCGTGCCGCGGCCGCCGGCGAGGATCAGGGCGAGGGTGTCACGGGTCAGACGGCTGACAAAACGAGGAGAACGCTGGGATAACACGTCGGGTCTTCCTGACGACAGGGGCCTGCGCAGCAGTATGGACGCCTTTTCCGGTGATCGACAGGGTTGCGGGATGCCGGCCGGGTCCCGGGGCGGGCCGATGGCCCCGATCGGGGGCTGGATGTGGACCGAGAAGGGGGAGGTGTGAGCCGATCCAGACCGCAAGTGGACGGAGCCGATGATCGCAAGCGCATCGTCGAGGGTCGCCACGCCGACCCTTTCGCCTACCTGGGCGGGCCTCACGGCCCGCAGCGCCGGGTGCGCATCTACCATCCAGAGGCGGAGGAGGTTGCCTTCGGGGACGGCACCCGGTTGGCGCGCATTCCGCAGAGCGACTTCTTCGAGGCACCCCTGCCCGCGGGGCTGCCCACCCCCTACGCCTTCTCCTGGCGCGATGCCGGGGGGGCGTGGCACACCGCCTACGACCCCTACGCCTTCGCCCCGGTGCTCTCCGACTTCGACCTGCATCTCTTTGCCGAGGGGCGGCACTGGCACGCCCAGCGCTTTCTGGGCGCGCACTGCGCCACCATCGATGGGGTGGCGGGCGTGGTCTTTGCGGTCTGGGCTCCCAACGCCGAGCGGGTCAGCGTGGTGGGCGACTTCAATCGCTGGGATGGCCGTCGCCACCCCATGCGACTGCGCCTCGAGGCCGGGGTGTGGGAGCTGTTCATCCCCGGCGTGGAGCCGGGGGCGTTGTACAAGTTCGAGGTGCGCGGCCAGGGCGGCTGCGGCCCCTTGCTCAAGACCGACCCGTGTGCCCGGCGCTATCAGCACAGGCCGGAGACGGCCGCCGTGGTGGAGCCGCCAGAGGCCTACCCCTGGGGCGATGGTGAGTGGATGGCACGGCGGCGTAGCCGGGGGGATGCCTGGCAGCAGACGCCGTGGTCGATCTACGAGGTGCACCTCGGCTCCTGGCTGCGGGCCGCCGAGGGCGGTTTCCTCGACTACCGCACCCTCGCCCACGAGCTGGTCGGCTACGTCCAGCGCACCGGGTTCACCCACATCGAGCTGCTGCCGATCACCGAGCACCCGCTGGACGACTCCTGGGGGTATCAGAGTACCGGTTACTTCGCCCCGACCAGCCGTTTCGGCGAGCCGGAGGCCTTCCGCTACTTCATCGATTACTGCCATCGCCACGGCATCGGGGTGATCCTCGACTGGGTGCCCGCCCACTTCCCGCGCGACGAGTGGGCGCTGGCCCGTTTCGACGGTACACCGCTCTATGAGCACGCCGATCCCCGTCAGGGGGAGCACCGGGACTGGGGGACGCTGATCTTCAACTACGGCCGCAACGAGGTGCGCAGCTTCCTGCTCTCCAGTGCCCTCTACTGGCTGGAGGCGTATCACCTGGACGGGCTGCGGGTGGATGCGGTGGCGTCCATGCTCTACCTGGACTACTCCCGGGAGGACGGCGACTGGGTGGCGAACGTCCACGGCGGCAACGAGAACCTGGAGGCCATCGCCTTCCTGCGCGAGCTCAACACGGTCACCCACGCCGAGCAGCCGGGGACCTGCATCATCGCCGAGGAGTCCACCTCCTGGCCCCAGGTCACCCGCCCGACCTACGTGGGCGGCCTGGGGTTCACCATGAAGTGGAACATGGGCTGGATGCACGACACCCTGACCTACCTCCGCGAGGATCCTGTCCACCGCCGCTATCACCACGACCAGCTGACCTTCGGGCTGCTCTACGCCTTTACCGAGAACTTCGTCCTGCCCTTCAGCCACGACGAGGTGGTCCACGGCAAAGGCACCTTGCTCGATCGTATGCCCGGCGATGAGTGGCAGCGTCTGGCCAACCTGCGCCTGCTCTACGCCTACCAGTTCACCTATCCCGGCAAGAAGCTGCTGTTCATGGGCTGTGAGATCGGCCAGCGCAGTGAGGGGGATGCCGCCTCCTCGGTGGACTGGGCGGTTCTTTCCGATCCACGCCATGCCGGGGTGCAGCGCCTGGTCGGTGACCTCAATGGGCTCTACCGCGGCGAGCCGGCGCTTCATCGCCGCGACTTCTCGGAGGCGGGCTTTGCCTGGGTGGACTGCCACGACGCCGAGCAGTCGGTGCTCAGCTACCTGCGCTGCGCGGATAACGGTGAGCGGGCGCTGGTGGTTCTCAACTTCACGCCGGTGCCTCGCCACGGCTATCGGCTGGGTGTGCCGGTTGCCGGGCACTGGGCCGAGCGGCTGAACACCGATTCGGCCCTCTACGGTGGCTCGGATGTGGGCAACGCCGGCGGTGTGATCGCCGAGCCGGTGCCTTGGAGCGGTTACCCGTATTCAGTGGTGCTGACCCTGCCGCCGCTGGCTGGCCTGGTGCTGATCGGGGAGGCCGCATGAAGGTCCTGTTCGCCACCGCCGAGGCGTGGCCGCTGGCCAAGACCGGCGGGCTGGGCGACGTGGCCTTCGGGCTGACCCGGGCCCTGGCCGAGCTCGGCTGCGACGTGCGCCTGCTGATGCCCGCCTATCCGGGTGCCGCCGAGCAGCTCGAGGGCGCCGTCCGGCGGCGACAGGTGCCGTGGGCCGACGGGGATGTAGCGCTGATCGAGGGGCGGCTGCCCGGCACCGACGTGGGCGTCTGGTTGCTCGACGATCCGCCGCTATTCGCCCGCGTCGGCGGGCCCTACGCCACGGCTGGAGGTGAGGCGTGGCCGGATAACCACCGGCGGTTCCTGCGTCTCTCCCAGGTGGCGGCGGCCCTGGCGGCGGGTGAGGTGCTCGACTGGCGCGCCGACGTGCTCCACGGCAACGACTGGCAGACCGCCCTGGCACCGGTCTTCCTGCGCGGCCGGGGTGAGCGTCCGGCCACCGTGTTCGGCATCCACAACCTGGCCTACCGTGGGCTCTTTCCGGCGGAGAGTTACGCTCGGCTGGGGTTGCCCGCCGAGCTCTGGCACCCCGAGGGGCTCGAGTTCTTCGGCCAGCTGGCCTTCATCAAGGGCTCGCTGGTCTTCGCCGACGCCCTGGTGACCGTCAGCCCGACCTACGCCCGCGAGATCCAGACGCCGGCCTTCGGCTGGGGGCTGGAAGGGCTCCTCTACCACCGTCGCGACCGGCTGTTCGGCATCGTCAACGGCATCGATACCGACACCTGGGACCCGCGCAGTGATCGCCACCTGGCGGCCCGCTACAGCGCGCCGGATGACCGCGCGCGGGCGGCCAACCGCCGGGCCGTGGCGCAGGCCGTGGGCCTCGATGCCGGCGATGGGCCGGTTCTGGGGTTCGTCGGCCGGCTGGTGGAGCAGAAAGGGGTCGATTTGATCCTGGATGCGTTGCCGCGGCTGCTGGCCGCCGGCGCGCGCCTGGTCTGCCTGGGCGCCGGGGATCACCGGCTGGAGGTCGCGCTGCGTGCCGCCGCGCAGCAGCATCCGGGACGGGTCGGGGTGGTGATCGGCTACGACGAGGCCCTGGCCCACCAGATCGAGGCCGGCAGCGACCTGTTCCTGATGCCGTCGCGCTTTGAACCGTGCGGGCTCAACCAGCTCTACTCGCTGCGCTACGGTACGCCGCCGGTGGTCTACCCCACTGGCGGGCTGGCGGATACGGTGGTGGACGTGGATGCCCACCCGCAGGGGGGCACCGGTTTCCACCTGGCCGCCTCGGACGGCGCCGCGTTGGCCGCGGCGGTGGAGCGGGCCCTGGCCCACTGGCAGGACCGTGCGGCCTGGCACGCCATCCAGGCCCGCGGCATGGCCGGCGCCTACTCGTGGGAGGCCTCGGCGCAGGCGTATCGGGATCTCTACCGCGAGGTGGTCGCGGAGCGCGGGTGAGAGGGATGTCTACCGGGCGGATCAGTGCCGGTGCTTGCCCCGCATCCGGGGTTTGCGGCGCCCGGGTGGGGGGTTGGCTGCGGGCGGCGCCTGCCGCCGGCGATGCTTGCCGTCCGGGGCCCGTCGCCCCTCGCCGGCGGACCCGGTGCCCGCGGGCTGGTGGGCGGGCACCAGGTGGCGTTTGCTGTTGCCGATCAGGTCCGCGCGACCCATCCGCTGCAGGGCCTGGCGCAGCAGCGGCCAGTTCTCCGGGTCGTGGTAACGCAGGAAGGCCTTGTGGAGCCGACGCGTGCGCAGACCCCGGGCGGTGTGCACCGGGGCGCCGCCCTCTGGCCCCACCCGGCGCAGCGGGTCGCGGCCGCTGTGATACATGGCGGTGGCCAGCGCCATGGGCGTGGGCAGGAAGGCCTGCACCTGGTTGGGCCGGAAGCCGTTGCGCTTAAGCCACAGGGCCAGCTGCAGCATATCCTCGTCCGTGGTGCCCGGGTGGGCGGCGATGAAGTACGGGATCAGGTACTGCTCCTTGCCCGCCCGTCGGCTGTAGTCCTCGAACAGCGCCTTGAAGCGATCGTAGGTGTCCATGCCCGGTTTGAGCATCTGCCCCAGGGGCCCGGGCTCCGTGTGCTCCGGGGCGATCTTCAGATAGCCGCCGACGTGGTGGCTGACCAGCTCCCGCACGTAGGCCTTGGAGTGGATGGCCAGGTCGTAGCGCACGCCCGAGGCCACCAGGACCTTCTTCACACCGGGGCGTTGCCGGGCCTGGCGGTAGAGGTCGATCAGCGGCTCGTGATCGGTGTCGAGGTTGCGGCAGATGCGGGGGTAGAGGCACGACATGCGCCGGCAATGGGCCTCGGCCTGCGGGTCCTTGCAGCCCATGCGGTACATGTTGGCGCTGGGGCCGCCGAGATCCGAGATGATCCCGGTAAAGCCCTCGGTGCGCTCGGCGATCTCGTCGATCTCGCGCAGGACTGACTCCCGCGAGCGGGACTGGATCAGCCGGCCCTCGTGCTCGGTGATCGAGCAGAAGCTGCAGCCGCCGAAACAGCCGCGCATGATGTTCACCGAGAAGCGGATCATCTCCCAGGCCGGGATCCGGCGTCCGGCGTAGGCCGGGTGCGGCGCCCGCTGGTAGGGCAGTTCGTAGAGGGTGTCCAGCTCCTCGGTGCTCAGCGGCAGCGGTGGCGGCGTGACCCAGACCTCCTGATCGCCGTGGGCCTGAACCAGGGTGCGGGCATTGTGCGGATTGGTCTCCTGGCGGGTGATGCGCGCCAGCTCGGCAAAACGATCGGCGTCCCGGCGCACGCTCTCCCAGTCCGGTAACCGCAGCACCCCCTGCTGCTCCGCCGGGTCGTCCTCCGCGGGGCCGGGCGCGGGACGGGCGTAGGCGATGCCGCGCACGTCGCGGATCCGCTGCGGCGACTCGCCGGCGGCGATGCGGTGGGCCACCTCGACCAGGGCGCGTTCCGCGTTGCCGTAGAGCAGCAGGTCGGCCTTGGCGTCGAGCAGCACCGAGCGGCGCACCTTGTCGGACCAGTAGTCGTAGTGGGCCAGGCGGCGCAGGCTGGCCTCGATCCCGCCCAGGAGGATCGGCGTGTCGCGGTAGGCCTGGCGCAGACGCTGGCTGTAGACGATGGTGGCCCG
>PULM01000076.1 GCA_003552345.1 Ectothiorhodospiraceae bacterium
GTGCAGCTCTTCCGCCTCCGGCAGGGTCAGCCCGGACGGCCAGACCCTGTTCGGGTCGTCGAAGTCCACGAAATCGTCGCGATCTCTCATAGTAGCTACTCCTTTTATGAAAGGCGTTAGCCTCCGAACCACCCGCCCAATCAACCGGACCGGAGATGGAGCGGGCACCATCCAAATGTTGCAGGGTTAGATAAACAAGAAGCGTGGGGGGTGGTCAACGCTCGGGGGCGCGGTGCCGCACCGGGTGCGCTGCCTTGCCGCGGCGTGCGTTCCCCGGGCCGTCAAGTTTTTCAGTACTAGGCGCCAACTATCGGTTTGTGAAGGGTGTGCGGCGATTTGCCCAACCTCATCCCGGGGCGCTCGACGGGCGGAATACAGGGTGTCCGGGGCAGATTGGAATAATTCTTCGATTTGAATTGAAGATTCACCGGGAAAATCTCGGATCAGCATCGCTGACCGGGCCAAGCAATATCCTCGGTAATATCGCTTCTCTACGAATTGAGGAGGGGGCGGGAAACCTCGAGATTCAGTTTTCGAGGCCCTCGGTCGGAGTACGAAGGCAGAGTGATGGAGGGCCGGCACAGAGGCTGTGTCCGTTGCGCCAGCCAGGGACGGCGGGGGTGGCACTGGCCACCCCCGCGCCCTGTTCCTGAGGCGGCCTCAGGCCGTGCCGGCCAGACCGCGCAGCACGTAGTGCAGGATGCTGCCGTGGCGGTAGTACTCCCACTCCTGCGGGGTGTCGATCCGCACACGGGCCTCGAAGGCCGTCTCGCTGCCGTCCTCACGCCGGGCGACCACGCGCACGCTGCTCGGTTGCTCGGTGATGCCCTCGATGTCGAAGGCCTCATCGCCGTTCAGGCCGAGGGTCTCGGCGTTTTCGCCGTCCTGGAATTGCAGCGGCAGGACGCCGAAGCCGACCAGGTTGGAGCGATGGATGCGCTCGTAGCTCTCGGCGATGACCGCCTTGATACCCAGCAGCTTGGTCCCCTTCGCCGCCCAGTCACGGGAGGAGCCGGTGCCGTACTCCTTGCCGGCGAGCACGACCAACGGGGTGCCGGCCTGCTGGTAGCGCATGGAGGCGTCGTAGACGCTGGTTTGCTCGCCACTGGGCACGTGCGTGGTCCAACCCCCTTCGGTGCCCGGTGCCATGCGGTTGCGCAGGCGCACGTTGGCGAAGGTGCCGCGCATCATGACCTCATGGTTGCCGCGCCGCGAGCCGTAGGAGTTGAAGTCCTTCGGAGACACGCCCTGCTCCTGCAGGTACTGCCCAGCGGGGCTCTCCGGGTGGATGGCACCGGCCGGCGATATGTGGTCCGTGGTGATGGAGTCGCCGACGTAGATCAGGCAGCGGGCGCCGCGGATGTCCTGCAGCGGCTCCGGCGTCTTGCTCATCCCCTGGAAGTACGGGGGGTTCTTGACGTAGGTGGACTCACGCCAGTCGTAGAGTTCCCCCTGCGGGGCGTCGATGCCCTGCCAGGCGTCGTCGCCGTCGAAGACGTTGGCGTACTGCTCGCGGTACATCCCGGCCGAGATGTTGCCGCGGACGAGATCGGCGACCTCCTGCTGGGTGGGCCAGATGTCCTTGAGATAGACATCCCGGCCCTGGTTGTCGGTGCCGAGCGGCTCGTTGTACAGGTCCCGGGCCATGGTGCCGGCCAGGGCGTAGGCCACCACCAGCGGCGGCGAGGCCAGGTAGTTGGCGCGGACATCCTGGTGAATGCGGCCCTCGAAGTTGCGGTTGCCCGAGAGCACCGAGGTCACGCACAGGTCCCCCTCGCGGATGCCTTCGGTGACGGCGTCGGGGAGGGGGCCGGAGTTGCCGATGCAGGTGGTGCAGCCAAAGCCCACCACCGAGAAGCCCAGATGTTCAAGGTCGTCGAGCAGCCCGGCCTGCTTGAGGTAGGCGGGGACCACCTGGGAGCCGGGTGCCAGGCTGGTCTTGACCCAGGGCTTGGGCAACAGGCCGCGCTCGCGCGCCTTCTTGGCCACCAGGCCGGCGGCGACCAGCACGGCGGGATTCGAGGTGTTGGTGCAGGAGGTGATCGCCGCGATCACCACATCGCCGTGCTTGAGCAGCTCCTTGCGCCCGCCGATCTCGATCTCCACTGCGCCCCGCTCGTGGGCGTCGTCGATCCCCGGCGCGCTGTGGCCGCCCTCGTCCTCGAAGTGCTCCTCGGCCTCGTCGGCCGGCACCGCATGGTGGGCACGCAGGTGCTCCTGCAGGGTCTGCTTGAAGCTGGCCTTGGCCGCGTCCAGTGAGACTCGGTCCTGAGGCCGCTTCGGTCCGGCGAGACTCGGGACCACCGTACCCATGTCCAGCGACAGGGTGTCCGAGTACTCGGCCTCGCGAGCACCGGTCTCCCGCCACATGCCCTGGGCTTTGGCGTACTGCTCGGTGAGATCGATAAGCTCCTGGTCGCGGCCGGAGAGCTCCATGTAGGCCAGGGTCTCCTTGTCCACCGGGAAAATGCCGCAGGTGGCGCCGTATTCCGGGGCCATGTTGGCGATGGTGGCCCGGTCCGCCAGGGGCAGGTGGTCGAGGCCGTCGCCGAAGAACTCGACGAACTTGCCGACCACGCCCTTCTTGCGCAGTATCTCGGTGACGGTCAGCACCAGGTCGGTGGCCGTCGCGCCCTCCGGCAGTCGGCCCTCGAGGCGGAAACCCACCACCTCCGGGACGAGCATGCTGATCGGCTGACCCAGCATGGCGGCCTCGGCCTCGATGCCGCCCACGCCCCAGCCAAGGATGCCCAGGCCGTTGATCATGGTGGTGTGGGAGTCGGTCCCCACCAGGGTATCCGGGTAGGCCTGTGGCGTACCGCCATTCTCATTGCGGAAGACCACCTGGCCCAGATACTCGAGGTTGACCTGGTGGACGATGCCGGTGCCCGGCGGGACGACCCGGAAATTCGAGAACGCCGTCTGCCCCCAGCGCAGGAACTCGTAGCGCTCCCGGTTGCGCTGGTACTCGATCTCGGTGTTGAGCTGCAGCGCCTGACGGTTGCCGAAGTGGTCGACCATCACCGAGTGGTCGATGACCAGGTCGGCCGGGGAGAGCGGGTTGATCTTGCCCGGATCACCGCCGAGGTCGCGCATGGCGTCGCGCATGGCGGCCAGATCGACCACCGCCGGGACGCCGGTGAAGTCCTGCAGCACCACGCGCGCGGGCGTGAAGGCGATCTGGTCCTTCGGTGCCGCCTTGGGATCCCAATTGAGGACCGCCTCGATATGCTCGCGGGTGACGTTGACGCCGTCTTCCGTGCGCAACAGGTTCTCGAGCAGGATCTTCAGGGAGTAGGGCAGGCGATCGACGTCGTAATCGCGGCGCGGCCCGTCCAGGCTGTGGATCTCGTAGGCCTTGCCCCCGGCTTGCAGGGTGGTCCGCGAGTTGAAGCTGTCCGTCATGATCCCTCCAGTGGTTGTGCGATCAGCGTTGTTTGGAGTGTATCGAATCCATCCTGATGCGTCGCTTACGCCTCGGCAGGCAGCCGCTCAAGTAGTTCACGGGCAGCGCCGGCGATGGCCTGGCGCCGGAAGAGCAGCGTCATGCGCCCGCCCCCGTTGTCGCGCCACAGGCTGGCCCCCCGGATGCCGCAAAGGAGCAGAGCGCGGATCAGCGCCGCGTTGCGCTCGTTCTCGAGATGCTGCTGCTCGCCGCGGATCATCAGCCGGGGCCCCATCTGGCTGATGGTCTGGCTGTAGAGGTCACCGATGCCGTGGATGACGCTCATGTGTGTGGCCCCCTCGAAGTAGTCCGCCTGCCCCCGCGCCTGCTCGATCCCCTCGGCGATGCGCTGGAGCACCGCCGGGCGCTTCATCAGGCGGCGCTCGAGGTGGAGGATGCTCGCCACGTAGCGTGTGGTGTCGGCCTCCTGGGGGTCCTCCAGTTGCTCGACCACCCGGCGCAGTCCTGGGGCGAGGCGCGCCGTGCCGTAAAGGGCGTCGGTCGAGCCGTCGTACTCCCCGAGCAGGCCCTCGATCAGGGGCTGGTAGCGGCTCGCCTCGGTATCCCCGCTGCGCGCAATCTCGCGGATGCACTGGACCGACTGCATGATGACAGCCAGGGTCAGGGCCTGTTCCTTCTCGCGCGACTCGCTCACACCACCTCCGTTGAATCCGTCTGCAGGGTCGGCGGGGGATCCGGCTGGGCCGGGTCTGCGGCGGCAATCACGGCCCCGCCCAGGCAGTGATCACCGTCGTAGAGGACCAGGTGCTGCCCTGGGGTGGCGGCCCGCTGGGGGGTATCGAACCGAAACCGTACGCTGCCATCCGCGTTGTGGGTCAGTCGGCCGGCCTGGGGCTGTTGGCGGTAGCGCACCTGGGCCTGCAACCGCGCGCCATCTGCAGGGCGCGGCGCCAGCCAGTGGCAGGGTTCGGTCGTCACCGCCACGCTCTGCAGCCAGGGGTGGTCGTGGCCCTGAACAACGATGAGCGCGTTGCGCCCCGGGTCCTTGGCGGCCACGTACCAGGGTGTGGCATGGCGGTCCCGATCACCGCCGATCCCCAGTCCGCGGCGCTGGCCCAGGGTGTAGAAAGGCAATCCGCGGTGGTCGCCGATGCGTTCGCCGTCGGCGGTGATGATCGGGCCGGGATGAGGTTCGATGTAGCGCTGCAGGAAGCGGGTGAAGTCCCGCTCGCCGATAAAACAGATCCCCGTACTGTCGGGGCGGTCGAAGTTCGGCAGCGCCGCCGCGCGGGCCTCCTCACGGATGGCCTCCTTGGTGCTGTCCCCCAGGGGGAAACGCACGTCGGCCAGCGCCTCGCGGGGCACCCCGGCGAGGAAATAACTCTGGTCCTTGCCCGGATCAACGCCGCGCAGCAGCGCCGGGCCGCCATCGCTGGCGTCCCCCAGGCGGGCGTAATGGCCGGTGGCCACGGCGTGCGCAGCGAACTGCTCGCGGGCGTGGCGGAGGAAGCGGTCGAACTTGATGTGCCGGTTGCAGAGGATGTCCGGGTTGGGCGTGCGGCCGGCACGCAGCTCGCGCAGTGCCTGTTCGAAGACCTCGCGCCGGTAGTGCACGGCAAAGTTCACCCGGCGGATGGGGATCCCCAGGTGCTCGGCAACCTCCACCGCGGCGGCGATATCGTCCTCGGCGGAGCACCGGGTCAGGGTGTCGTCGTCCTCCCAGTTCTTCATGAACAGCCCGATCACCTCGTGACCGGCGCGGAGCAGGCGCAGCGCAGCCACGGCGGAGTCCACGCCGCCGGAGAGGCCGATAACGATTCGCTTGGGGGATTCGGTCATGGGGCGGATCTGTCAGGTGTCCCGGGCCGAGAGGCTACCACAGTCGTGGGGGCGGCCCGGTAGGCCCGATGCATCCGGCGCGCTATTCCGAGCCGCGGCCGGGGATAAGGACACTCTCCTGACTGCCCGGGACGCCGTCCCAATCAGCTGCTTGGCCGAAACCCTCGGGGTCGATCAGCTCCAGAAAGCGGCGGGCCTGGGGGGAGAGGTAGCGCCCGCGGCGCAGCATGACGCCGTAGGTCCGGCGCGGGAAGATCTCCGGTAGATCGCGGATGGCCAGCCGCTCGTGGCCGGTCAGGCAGATGGCGCTGGCGATGCCGATGCCGAAGCCGAGTTCGACGTAGCGCTTCATGATCTCCCAGCCGCCGACCTCCAGGCGCACCTGGTAGGGCACGCTGTGCTGCTGGAAGATCAGGTTCACCAGGCGCCAGGTGGTCAGCTGCCGGGGCGGCAGGATCAGCTCGCCGGCGGCCAGATCCTCCAGCGTGATCTGCTCCTTCTGTGCCAGCGGGTGATCGAGTGGCGTGATCAGCTTCAGGTCGAAGGTGTGGGTGGCTCGGTAGACCACGTCGTCGGGCAGGTCGAGGTTCGAGCCGACGGCGATATCCACCCGATCCTGCTGCACGGCGTGGATCTGCTCCTCGCCGATGAGGTTGTGCAGGCGCACGTGGACCTTGGGGTGGTGTTCCATGAAGGCGCGCAGCAGATCGGGCAGGACATAGAGCGAGGTCGACTCGCCGGCGGCGATGTCCAGGTGGCCGAGCTGCTGGCGACGGTTGCGGGCGACGAACTGCTCCGGCAGCGAGTCGATCCCCTCGACCAGCGGCGCGGCCACCTCGTAGAGCCCCTCACCGTCGGGGGTAAGCCGGATGCGTGGCCCGCGGCGCTCGAACAGGGTGATGCCCATCTCGCGCTCCAGGGCCTGGATCTGCAGCGAGACCGATGGCTGACTCAGCTCGAGACGCTCGGCGGCACGCGAGATACTGCGCTCCTGCGCTGCGTGGCAGAAGGCGCGCAACTGCTTGAGTCGATTGTGCCGATAGTAGTGGCGAGGCGATTCGTGATCCAAGGCTTTCCGTTCTTCATGCATTGGGTCGATCAATATGCAATATAGTTTGGGAAATATTGTCAAATGCTGCGGCGCGCCATACTATCTGTGACGCGTTGTTCAGGCGCGGCAGTGTGCCACCCGGCTGTTGGCGCTTGGCGAACGCAGCAGTATCGGTTCTGGGCCCCGGGTTAACCCCTCCCGGGGTTCGAACCTCAACGAGAGCGGCCGCGATGGCCCTCGGGCAGGCAGCAATAGAACATCAAACACGATCTTCGGGGGTACGGTGTACCAGCCCGATTGGGAGGCAGAGAGACATGTTGAAAGATCAAGCGGCGATTGAGCGTGACTGGGCGGAAAACCCGCGCTGGAAAGGGGTGCAGCGGGGCTACGGCGCCGACGAGGTGGTTCGCCTGCGCGGGACCGTGCACGTCGAGTATAGCCTCGCGCGCCAGGGCGCCGAGAAGCTCTGGAGGTACATGCACGAGATGCCCTATGTCAACGCTCTCGGCGCCCTGACCGGCAACCAGGCCCTCCAGCAGGTCAAGGCCGGTCTCAACGCGATCTACCTCTCGGGCTGGCAGGTGGCGGCGGACGCCAACCTGGGTCAGACCATGTACCCGGACCAGTCGCTGTACCCGGCCAACTCGGTCCCGGCGGTGGTGGACCGCATCAACAACGCGCTGCTGCGCGCCGATGAGATCAACCACGCCGAGGGCAACGAGCCGTTCGACTTCATGAAGCCCATCGTGGCGGACGCCGAGGCCGGCTTCGGCGGCGTGCTCAACGCCTTCGAGCTGATGAAGGGGATGATCCGCGCCGGTGCTGCGGGCGTGCACTTCGAGGACCAGCTGGCCTCGGTGAAGAAGTGCGGCCACATGGGCGGCAAGGTGCTGCTGCCCACCCAGGAGGCGGTGCAGAAGCTGATCGCCGCCCGCCTGGCGGCCGACACCATGGATGTCCCGACCATCCTGGTGGCGCGCACCGATGCCGAGGCGGCCGACCTGCTGACCTCGGATGTCGACGACAACGACAAGCCGTTCATCACCGGCGAGCGGACCTCCGAGGGCTTCTTCCGCACCAAGCCGGGTGCCGAGCAGGCGATCAGTCGTGGTCTGGCCTACGCCCCGTATGCCGACGTGATCTGGTGCGAGACCGGCAAGCCGGACCTGGGCTTTGCCCGCGACTTCGCCCAGGCGATCCACGAGAAGTACCCGGGCAAGCTGCTCGCCTACAACTGCTCGCCGTCGTTCAACTGGGCGGGCAACCTGGACGAGGCGACCATCCGCAAGTTCCAGGACGAGCTCGGCGCGATGGGCTTCAAGTTCCAGTTCATCACGCTGGCCGGCTTCCACTCGCTGAACTACTCGATGTTCGAGCTGGCCCGCGGCTACAAGGAGCGTCAGATGGAGGCCTACTCCGAGCTGCAGCAGGCCGAGTTCGCCGCGGAGAAGTACGGGTATACCGCGACGCGCCACCAGCGCGAGGGCGGTGCCGGCTACTTCGACCAGGTCACCAACGTGATCCAGGGTGGCCAGTCTTCGGTGACCGCACTGACGGGCTCCACCGAGGAAGAGCAGTTCTAGGTTTGCTGCTCGAAGGCGGCAACAAGCCGGGCCCCGGGACGGTATGCAGCCGTCCCGGGGTTTTTTTATGGTGACCGCGAAGGTCAGCAATGGCCGGGTGGCGTGAGACTCATATAAAATGAGGGGTGATGACCGACGAGCCGAACCAAGACGACCCGCAGGGCCCCGAGGTTGAGGCGGCCAACCCGTCGCTCAAGCAGCCCCCCTTGTACAAGGTGGTGCTGCTCAACGACGACTACACGCCCATGGACTTCGTCGTGGATGTCCTGCAGCGGTTCTTCCAGAAGGACCGCAGCCAGGCTACGCAGATCATGCTGCACGTGCATACGCGGGGGAAGGGCGTGTGCGGCGTCTACACTCGGGATGTGGCTGAGACCAAGGTTTCGCAGGTCAACGACTACGCGCGCGAGCACGAGCACCCGCTTCTGTGTACGATGGAGGAAGCTTGAATCGTTCCAGGAACCGTGGCGGTGCTGGTCGGTCCAAAACCCGGGGATGCTACCCCGGTTGAGCCCCAGGCGAGGTAATAGGGCATGCTGAGTAAAGAGTTAGAGTTTACGCTCAATCTGGCCTTCAAGGACGCGCGCGAGAAGCGGCACGAGTTCCTCACCGTCGAGCACCTCCTGCTGGCCTTGACCGACAACCCCGCTGCCTCGCAGGTGCTCAAGGCGTGTGGCGCCGACCTCGAGCGGCTGCGCGGCGAGTTGCAGGCCTTCCTGGCCGAGACCACGCCGCTGCTGCCGGCCAACGACAGTCGCGAGACCCAGCCAACCTTGGGCTTTCAGCGCGTCCTCCAGCGCGCCATCCTCCATGTTCAGTCCTCCGGCAAGCGCGAGGTCACCGGGGCCAACGTGCTGGTGGCCATCTTCAGCGAACAGGAGTCCCAGGCGGTCTATTTTCTGCACAAGCAGAATATCTCCCGCCTGGACGTGGTGAACTACATTTCCCACGGCATCTCCTCGGTGGGGGGTGAAGAAGACATGGGCAAGGAAGAGAGTGGCCCGGCGGATGAAGAGGGCGCAGCGGAGCCGGCCCAGGGCGGGTCGCCGCTGGAGCAGTACGCCACCAACCTCAACCAGCGGGCCCGGCACGGCCAGATCGACCCGCTGATTGGCCGGCGTTTCGAGATCGAGCGCACGGTTCAGGTGCTCTGTCGGCGTCGCAAGAACAACCCGCTGTTCGTCGGCGAGGCCGGCGTCGGCAAGACGGCCATCGCCGAGGGCCTGGCCAAGCAGATCGTCGAGGGCGAGGTGCCCGATGTCCTCAAGGACAGCACCATCTACTCGCTGGATCTGGGCGCCCTGGTGGCCGGCACCAAGTATCGCGGCGACTTCGAGAAGCGCCTCAAGGCGTTGCTGCATCAGCTCAAGAAAGATGCTGGCTCGATCCTGTTCATCGACGAGATCCACACCATCATCGGCGCCGGTTCGGCCTCCGGTGGGGTGATGGATGCCTCGAACCTGATCAAGCCGATGCTCGCCTCCGGCGAGCTGCGCTGCATCGGCTCCACCACCTATCAGGAGTACCGGGGGATCTTCGAGAAGGACCGGGCGCTGGCCCGGCGGTTCCAGAAAATTGACGTCAGCGAGCCCTCGGTCGAGGATACCGTGCAGATCCTCAAGGGCCTGAAGAGTCGCTTCGAGGAGCATCACAACGTGCGCTTCACCGAGCCGGCCCTGCAGGCGGCGGCAGAGCTCTCGGCCAAGTACATCAACGACCGGCGGTTGCCCGATAAGGCCATCGATGTCATTGACGAGGCCGGGGCCCGGCTGCGGCTGCGGCCGCGCTCGAAGCGGCGCAAGACGGTGGGGCTGCCGGATATCGAGTCGATCGTCGCCAAGATCGCCCGGATCCCGCCCAAGCGGGTCTCCAGCCAGGACATGAAGGTGCTCGAGAGCCTGGAGGGGGAACTCAAGGGGCTGATCTTCGGCCAGGACGAGGCCATCGACAACCTGGCGTCGACCATCAAGATGTCCCGCGCCGGGCTGGGTACGCCGGATCGTCCGGTGGGAACATTCCTCTTCGCCGGTCCCACCGGGGTGGGCAAGACCGAGGTGACCCGCCAGCTGGCCGAACTCACCGGCGTGCAGCTGATCCGCTTCGACATGTCCGAGTACATGGAGCGGCACACGGTCTCGCGTCTGATCGGTGCGCCCCCTGGGTACGTCGGCTACGACCAGGGTGGTCTGCTCACCGAGGAGGTGATCAAGCATCCGCACTCGGTGTTGCTGCTCGATGAGATCGAGAAGGCGCATCCGGATGTATTCAACCTGCTGCTGCAGGTGATGGACCACGGCACGCTGACCGACAACAACGGCCGCGAGGCGGATTTCCGCAACGTCATCCTGGTGATGACCACCAACGCCGGCGCCGAGGAGATGAGCAAGCGCTCGATCGGCTTCACCAACGAGAACGACAGCCAGGACAGCATGGAGGCGATCCGCCGTACGTTCTCGCCGGAGTTCCGCAACCGCATCGATGCGGTGGTGCAATTCCAGCCGCTGGGCCAGGACACCGTGCAGCGGGTGGTCGACAAGTTCATCCGCGAGCTTTCGGTGCAGCTGGCCGAGAAGCGGGTCACGCTGGTGGTCGATGGTGACGCCCGACGGTGGATCGGCGAGAAGGGCTACGATCCGCAGATGGGCGCCCGCCCGATGGCCCGCGTCATCCAGCAGCACATCAAGAAGCCGCTGGCGGAACAGCTGCTCTTCGGCGAGTTGACGGGTGGCGGCGAGGTCGAGGTCACGGTCGAGGACGGCGAGCTGGCCATCCACGTTCGGGAAAGAGACACCGAGGGGGCGTAGCCGGGCGCCCCCCGGCTCCGCAAGTCAGCACCGCGCCGGGGGTGAGTCGTCAGCGTTCGCGGTAGACGATGCGCCCCTTGTTCAGGTCGTACGGGGTCAGTTCCACCGTCACCTTATCCCCGGTGAGAATGCGGATGTAGTGCTTGCGCATCTTGCCGGAGATGTGGGCCGTGACCACGTGGCCGTTTTCCAGCTCGACGCGGAACATCGTGTTGGGCAGGGTGTCGACGATCACCCCCTGCATGCGGATGGAGTCTTCCTTCGCCATGCGCCTCTCTGACTCGTGGTCGCTGCGGTCCGATGGTGCCCCGCCGATTGGGCGGAACCTCTAAACGCGCGAACTATACCGGCCTATGGCCCTGGCGGCAAGGCGGTTGGTGTGGTTAGCCCCGCCACTGCCAGCGTCGCCCATCAAAGACCTCGTGGGGTTTGAACGTCGCCTTGTAGGCCATCGTCGGAGCGTCCTCGATCCAGTAGCCCAGGTAGACGTGGGTCGCCCCCACCCGGCGGGCCTCGGCCAGCTGCAGCAGTACGGCGAGGGGGCCCAGGCCGCGGTGCTCGGCCTCGGGCGCGTAGAACGTATACACCGCGGAGAGGGCATCGGGCAGCACGTCGGTGACGGCCACCCCGAGGAGCTGGCCGTGCGCCTCGGTCCGCAGTTCATAGAAGACGGTGGTGCACCAGGGGGCCATCAGGAAGCCCTCGGCCTCGGCCCGCCCCGGGTTGGCCATGCTGCTTTGCGGGTGCCGGTGATGGATATAGCGCCGGTACAGCGCCAGGTGTTCATCGGTGATCACCGGCGGCTGGGCGGCGACGTGAAGGTCGCCGTTGTGCCGTCGGCAGCGACGGTGGCGCCGTCGTTTGCGGAATTGGGACGCCGGAATGCGCAGGGAGTGGCAGGCGTTGCAGGTGGGGCAGTGGGGTCGGTAGATGTAGGGGCCGCTGCGTCGGAAGCCCTGCTCCAGGAGCAGCTGATAGCGTCGGTCGTCGAGTGCCAGGCGCGGCGACAGAAACTCCAGTCGCGCCGTCCGGCCGCCGACGTAGGCGCAGTCGTGGCAGTCGGTGCGCAGCAGGGTGACACGGCCGCGGCTCACGTACCCTCCTGTCTGCGGTGTTCAGCCACCGGATCCAGGTCCGCGTCCAGGTGCCAGGGCGGGGGGCGGTGGGTGCGCTCCAGCGCCTGTTGCAGGCGCGCCAGGTAATCACTGCGCGGGATCTCGCGCACGCCCAGCCGGGCCAGGTGGGGGTTGCCCATCTGGCAGTCGAAAAGCGTAAAGCCCCAGCGCCAGAGTTGCGCCATCAGCCACGTCAGCCCGATCTTCGATGCGTCCTCCATGCGGCTGAACATGGACTCCCCGAAAAAGGCACCGTTCAGCGCCACGCCGTAGACCCCGCCGACCAGTTCCCCCTCCAGCCAGACCTCGGCAGAGTGCGCGCAGCCGAGGTGGTGGAGTTCGGTATAGGCGGCGATCATCTCGCGGGTGATCCAGGTGCCGTCCTGGTCGGGGCGCGGGGCGGCGCAGCCGGCCATTACAGCCTCGAACTCGGTATCCAGGGTGACCGTCATGCGGGTCTGATTGAGCCGCCGCCGCAGGCTGCGGCTGACGTGGAAGTCGCCGGGGAGAAAGACGCCGCGCGGGTCGGGGCTCCACCAGAGGATGGGCTGCCCCTCGCCGTACCAAGGGAAAATGCCATTGCGGTAGGCGGCCAGCAGTCGCTCGGGGCTGAGGTCGCCGCCGACGGCCAGCAGACCATTGGGATCGGCCAGGGCCTGATCCGCCGAGGGGAACGGCTCTTCCGGGGTGTGCTCGTTTAACCAGCGTAAGCGCCGCATGAGTCGAAGGGGCTCTCCTTTGCCGAGGGCCTGCGGTGCCGCCTTGCCGTCACCGATTGCATGATACTGCCTGGCGCCGGCGCCGTGCAGGTGCGGCGGGCGTGACTTGCCGCTACCGCGGTGGTCACTGACAATGGTGGATTGATTCCTGCAAAGGGTACGAGATCCGTGGCGGAGCCGGAAGAACAACGCGGGGAAGAGCCGTTCCTTGGTCATCAGCTGCAACGTCGCCTGCGCGAGGCAACCATGGTGCTGCTCGCCGGTGTGGCCGCCTTCATGCTGCTCGCCCTGTGGAGCTACGACGCCGGCGACCCGAGCTGGAGTCGGGTCAGTGCGGCGGCCGAGGTAGAGAACTTCGGCGGCATCGCCGGTGCCTGGTTTGCCGATATCGCCCTGGTGCTCTTTGGCTACCTGGCCTATCTGGTGCCGTTGTTCATGGGCTGGGCCGCCTATCGCGTGTTTCGGATGCTCGACGAGCCCGGGTTCGATCCGCTGGCGCTGCTGGTGCGCTCGGTGGGGCTGCTGCTGGCGCTCTTCGCCGGCGCTGCCCTGGCCAGTCTGCACCTGGAGGGCGAGGCGCTGCCGCTCGGCGCGGGCGGTCTGCTCGGTGAGCTGAGCGCCGGAGAGCTGGAGAGCTGGCTGGGCTTCGTCGGGGCGTCGCTGATGGCCGGCGCGCTGTTTCTGGCGGCGCTGACCCTGGCCAC
>PULM01000089.1 GCA_003552345.1 Ectothiorhodospiraceae bacterium
CGCCCGCAAGTTGGTGCTTAAATCGGCGGCGCCCCGTCCGTGGGGCCTTTATCCATGGTGTTCAGCGTAGCGCCGTGACGACCAGGGCGGGAGAAAATCCCCGCAAATTCGTCTCTGCGCGGCGCGAAAGGCCGGTCCTGGCCAATCCGGGGCGCAGGCTCCAGGCGTTGTGCAGGATGCCGTTCATCCCCCACCGCCGTTCCAAGGAAGGCGCGCATCGAAAAAGTGGCCACCCTGCGCGAGGCCCGTCCTGATCAGGCCGGCAGGGTACCGGTCGACCATCTCCGGATGGACAAAGAACGGCGCCGGCTGCCGCTCGCCCCGCTCTTCCATCGCGTAGTCGATGTCCAGCGGCATTTCACGGTTCGGGGCGTAGACGACGCGGACGAGGCATTCCTTCGCGCCCGACTGCACGGCCCGCACCGCGGCATCGCGCGCGGCGTAGGCGCCGATGCGGTCGATGTGCGAGAGGTGCTTGCCGGAGAGCGCGCCACCGCCGATGGGCACGCGCGGGCCGTAGAAGTCCATCACCAGCTTGCGCCCGGTCTGACCGTTGTCGCCATCGCTGCCCCCGTTCACCAGCGGGCCGTTCGGGTTGACCAGCAGGTCCACCTCCGTCCAGGGCGCGCGCCAGCGCGGGTCCCTCTCCCGGGTTTCGCGGTACGCTGCGGATAACGTCGCGGAGACACCTGCGCACAGTTCGAGGAACGGCGTGTCCGCGCGCTGTTGCACCGTGACCAGCACCTGCTCCAGCGTCCAGCCGGCGCTGTCCTCGCGCAGGCGGACCATCAGCTTGCCGTCGGGACCCTGCCCCTGCAGCTCTCCGTCCCGGCAGGAGTCGGTCAGCGCCTCGCGCAGCACGTGGGCAAGGAAGTGTTCGGGCGGCAGGTAGTGCGTGCGCGGGTCGTACCCGGCCCAGCCGAGCACGACGCTCTGGTCGTTCACCCGCGCGGACCAGCGGGTCGGGTCGCCAACCTGCTGGCAGACGGTACTGGTGACCCGATAGCGGCGCGGGTCGATCCAGTTGTCGGCGCCGTAACCGGCGGCGAGGCCGGCCTCGACCACCAGCGACTCCAGCGTCTGCGGCAGCGGCCGGCGGGTGCAGATCCCACCCGACAGCCAGACGTGGTCCGACCAGGTCGACACCTCGACCTGGCCGTAGGCGTCTGCGTCCACCGCCACGCAGGCGGCGATCACCGCGTCGGCCACCTGGTCGCAGAACTTGTCCGGGTGCCCCGGCAGGACCATTTCGGAGATGCGGATCATGACGGCAGCCTCCCGAGCTGGGTGTAGGGGATGCCCGCGCGGGCAAGCGCGGCCGGGTGCCCGTCGCGGGTGACGAGCGCGTGCAGGCGGGTCGCGGCGGCGCGTTGCAGGACCTTGTTCCCGAGCGGCTCGATGTAGCCGTCGGTGAGGACCACGGCCGCCGCCGGACGGGTGCGCGCGACGTGCTCGATCACGCAGGTCATGCTGGTGCCGCCGGAGGTCGCCGCCTTGAGCTGGCCGTTCACGATCGTCGCCGGCACCACCTGGTCGCTGAATGCCCAGAACGGGCGGCGGATGTGCCGCGAAAGCTGCCCGAGCAGGCCGACGATCAGCGGCATCTCGGCGTTCATCGAGCCGGACACGTCGAGGTAGACCTGCGCGGTGCCTGCCGCGAGAAGGTGGGTGCCTTGCCACGCGGCCTCGGGCAGGTACGGCGACCACAGCGCGCGCAGGAACGCCCGCCGGTCGGAGACCGATAGCACCGGGATGCGGTAGTCGCGCGGCGCGTCGCGGCGGGCGCGCGAGTTCCGGTCGGGAACGAGGTGCCGCCGCAGCACCGCGAGCGTGTCGCGCTTCCAGCGCCGCAGCGGCTCATCGGCGGCGTTGAACAGCGCCTCATAGGGGTGCGCACCCACGCCGCGGGACTTCGGGGCGCGCCAGATGCCCTCCCCGTTCATCTCGCGCATCGCCTGGTCGAGCGCCTCCGCCAGTTCGCCGTCGACGCCGCCGCCGAGTTCGTCGTGGTTGCCGAGCAGGTGCCCGGCGCCCGGGTCCGGGATCGGCTCGCCGTCGAGTCGGAACGCGTCGCTGCGCGTGCCGGCGCCACGACCGGAACCCGACTGGGGGGCTTCCCGGGCGAGGTCCCCCCCGAGCGCCTCGAGGTCGTCGGCCACCAACCGGCCCTCGTACAGGCCCTCCCAGGCACGCACCCACTGCGGCAGCGGCCGGCCGCGATCGAACCGGCGCGCATTCAGATGGGCGCGCTCGAAGTCGGTCATCGGTCGCAGCAGGCGCAGCAGGCCGGACACGTCGGCGTAGTAGCGGCCCATCATCGACGAGTACGCCGACCCAAACTGGCGGTGGATGATCGCGTTGATCACCGCGTCGAAGGCGAGGTGGCGAGCCGGGGTCAGTTCCCTTTTCTCCTCCGTGTGGCGCAGCAGCACGTGCAGGAACTCGTGGCAGATCACCGCCTTCACGTGGTCCTCGGTCGCGCAGTGCGCGCGCAGGCAGCCGAGGTTCACCTTCAGCACCGGGCGCTCCGCGCAGGTGACGGCGAGTGTCGGCACCGTGTCGGTGAATACCAGACCGAGGATCCTCAGCACCGCGCGGATCGCGAACGGGTTGTCCTCGATGAGCTCCTGCACGAGGCCGCGGAACAGGGGTTCGTCGATGGTCATGCGTAGAAGCCCTCCGGGTCGAACAGCTCGAGCGCGCGGGTCACGCTGGTCCGGGTCCACAGCACCGGGCGCCCGGGGTCGAAGCGGTGCGCGGTGCACAGGCCAAGCAGCAGGGCCTGGCGCAGCACCTCGTCCGGCTCGGCCTCCTTCACGACCAGCCGCCCGACGGCAGGCGCCAGCGGCCGGCAGATCAGCGGCCGCTCCGGCACCAGGACCCG